>JAOTWF010000079.1 GCA_029863005.1 Gammaproteobacteria bacterium | reverse complement strand
GGGTACCACTACGACAATAATACCATCGACCCGCAAGACGTGGATCGTAACGGCATTCCCAACCTTTATGACCGGCGTTATACACGCGCGGCGAATGACAGCGATGGAGATGGCTTGCCGGATAACGTCGATGCAAATCCCTATAATCAACGGCATCAAAATGCTTTTCTTCCGGATGATCTTGACAAAGACGGCTACAGCGACGAGGACCGAAATCACGACGGCTTCTATGATGATGACAAGGACCGCGACGGGCGTCACGATGATCCGACGCCAACCCCGACGCCTCCGCCACCATTGTCGACAGCCGGTGAAGGGCTGTACTACAGCAATTGCGCCGGCTGCCACGATGGTGAAGCGATCGCCGGCGGCGGACGTCAGGTGCTCGGTGCGCGCGAGTGCTCGATCCAGGGTGCTATCAACGGCACTTCCGTGTTCCGCGATGGCGTTCCGACAATGCAGTTTCTGCAAGGGTTGCTTTCGGATGCGCAAATCAGGCAGATCGCCGACTACCTGAACGCAGGCACGGTGACAGGTTACCAGCGCTACATGGCCGCCTGCGCTGGCTGTCACGGCAATGATGCGCGCGGCGGTCGCAGCGGGGAAGACGTGCGCGGCGATGACGGAGGCAAGATTCGCGAATACATCTACGAAAAGAGTGAGATGCGTTTCTTGAGTTGCCTGCCGCGGCTGGATACCGATTCGATCGGCTACGCCCTCACGGGCAAAGAACCATTCGCACCGCCGCCGACACCAACCCCACCATCGCCGCCTCCGCCTCCGCCGACGACACAATGCTCGGACGGCGTGGACAATGACGGAGACGGGTTGATCGATCTCGCAGATCCGGGGTGTACCGATGCAAACGATAATGACGAGACAGGTGGTCCGCCACCGCCGACGACACAATGCTCGGACGGCGTGGACAATGACGGAGACGGGCTGATCGATCTCGCGGATCCGGGGTGCGCCAGCTCAAGCGATAATGACGAGTCAAACGCGCCTCCACCACCACCTCCACCGCCGACTTCTTGTACGCTTCCAATAGCTATTCCAACGTGCTCCTCTTGTCACGGGGGTACCAATGTGTACCCCGCAAGTCATGTGACGGATAACAGGGCCAAGACGTGCGCGTCTTGCCACGGCCCCGTCAACGACGGGTCGGGGACGCCATCTATAGGAATGTCTGCAGTTGCTGGCACTGGCGGCACATGCGACCTCAACTACCCATTCGGGGGCGGAAGCACGCACTCGAACCTGACGGTCAACCGCGGTGCGGCTCAGTGATGCGCGTTGCGCAATCCGTAATCTGACGAACGTGTGAAGCACCGAGAGTCCGGAGGGTTTAGCCCTCCGGACTCTCCACTTTATTACACGTTCCGGGGGGGTATCGGCCGGGGCGGGGGGCGGGCCTGGCTCTTGCCGATCGGGCGCCATTGTTTTCTGCGCCCCGCAGAACCCCATCCATAGAAATCCGGGTTGAAAACCGCGCCCTCCGCCCCTAAATTCTGGCGCAAGAAATACCATTTGCGAAAAGGGGAGCCGCGCCAGGGGTGTGGACACGCACAAAGAAACCCTGGGATTCCAGGCCGAGGTCCGGCAGCTGCTGGACCTGATGATTCACTCGCTGTACAGCAACTAGGAAATTTTCCTGCGGGAGCTGATCTCCAACGCCTCGGATGCGGCCGACAAGCTGCGCTTCGAGGCGTTCTCCGGCGGCGAGCAGGGGCGCATGCTGTTCGGCAAGCTCATGCTGCAGCAGCCCAATGTGCTGATCATGGACGAGCCCACCAACCACCTGGACATGGAATCCATCGAGTCGCTCAACAACGCGCTGGAAAAATTCCCCGGCACGCTGATTTTCGTCAGCCACAACCGTGAATTCGTTTCATCCTTGGCCACACGCATCATCGAGATGACGCCGCAGGGCATCGAGATCTACGGCGGCAACTACGAAGACTATCTGCGCAGCCAGGAAGAGCAGGTAGCACCGGCGCCGCGCCGATTACAAAGGGTTCGATAATCCTCAGGGTTAGCGTCCGTCGCCGCTGATATCAGCGACATGATCAATATCGAACAGCACCCCCGGATCGTCCACGTCGATCAGACGTAATTCATTCGTGTGTTGCGCGAGGATATCGCGTCCGCCGCTGTCTCCTGCCAGAGATGTCAGTTCCGTCTGGAACTGGCGCGCAAAGCCGATGGGATGACCACGTTTCCCGTGGTAGATGGGTGCGGCAAGTGGAGCGCCGGCGGCAATAGCTTCGGCGACGACCTGTATTGTCGCGGGCTGGATGGAAGGCATGTCGGCCAGCGCAATGATCCAGCCATCAGCCTCCTCTCCGGCAACGCCGCGCGCAAGGCTGGTGCCCATGCCGCCATCGGCAATAGGGTTGACGACAATACGCAGACCTTCGGCCGCCAGCAGTGTTGCAAGTATTTCATCACCGGGACGCAGCACGGCGATGCAATCGGGCAGGGCGTCGATCAGATTTCGCGCCGCGGCGACACCCACGACCGTCCCGTTGGGTAAGCGTGCCAGCAATTTGTTTTCACCGAAACGCTGACTGCGACCGGCGGCGAGCAACACACCTACGATCTTCATGTTCATATCAATAATCCCTCTATCGCAAGTGAGGGCTGATCGATCGTTCTACCCGCTGACCTGAAGCTGCGCCGGTTCCTGCTCCGGCTTGGCCTCGAGCGCGATCCCATGACGCGCGGCAGTGACCCCCGCAAGCACGGCGACCGCGATTTCCGCCGGGGTCTTGCTGCCGATCGCCAGGCCGACCGGCCCGTGCAGGCGTGCCAGGTTTTCGGGAGTCACGCCAAGCGTGGCCAGCCGCGTGCGACGCTTGTCGTTGTTGGCGTGCGAGCCGAGTGCCCCAACGTAGAACGCCGGAGACTCAAGCGCTTCGAGCAGTGCCATGTCGTCGAGTTTGGGGTCGTGCGTCAGCGCCAGCACTGCGCTACACATGTCAGCCAGGAGCCGCACCGCATCATCCGGCATGCTTTTATTGATTATGGCGCCGTCCACATGCCACAGGCTTGCCAGCTCTTCGCGCGGCTCGCATACGATCACTTCGTAGTCGAGTGCCATCCCCATCTGTGCCACGAAACGTGACAGTTGTCCGGCGCCGATCAGCAGCAGCCGCCAGCCCGGACCGAACAGTTTGCGCATAAATTTCCCGTCGCAGGAGAACTCCTCGTGCGCGGAGGCCGGGTGCAGGTTTGCTTCGCCGGTGTCGAGGCACAGTTGCCGGATCGCGAGCTGGCGTGCGTCGATTTTCTCCAGAATATTTTTCAGGGGCGCTGTGCTTACCAGGCGTTCGAGCACCAGTTCCAGCTTGCCGCCGCAAGGCAGGCCGAAGCGATGCGCTTCTTCCTGCGTCACGCCGTAGGTGATCAAGGCGGGAAATTTCTGCGGCAGCCGGTCGTCGCGCAGTCTTGCCACCAGGTCTGCTTCCATGCATCCGCCCGAGACCGAGCCGACAAAACGGCCGGAGGCCACGAGCGCCGCGAGCGATCCCGGTGGGCGAGGCGATGAGCCGAAGGTTTTGGCGACGGTCGCGAGATACACCGTCTCACCCGCCGTCAGCCAGTCGATGGCGGTGCGCAGGACTTCATGATCGGCGGTTTCCATGGTTAGATCCGGATCGGCAGCCGCCGCACCGGCTTGCCGGTGGCGGCGAACACGGCATTGGCCACGGCCGGCGCCAGCGGCGGCACGCCCGGCTCGCCAACGCCGGTCGGCTTGGCTTGGCTCGGCACGATGTGCACCTCGATCTTCGGCGTCTCGGGCAGACGCACGATCTGATAATCGTGGTAGTTCGATTGCACCACCTGGCCGTCCTTGAGCGTGATCTCGCCGTACAGCGCTGCCGATAATCCGAAAATAATCCCCGATTCCATTTGCGCCCGCACCATGTCCGGATTGACGGCCACGCCGCAGTCGACGGCGCACACCACGCGCTCGACCTTCGGTTTGCCGTCGGCGAGGCTGATCTCCGCCACCTCGGCGACATACGAATTGAACGATTTGTGCACCGCCACGCCGCGCCAGCGTCCCTTCGGCAGCGGCTTGCCCCAGCCGGCCTTCTGCGCGGCGAGGTTGAGCACACCGAGATGGCGCGGATGGTTCTTGAGCAGCGCGCGCCGGAACGCGACCGGGTCTTGCTTGGCCGCGATCGCGAGCTCGTTGATCATGACTTCCGTGGAGAACGCCGTGTGCGTGCTGCCCACGCTGCGCCACCACAGCACCGGCACGCCGACCTGCGTGGTGTGCAGATCCACCAGCATATCAGGAATGGTGTAGGGGAGGTTGGCGGCGCCCTCGACCGAGGTGAAATCGACGCTATCCTTGGACGGCGCCCTGTTCGCCATACCGGCGAGAATCGACTGCCCGATGATGCGATGCTGCCAGGCGAGCGGCCGGCCGCGCCGGTCGAGTCCGGCGGCGATGGTGTGCACATACATCGGCCGGTAGTAGCCGCCACGGATGTCGTCCTCGCGCGTCCACAAGAGACGAATCGGTGCATTCAGGGCGCGTGTCGCCTTCGCCACCTCCACGCCCTCGCGGACGTAATCCGCAGTTGGATTAGCACGTCGGCCGAAGCTGCCCCCGGCCAGCAGCGTGTGGATCGTAACCTGCCCGGTCTTAAGTCCCGAGACTTCGGCGGCGGTGGCCTGGTCGTTGGTCTGTGCTTGCGAGCCGGCCCAGATTTCGCAGGCGTTGTCGCTTAGCTGCACCACGCAGGCCAGCGGCTCCATCGGCGCGTGCGCCAGGTACGGGAATTCGAACGTGGCTTCGAGTTTTTTCGCCGCGCCGGCCAGCCCCTTGGTGATATCGCCGGACTGGTGCGCGACCACGCCGGGTTTTTTGGACAGCTCAAGATACTGCGCCAGAAGTTCGTCACTCGAACGTTTCTCGGCCGCACTGTCGTCCCACTCCACTTGCAAGGCATCGCGCGCCAGTTTGGCCGACCAGAAATCGGTGGCCACCACCGCCACGCCCTGCGGGATCGCCACCACGGCCTTCACGCCCGGCATCGCCTTGACGGCGTCAACCTTGAAGCCTTTGAGCTTGGCGCCGAACAGCGGCGAACGTGCCACCAGTGCGGTGAGCATGCCGGGCAGACGCATGTCACCGGCGAAGATCGCCTTGCCGCTGGATTTATCGACGCTGTCGGTGCGCGGCACGTGCTTGCCGATGAGTTTCCATTGCTTCGGGGTTTTGAGTTTCACGTCCAGGGGCGGCGTCAACGTCGCAGCCAACGTGCTGAGCTCGCCGTAGCTCGCGCGGCGTTTGCCCTTGGGGTCGATGACGTAACTATTCGCGGCGCGCAGCGTACCGGCTTTTACCTTCCAGGTATGCGCCGCGGCAGCGATCAGCATGGCGCGCGCGGTCGCGCCGGCGCGGCGCAACTGCTCCCAGGAATTGGTGACGCTGGTACTGCCGCCGGTGCCTTGCGTGGTGCCGCCCCAGGCGAGATTGCCGTAGCGCGTGGCATCCGCCGGCGCGGACTCCACGCGAATATGGCTCCAGTCGGCGTCCAACTCGTCGGCGACGATGGTGGGCAAGCCAGTGTAAACGCCTTGTCCCATCTCGAGATGTTTGGAAATTACCGTGACGGTGTTGTCCGGCGCGATGCGCAGGAACGCGTTCGGCAAGAATTCCTCGGCAGTTGTATTCGTGGCGGCCTCGAGCCGGCCTGGCAGATACAAACCGATCAGCAGCCCGCCACCGGCCGCGGCCGAGACCTTGAGAAATTCGCGACGATTCAGGGTGACGAATCTGTTCATGCCACGTTCCCCTTCGCCATCAGTGCCGCGGCTTTCTTGATGGCGCGGCGGATGCGCACGTAAGTGCCGCAGCGGCACAACACACCGCTCATGGCCTCGTCGATGTCCTCATCGGTGGGCTTGGGCTTGGCATTGAGCAGCGCCACGGCGGAAAGGATCTGGCCTGACTGGCAATAACCGCACTGCGGAACGTCTTCGGTGATCCACGCCCGCTGCACAGGGTGTCGATTTTCCGCTGACAGGCCTTCGATGGTGGTGATGGGTTTGCCGCTGACGGACGCGGCGGAGGTGATGCAACTGCGCACCGGTTGGCCGTCGACGAGTATGGTACACGCGCCGCAGGCGGCAATGCCGCAGCCGTACTTTGTGCCCGTCAGACCGACATGGTCGCGCAACACCCACAGCAGCGGGGTATCGGCGGTTACGTCCACTTCCTGCTGTTTTCCGTTGATGAGCAGGTTAACCATGGCATGCCTCCTTTCCCTAGTGGTGATCCGAGTAGCGTGTCCATGTTAGAACTGTCACACGGCGCGGACAACTGGACTGGAAAAAACTCTAATAATCAGTGGTCGTCGACATTATCATTCCGTGACTGGAGCGTGGAAATGCGATGTATCGAAACAGAGGAAACAAACGGGACGACTCACATTGTGGCGCAGGCATGATAAATCTGGCCAAGTCGCGGCTCTTGCCGCACAGGGGCACGAACACCGAAGCAATCGGTGCCAGCCCCAGCGTGGGCCAGAACTCCTTAAGGTGCGAGGTGATCTGCTCCTGGTGGAAACCGATGGCGTTTTTCTGCCAGCGGTCGTGCCAAAAAAACTGCGCGTCCCTCAACTCAAAGCTTGAACGACCACTTTTGGTCGACGTGAACGCGTACTTCTGGCAGAAACCAGTTATTTGTGAACGTCCGTATCCTTTTGTTTAACATCTGAGACCTCGGGAACGATACCTTGCGATTGCCAATAGGCTATTTCCACTTGGGCGCTCACGGCATCGTCTTCAAATACCTGGACGGCGGTTGTGCCGTTAACTTCGATTTTTATAATGGTTTCCATAACACCACACTCTTAAAGCTAACTGGTGACTTATTCCTTGCAGTTAGCATGCCAAGTCTGACAGACGGTAAAGATCATTAATAACATTAATAAACAATATTGTGAAATATCCGGGAGGCAGATTGTTGAAAGTGCTGTATTTCAAGGGGGAAACCCGGGTTGGATATTTTTAGACTTTCCAGAACCACAGGTGACTGCGCAACGGGAATAGCGCTTGTGCCTCTCCATGGCGCTCAGAGCCTACGGGAAGGCTCCTGGCCGAAACTGCATATTCATGAACGGCTGCTTTCTATCCGCTTCAGGCTGAAACCGGCTTGGTGCTACTTGCACCTTTTGGCCCAGCGCAGGAATATCGGGACGATGAAGCAGCTATTAACAGGCATTATTCTGCTCCTGGCAGGAGGCACGGCCGTGGCGACCGAAGAGCCGAAGTATGAAGTGATCAAGCAGTACGAAGCGTTCGAGCTGCGGCGCTATGCCCCGCAATTGCTGGCCGAGACCGAAGTCACCGGCGAGTTCAAGGATGTGGGCAATCAAGCGTTTCGTATCCTCGCGGATTTCATTTTCGGCAACAACCGCCAGCAGGAAAAAATCTCGATGACCGCGCCGGTGAGCATGCAGTCGACGGGCGAGGGCGAGAAAATTGCCATGACCGCGCCCGTGACCATGACGCCCAAGGCCGGTGACGCGCAGAGTGGCACGTATGTCTTCAGCTTCGTCATGCCGGCGCACTTCACGCGCGAGACACTTCCGCAGCCCGTTAACCCAAAAGTAAAAATCCACGAAGCGCCGGCCCGGCTTATGGCCGTACGGCGCTACTCAGGCTTTTGGAGCGAGTCGCGCTATCGTGAGCAGGAAGCTATTCTGCTTAAGGCCGTGGCGCAGGCCGGCCTACCAACCACCGGCCAGCCGGTGTTCGCCCGCTACAACCCGCCGTTCTCCCTCTGGTTCCTGCGCCGTAATGAAGTGCTGATCGAAGTGACCAAAGCACCGTAGTGCCAGCCTGACCGGCCGTATCATGCCGTGGATCAGATTATCGCTGCTTGAAAACCGCCCCCTTCGCCCCTAAATTCCAGCACGGGAACAACCATTTGCGAAAAGGGGAGCCGCGCCATGGGTGTGGACACGCACAAAGAAACCCTGGGATTCCAGGCCGAGGTCCGGCAGCTGCTGGACCTGATGATTCACTCGCTGTACAGCAACAAGGAAATATTCCTGCGGGAGCTGATCTCCAACGCCTCTGATGCGGCCGACAAGCTGCGCTTCGAGGCGCTCTCCGACCATAACCTGTACGAAGGCGACGCCGATCTCAAGATCCGCATCGCCTATGACAAGACCGCGCGCACGATCACGGTCTCGGACAACGGCATCGGCATGAACCGCAGCGAGGTAATCGACAACATCGGCACCATCGCCAAGTCCGGCACGCGCCAGTTCCTGGACGCGCTCACCGGCGACCGGTCCAAGGATCTCAAGCTGATCGGTCAGTTCGGCGTCGGTTTTTACTCCTCCTTCATCGTGGCAGACAAGGTTACGCTGACCACGCGCCGCGCGGGTCTCGGCCCGGAACATGGGGTGCGCTGGGAATCCAGCGGGGAGGGCGAGTACGTCATCGAGACCATTGAGAAAATGACGCGTGGCACCGAAGTGACCCTGCACCTGCGCGCGGACGCGGACGAGTTCCTCGACGGCTTCCGGCTGCGCACCATTGTGCACAAGTATTCCGATCACATCACGCTGCCCATCGTCATGAAGGCCGAGGCCAAGGACGAGGACGAAACCGTCAACAAGGCCTCGGCGTTGTGGGCGCGCCCCAAGAACGAGATCACCCAGGAAGAGTACGACGAGTTCTACAAGCATGTGGCGCATGATTTCGAGGCGCCGCTGGCGCACGTGCACAGCCGCGTGGAGGGCAAGCAGGAATACATCTCGCTGCTTTATATTCCGCAGCGCGCGCCCTTCGACCTGTGGGACCGGGAAAAGCGCCACGGCATCAAGCTGTACGTGAAGCGCGTGTTCATCATGGACGATGCCGAGCAGCTGATGCCGAATTACCTGCGCTTCGTGCGCGGTGTGATCGACTCCAACGATCTGCCGCTCAACATCTCGCGCGAGATCCTGCAACACAACCGCGACATTGACGCCATCCGCAGCGGCAGATCGTTGGAGTCGAT
>JAOTWF010000078.1 GCA_029863005.1 Gammaproteobacteria bacterium | reverse complement strand
GCGGCGGACGAACATGGCATGGCCATGGTGTTCACGGGTATGCGGCATTTCCGGCATTGAAGATCAGTGAGAAGTGAGAAGTGAGAAGTAATAGCCACGGAATCCACGGAAGAACACGGAAAAAAATTCACCGCACGACTCCATGGATGGAGGAGGTAGAGCACCAAAAGTAGGCGCTTTAGGCGATGCATGGAGCAATTGCCGAGAGACGCTGAGAACGCAGAGAAGAACAAGATATTCACCGCAAAGACGCAAGGGGCGCAAAGAAAGAATCTTTGTAATAAAATCCGTGTTATTTCTGCTGTTGTCTGAATGCCCATAGGGTTTTTATGTTTGCCCATTTATTTCTTTGCATCCTTTGCGATCTTTGCGTCTTTGCGGTGAATTCATTCTCAGCGACCTCAGCGTCTCTGCGGTGAATAGTGGTAGGTTGGGCAAAGCGCAGCGTGCCCAACACAAGGGATCTGATGGGCACGGCCATGCGGCCTTTGCCCATCCTACGGTTTCTTTACAAGTGATTGTTCTTCTCCGCGTCCTCAGCGTCTCTGCGGTGAATAATGGTGTTTGTATTCAGCTGCAGCCATTTAAATGATTAAGGAACAACCATGAATATTCTCATCATCGGCGGCGGCGGGCGTGAGCACGCCCTGGCATGGAAGGCCGCCCAGTCACCGCAGGCGGACACGGTGTACGTGGCGCCGGGCAATGCCGGTACGGCACTGGAGCCGGGCATCGAAAATGTCGCTATCGAGGCCGGTGATATCGCCGGCCTGATGGCCTTCGCCCGGGGCAACGACGTCGGCTTGACCATCGTCGGGCCCGAGATGCCGCTGGTCGCGGGGGTGGTGGACGAGTTCACGGCCGCCGGCCTGCCCTGTTTCGGCCCCACCCGGGGCGCGGCGCAGCTGGAGGGCTCCAAGTCCTTTGCCAAGGACTTCCTCGCGCGCCACCATATTCCCACGGCCGCTTACGCCGCCTTTACCAATGTCGGCAAAGCCGTGGCCTATATTCGCCAACAAGGGGCACCGATCGTGGTCAAGGCCGATGGTCTGGCGGCCGGCAAGGGCGTCATCCTGGCGCAGACCGAGGCCGAGGCCATCATGGCGGTCGAGGACATGCTCAGCGGCAATGTCTTCGGCCAGGCCGGTCACCGGGTGGTGATCGAGGAATTCCTGCAAGGCGAGGAGGCCAGCTTCATCGTCATGGTGGATGGTATCCACACCCTGCCGCTGGCCACATCGCAGGACCACAAGGCACGCGACACCGGCGACACCGGCCCCAATACCGGCGGCATGGGCGCCTATTCGCCGGCGCCGGTGGTGACGCAGGAGATACACCGACGCGTCATGAATCAGGTCATCCGGCCGACCGTGCGCGGCATGGCCGCGGAGGGCAATGACTTTACCGGGTTCCTGTACGCCGGTCTGATGATCGCCCCCGACGGCACCCTCAAGGTGCTGGAATACAATGTGCGCTTCGGTGATCCGGAGACCCAGCCCATTATGCTGCGGCTCAAGTCGGACCTGGTGGCGCTGTGCCTGGCCGCTATCGAGGGCGACCTCGACCAGGTCGAGGCCGAGTGGGATGAACGTCCCTCCCTTGGCGTGGTGCTGGCCGCCGGTGGCTATCCCGACAGTTACCGCAAGGGCGACGTGATCGAGGGCCTGCCTGCGGTGGGTGCCGGTCCCTGCAAGGTGTTTCACGCCGGCACCGCAGCACGCGACGGGCAGGTGGTGACCAGCGGGGGCCGGGTACTGTGTGTGTGCGCGCTGGGAGATACCATAGCCGCTGCCCAGGCGCAGGCCTACCAGTGTGTCGAGGCGATTACATGGCCGGGGGTCTATTACCGCACGGATATCGGCTACCGGGCAATCGGGCGTGAAGTGGACAAGTAAGAAGTGAAGAGTGAAGGGTGAAAAGTGAAAGCCACGGAACCCACGTAAGGACACGGAAAGGTAACAGCGTAAAATACAAATCTTTGCGACGGAATCACACGGAAAGCAGGTAGGTTGGGCATAGAAGCGAAGCGACGTGCCCAACACAAGGCCGGTTGTTGGGCACGCTGCACTTCGCCCAACCTACAACGGTGTACATAGTAATGGCCACGGAATCCACGGAAAAATAAAAACGTAAAAAGCGGCACCGCGGGCCATTTTCGGCAGGACCCACAAAGTTGCCCCTGGCGGCTGTCTTGGATTCCCAGGAATGTTATCCTCAAGCCCGTTACGGGGCCCACGCTGACCCAGTGTTACGGGTTCCTTCGCCGTCTGCTAACGGGTTCAGATACAAAGGAGACAAACAATGGAGATTTTTGGCTGGGGGCTGGTGGCAATCATTATCGGGATTCCGCTGCTGGGGGTCACGCTCTACAACCGCCTGGTGAACCTGCGTAACCAGGTCAAGAACGCCTGGCGGCAGATCGATGTGCAACTGAAACGCCGTCACGACCTGATTCCGAATCTGGTGGAAACCGTCAAGGACTACATGTCCTATGAACAGGAGACCCTGGAGAAGGTGGTGCAGGCGCGCAACCAGGCAGTGGGTGCCAGCAATCCTGAAGAGTCGATCATGGCCGAGGGCATCCTGGGGGCGGCACTGGGCAAACTGTTTGCGTTGATGGAGGCCTACCCCGACCTCAAGGCCAACGAGAGTGTCGCGCGCCTGATGGAGGAACTGAGCGCGACCGAGAACAAGATCTCCTTCTCGCGCCAGTTCTATAACGACAGCGTCATGGCGCTCAATAACGGCGTGCAGGCGTTTCCGTCCAATATCATTGCCGGCATGTTCGGTTTTCATCCGGCGACCTATTTCGAAGTGCCGGAAGCCGAGGCCGAGGTGCCCAAGGTGGATATTCGGTAAAAGATAAATTAAGTATAGGAGCACCTCGCAGGCGCGATCGTCCAGGCGGAGGCGGTAGAATCAAAAAATATTCGTCACGGAAATACACGGAAAGATAAATAAAATAGTGTAGGAGTGCCTTGCGGGCGCGATTAATCAAATATACATCAGCCACGGAACCACACGGAAAAATGAAATATGGAAAGTCTGATCAAACCGTCATTCCGGGCGGAGCGTAGCGGAGACCCGGAATCCAGTGGTTGATAATCAGCTAGTGACTGGATTCCGGCGTTCGCCGGACTGACGAAAGATGAGTTCATCTGGTCTTCCATAAGAATCAATAATTGAACTGTCTTAGGCAGGTGCGAAATTGCTGGCGCTTTTCATGCGCTGATCGGGACGATGATGTACGAGATTTATTCCGGCAAAATACATGATTTCCGTTTGTTTCCATGGCTATTGAAAAGTTTTTCATGTTTTACCCGTAGGGGAACACGCCGTTAATACTTCCTGATGACCAGTTCGATTCCAAAATCCTGTCCGGAATGCGGTACCGAAAATCGCGCCCATGCGCGTGCCTGCCGCCAGTGCGGTGCCCCCCTGATCGCCAACTGGCAGGACAAGCCGGTGCTGCGCAACAAGGTGCTGCGGCGTACCGATTTCATGGCCGCGGCCCGCGCCAACCAGAAGGCGACCCGTCGGCTGGTGTTCATGCTCATACTCATCCTGGTCATCCTGGGTTACCTGCTGGGCTGGAGCGTGCAGGCAATGTCGGGCAATTTCCCCGAAGGGGTGGAAGGCATCTGGTTTGTCAGCCGCTGGGGCGTCCTGGCCGCACTGGCGCTGTTTGTTGTCGGTGTGCTGTGGTCATGGATTTCATTTCGCATCGGCGACCGCATCGTGCTGCGCATGACCGGGGCCCATGAAGTGACGCCCACACAGGAACCGCAGTTGCATAACGTGGTAGAAGAAATGGCCATTGCGGCCGGTATCCGCAAACCGCGAGTCTACTTGATCGAGACGGATGCGCTGAATGCCTTCGCGACCGGGATGCACCCGGCACGTTCCTCGATCGGCGTGACCCGGGGCCTGCTGGACACGCTCAACCGGGAAGAACTGCAAGGTGTCGTTGGCCACGAGATGGGCCATATCGTGAACTGGGATATCCGTTATGCCACCGCCGTGGGTGTCATCGTCGGCCTGATCGCGCTGGTCAGTGACGGGGCGTTGCGTTCGCTGCGCTATTCCGGCCGGTCGCGCAGTTCGAACAGCCGGAGCGGCGGGGGTGCGGTGGTGATCGTGCTATTCCTGCTGATATTCGCGGCGCTGGCGCCGATCTTTTCACGCCTGGTGCAGATGGCGGTGTCGCGCCAGCGGGAGTTCATGGCCGATGCCACCAGCGTGCGCCTGACCCGTCATCCGGAAGGTCTGATATCGGCGCTGGAAAAGCTGGCACTCAATGCCAAGCCGTTCAAGGGGGCGAACCAGGCCACCCAGCACATGTTCATTGTGAATCCGTTTCGCAATTTCTCCGAGAAGGCCAGCCGGCTGTTCGCCACCCATCCGCCGCTGGAGCGGCGCATGGCGCGGCTGCGGAACCTGGGGGGAACTTAAAAAAGTCTAGGATCGCCTTGTTTATGCCCGGCGCTTAATCGGGTGCAGGCGAGATCAAGAAAAATATAAATTAGCCACGGAAGAATACGGAAAGGTAAAGGCGTGAGAAGTAAGAAGTAAGAAGTGAGGCGTCAAAAACAGGCCACGGAATCCACGGAAGAACACGGAAAGGTAAAGGCGTGAGAAGTAAGAAGTGATGGTTTGCCCGGGCTGCTGCGGCTGTAGCGGGCCAGGCGCCGGGCATCCCGAAATGGAGGTGAGCTCAATGGTGCGCACAGCGCACCCTACGCATTCATTGCATTATTCGTTTTTAGTCTTTCCGTGGGTTCAGTGGATTCCGTGGCTATCTTTGGTGCGCACGGTGCACTCTGTCTGATCGCGTCTGCGAGGTGCTCCTACACCTTACGTTTCACGCTTCACTTTTTATTTTTCCTACCGCTTCATCGAGTCGAAGAACTGTGAATTGCTCTTGGTGGCCTTGAGCTTGTCGATCAGGAATTCCATGGCGGCCAGTTCATCCATAGGGTGCAGCAGCTTGCGCAGGATCCACATCTTCTGCAACTCGGCCGGGTCGGTCAGCAGTTCCTCGCGGCGCGTGCCGGAACGGTTGAGGTTGATGGACGGGTAGATGCGTTTCTCGGCGATCTTGCGTTCCAGGTGGATTTCCAGGTTGCCGGTTCCCTTGAACTCCTCGTAGATCACGTCGTCCATGCGCGAGCCGGTATCGACCAGCGCGGTGGCCAGGATGGTCAGGCTGCCGCCTTCCTCGATATTGCGGGCCGCGCCGAAGAAGCGCTTGGGGCGCTGCAGGGCGTTGGCATCGACGCCACCGGTCAGCACCTTGCCGGAAGAGGGCACCACCGTGTTGTAGGCGCGCCCCAGGCGGGTGATGGAGTCCAGCAGGATGACGACATCAAGCTTGTGCTCGACCAGGCGCCGGGCCTTCTCGATGACCATCTCGGCAACCTGTACGTGGCGGCTGGCCGGTTCGTCAAAGGTACTCGAGACGACCTCGCCCTTCACGGAGCGCGACATCTCGGTCACTTCCTCCGGACGCTCGTCGATCAGCAGCACGATCAGGTAGCACTCCGGGTGGTTGGAGGTGATGGATTGAGCGACGTTCTGCAGCAGCATGGTCTTGCCGGCCTTCGGCGGCGATACGATCAGGCCGCGCGAGCCCTTGCCGAGCGGTGCCACCAGGTCGATGACGCGTGCGGTAATGTCCTCTGTGCTGCCGTTGCCGCGTTCCAGGTTCATGCGTTCGTTGGGGTGCAGCGGTGTCAGGTTTTCGAACGCGACCTTGTTCTTGGTATTCTCCGGCTTATCGAAATTTATTTCATTGACCTTGAGCAGGGCGAAATAGCGCTCACTGTCCTTGGGGGGGCGGATCTTGCCGTCCACGGAGTCGCCGGTACGCAGGCTGAAGCGGCGCACCTGGCTGGGCGAGACATAGATGTCGTCAGGGCCGGCGAGATAGGAACTGTCAGCGGATCGCAGAAAACCGAAACCGTCCTGCAGGATTTCCAGTACACCGTTACCGAAGATGTCTTCGCCTTTCTTCGCATGTGATTTCAGGATGGAGAAAATGATGTCCTGCTTGCGGGCGCGGGCCATCCCCTCGATGCCCATCCCCTGTGCGATTTCGATCAGCTCACTGGCGGGTTTGAGCTTGAGTTCGGAGAGATTCATAGAATGCCTTTGGTGCGTGTCATTGATTGTTGAATTGAAAGGCTACGGCTGATGCAGCCGGGGAAGCTTTAACGGTGTTTTCAGGAGGTGCCGTCCGGGTGAATGCTGAATCCGGAACGGTTGTGGTTATGGTATTGTCTAACGCTAGCACGTGCGGCGTGATGCGTCTACCCCCTGCCTGTTATAACGGGTGTTTGTCTAGATATTGCTGTCGATGAAGGCGGTCAACTGGGACTTGGACAGGGCCCCCACCTTGGTTGCCTCCACGTTGCCGTTTTTGAACAGCATCAGTGTCGGTATGCCGCGGATCCCGTACTTGGGTGGCGTCTGCGGATTGTCATCGATATTCAGCTTGGCGATCTTGATCTTGCCGGTGTATTCGTTGGCGATTTCATCCAGGATGGGTGCAATCATCTTGCAGGGACCACACCATTCCGCCCAGTAGTCGACCAGGACGGGGTCGGAGGCATTGAGGACCTCGGTTTCAAAGGTGTCATCTGTCACATAAATGATGTCTTCAGTCACAGTACAATTTCTCCGTTTATCAAAAAGTAGTCCTGATGATCCTGTCCAATGCCAGGCTGATCACAGCGCTCTTCATTCTGATACCAAATGGAATCTGTCGTAGTAAGATATTGTCGAGGATCTACCGGGAAAGAGGCCTTGACCGGCTTTTATGACGTGTGCACACAAGGTTTGCTGTGCCACCTGTCAACCAACGGCTACATTTGAGCCTAATTCCGATCAATTTACAAGCCCGGAAACAACCAATTACTGTATCCTAGGCGGTTATGAGCGAGACACATTTAACAGATATATCATTCTCCGATTTTGATTTGCCTGCCGAGCTGATGCAAGGCATTGAAGAAACGGGATTTTCAAAGTGTACACCGATCCAGGCGGAGACCCTGCCGATCGCCCTGCAGGGGCGCGATGTCGCCGGGCAGGCGCAAACCGGCACCGGCAAGACCGCCGCGTTCCTGATTGCGGTGTTCAAGCGCCTGCTGATCCACCCCGTGGATGCGCAACGCAAGCCCAACCAGCCGCGTGCGCTGATTGTGGCACCGACCCGGGAGCTGGCGATACAGATCTACAACGACGCAGAGTTGCTGGGTCGCCATTGCGGGCTGAAACTGTGCCTGGCCTACGGCGGGACCGGTTACGATACGCAGCGCGAGGCGATCGAGGCCGGCGTCGATATCCTGATCGGAACGCCTGGGCGCCTGATCGATTACTTCAAGCAGCATATCTACAATCTGAAGCAGATTGACGCCATCGTCCTGGACGAGGCCGACCGCATGTTCGACCTCGGTTTCATCAAGGACATCCGCTATCTGTTGCATCGCTGTCCGCCGCCGGAGCTGCGCCTCGGCATGCTGTTTTCCGCCACCCTGTCGCACCGTGTCAATGAACTCGCCTACGAGCACATGAATAATCCCGAGTACGTCGATGTCGAACCGGAACGGGTGACGGCCAAGCGGGTCCGGCAGGTGGTCTACCATACGGCCAATGAAGAGAAGATTACCCTGCTGGTCGGCCTGCTGAAGCACATCGACCCCAGGCGCAGCATCGTGTTCGTGAACACCAAGCGCAATGCCGAGCGCATCTGGGCCTACCTGGAGGGAAACGGCTTCAAGTCGGCCGTCCTCTCGGGTGATGTGCCCCAGACGAAACGCCAGAGCCTGCTGAGGCAGTTCCAGGAAGGCAAGTTGCCGATTCTGATCGCAACGGATGTCGCGGCACGCGGGCTGCATATCCCGGATGTCAGCCATGTGTTCAACTATGACCTGCCGCAGGACGCCGAGGACTACGTGCACCGCATCGGTCGTACCGCACGCGTTGGTAAGGACGGCGACGCCGTCAGTTTCGCCTGTGAGGACTTCGCCTATTCGCTGCCGGAGATCGAGGAATATATCGGTCACAAGATAGCGGTGGAGCCGGTACCGGACGGCTACATCCAGAAACTCCAGCCACCCGTCAGGATAAAGCGGCGCGAAGGCCCGGGCGGCCGTCCACGGCCGGGGGGCAAGCCCGGTGGCGGGAAGGGTTCGAGGCCCCGGCGTGAACGCCGTGCCAGAAACGGCTAAACGGGTATTCCAGGCCACTGGCTGGGAGGGGCGATGAAAACACTGACACTACAATCGACCGACTGGGTGCGCATCATGCAGGGCAACCGCATGCGGTTGCTCATCACGGTCATTAATCTGCTGCTGGTTGTCTGGATCGCCTGGTTGCTGGCTGGCTTGACCTGGGACCTGGTCAGTGGACGTGAGTCGCTGGAAATCGAACCCCCCGCTACTCAAGTGAAAACGTCGCCGGTAGACCAGTCCGCGCAGCTGGTTCACCAGCTGCCCAGCTGGCATCTTTTCGGCGAGGCGGCGCGCGATGCGGCACCGGCCAAGCAGGCTGTCCCTGTCGATGCGCCGGATACACGTCTCAAGCTGGTGCTGCGTGGTGCCTATTCTTCCGGCGATGCGGCGTATTCCCGCGCCATCATCGCCGACCCGCGCGGCAAGGAATTGATGTATGCCATCGGTGACAAACTGCCCGGCAACGCCGAGTTGAGCGAGGTCCATGCCGACCGGGTGATTTTGCTGCGCGGCGGGCGCTACGAGACCCTGCGGCTGCCGCAGGACGAGCAGTCCGGCGCCGCGGCCAGCCGCTCGCGCAGCCCCGCGGCGAGTGCCAGTCCGGCACAGCGCCTGGGTTCGATCCGCGAGACCCTTAAGCAGAACCCGAAGTCGCTCTACGGCCTGGTACGCGCCACACCGAAAAAAGACGAGGAGGGCAAGATGATCGGATACACCCTGCAGCCTGGCCGGGACCCGGAGCTATTCGAGCAAATGTCGCTGCAGCCGGGTGACGTGGTGACCAAAATCAATGACATCAGCCTGGACAACCTGTCGAACGGGATGCGGGCCCTTAAGAGCGCCCAGAGCGGCGAGACGGTCAGTATGACCGTCATGCGTGGCGACGCGGAGGAGACACTTTCTTTCAGTGTTCCCGAATAACTGGTATTTTGCCTGGAAATGTAGTTAAACTGCAGATATATATAAGATTTCACGTCTTGGCCTGATGCAACTGAATAGCGCGGTAGCGATTATGAAAATGACAATACGAATACTCTTCATCCTGGTGGTCTGGTGTTCCCAGGTGCTGCC
>JAOTWF010000077.1 GCA_029863005.1 Gammaproteobacteria bacterium | reverse complement strand
ATCAACAAAGGAAAACAATACAGCAAGGATTTCAGCCTGAAGGCAATAGACGCTTTTTCTTTCATGCCTGACATTCCATATCCTGTGAGACCAATTGATCTTTTCAGCATTTGGGAAGGTTTTCTGCTTGCCGGATTCTGAGTCGCTTCAGATTGTAGAGTATACATGTCAAGGATTGTGCCGCTATCGTATTACGAATGTCGGTCCATCTTGCCTGGATATCAGGAGGCCCGGAAATGCAGATCGATATCACCGCAAGATTTTCCATGGCATGGATTGGACAAGGTCGGCAGATCCGAGGAAGTTAAGGGACTTCCGGATATTTATAGTTGATATTCGTGGTGATCCAGGGGCAAAATGCGCCCCTTCTTGGCGGGATAAACATGACCGCTTTTCGAATTCACGTTAATTAATATAGAGAGGAATAATCATGAAGTTGATCTTGTTGGGCGCGCCAGGGGCGGGGAAGGGAACAGTTGCCAAGCTGCTCACAAAGCTGGACGGTTCGGTGCAGATTTCCACCGGTGACATCCTGCGCGGCGCCGTGCAGGCCGGCTCCGATCTCGGCAAACAGGCCAAGTCCTACATGGACCGCGGCGACCTGGTGCCGGATGAGCTGATCATGGGAATCATGGAAAAACGCTTGCAGGAACCCGATTGCCAAAAGGGTTTTCTGCTCGACGGATTTCCGCGCACAATTCCCCAGGCGGAATCACTCAAGAAACTGCTGGTCAAACTCGGTATCAAATTGGACATGGCGGTGAATATCGATGTGCCGCGCAACGTGATCCTCGACCGACTCACGACCCGCCGCACCTGCTCCAATACCAAGTGCCAGGCGATCTATAACGTCAAGAGCATGCCGCCCAAGAAGGAAGGCATCTGTGACAAGTGCGGCAGCCCCGTGGTGCAACGCGAAGACGAAACCGAGGCGGCCATCAGCCACCGGCTCGATACTTATAATAAGAAGACGGCCCCGCTGATCGGTTTCTATGAAAAGGAAGGCATGCTGCTGATTGTCAGTGCCACCTCGAGCGAAGCTGTGATCGAGGCTATCAATAAGAAACTTGGTTCGTAATCAGCCATTGAAGGGGTCGGTGAACATTACTTCATAGTCACTGGCTCCTTCTCTCAATTAGCTGTTTGTCGCGATACGAAAATAATACCAATCCTGTTCCAGTATAATTCACACTGTTTTACCCACCTGCGAGAGAGTAAAATTCAGGACTCATTCTCTGCCAGTTGTTCGCTGACATTTCGTGAAACATAAGACTGATACATTGTTCAACAGGGTCAGATGGATTCTCACCCGTGTGTGGGTCTGGCTGCCTGTCACGCTGGGCGTACTGATAGTGATCTCCCTGATTCTGCTGCCCTACTTCATCCGCCAGGGGGTAGAACACTGGCTCGTGGAACAGGGCGCCGAACAGGTGAGTATTGAGGACATCGATTTCAATCTGTTCATCGGCCGGTTGGCCGTGCGTAACCTTCAGTTTCAAACTGCTGGCAAGCGCTCACTGGTGCTGCCACAGGCAAGCCTTCGGTTCGCTGTGTTGCCACTGTTGCGCCGCCAACTGCTGCTTCAGGATGTTTACCTGCGTGGCACAACACTTGCTGTCGAACAGGTGGCCGATGGCGGATGGCGTATTGCCGGTCTTGGTCTCCCGGCCGCCACTGGCAAGCCTTCCGTCTGGCATGTCACTTTGAAAAGTATCGAAATCACGAACAGCGAGCTGCTTTATTCAAGCCCTGCCTTAAGTGGAAAGCTTGATATCGAACATGGCGTTGTGAAATTGGGTCCTGCTGGGGGCGATGAAACGACTGCTCCGCTTTCCAAATTGAATGCGCGTCTTAGCGGGAAAATGCATGTTAACCGAACCAATCCCCATTGGACCATCGATGCGCGCATTAATACCGAGATCAAGGCCAAGGCGCCATCACGCCATGCGCCGGGATCTTGGCGTATCCATGGCCAAGGGGAATTGCTTGATCTCGATTTCAAATGGGTAGAGGGTAATCTCCGGGTAATTTCCGCCGAAAAGCTGAATATCGAGGATCTGGACATGACAGGACTGGATCAAATGGCGATCGGCAAGTTTGGTATTAAAGGATTTGCCCTGGCACAGCCTTTGGTGGGTGAGGCCTCGCCGCCATTCCTGAAAGCCTCGCAATTGCACGCCGGCGGGCTACGTTACCTGTCCGAACAATCACTTACTATCGAGGAGATTTCCGTTAATGGATTTAACTTGATTGCCACTCATGAAAAACACGGAAGCTGGTACGGGCTCACACCCTTGCGTGCCTTTCTGAAGACGCTCGAATCCCCCGGGCCGAAAAAACCTGGATTGACCGTGCGCATCAAGAACATAACGATTCAGGAACCTGGGCAGATCGAAGTCAGCGATTACGCCATTCAGCCAGCTTTTCTCAGCCGCCTGACACTCACCGGTGCCACGTTGACCGGCATCGACACCAGCAACGCCCCGAAAACTCCCACCAACGTGGCCATCAAGGCGCGCATCGGAAAATATGCCACCGCAGAATTGGATGGCCAAATTCGCGCCTACAATCCGGAATTGGCGGCCAATTTTATGTTCAAGTTGCGTGAATTAGAACTTCCCACCTTGTCGTCCTATTCTACACAGATGCTGGGCTACCGGGTGGTCAGTGGCCAAATGGGCGGCGATCTCGATATGCAAATCGCCGACGGACAGCTCGACGGCCAAAGTAAGCTTTCATTCGCCAAGCTGGCCATGAAGCCCAAAGATGAAGCATCGGCGGAGAAATTAAAAGCACGTCTCAGCGTCCCGCTTGAAACCGGTCTCACCATGCTGCGCGATAAGAACAACAATGTAAATCTTGAAGTGAATGTCTCCGGTAAGATTGGCGATCCGAAATTCGACTTGACGGATGCCATCAATCAAGCGTTGACCAAAGCCATGCGGACGGCAAGCGTGAGCTATCTCAAACATTACTTTCAGCCCTACGGGACCCTGATTACGGTTGCCGAACTCGCTGGAAAGGCCATGCAATTACGTCTTGATCCGCTAGTATATGTTGCGGGCACCGCCACCCTGACGCCTGAAGCCAAGGATTATCTGGTGAAAATCGGAAAGCTACTTCAAGACCGCCTGAAACTGAGCATTAAACTATGCGGCAAATCTGTAACGCAGGATGGCGTAACAGACAAGGCAGCGCGCTTGCTGGCCAGTCAGCGCGCCGAGATGCTCAAAGATATGCTTGTCACGCAATACAGCATTGCCACGGATCGTCTGTTTTTGTGTGAACCGGAGTTTGATATTGATATCGAGGGCAAACCACGAGTAGAACTTCTGTTATGAGATTCGTGTTATCGCCTCCAGATCCTGTCTAACGGTGTGCGGAAACACACGGCTTATAACTATATAATTTGGAATTCCCACTTTGTTGGGTATCAGCATCTTCTTCACTGGAGGGATCCATGACGCGCTTAAAACTATTCATAGCTAGCGTGATGCTGGCCGGTTTGCTGGGTTGTGCCGGTGCCGGTCAGAAAACCGGTGAGTTTATCGATGACTCTTCCATTACCGCCAAGGTCAAATCCAGGCTGTTCAACGACCCGGTCACCGGTGGCTGGAAGATTACTGTCATCACCGAAAACGGCGTGGTTCAGTTGGCGGGGTTCGTCAAATCTTCGCAGGAAAAAAACCGAGCCAGTGAACTTGCCCGCGGCGTCGATGGCGTGAAGGCGGTAAATAACAATCTGGTCATAAAGTAGCCAACATTGAGGGTTTTTCTTTCGGGAAGTGACGCCGTATCAAGGCCAAAAGACACGATTCGGCCCGAAATATCCATATTTTATGTTAGAGAAGGGGTCCCATCGCCAAAGTTATTGTGGTAAAATGTTTTTTTAAGGAATTCTGAAGAAAAAGGACTGCTTTTTTACTGTATTTTCCCAGGTTGTAACCACAATCCGGACTAACTAATCCGCCGCTACACCGCGGAATCGCTAATGGTTTGAATAATGACTGAAACTACCGCCACCGCCAAAACCCATCGACCCGCTATGCCGCGTCCGTTCAAGGTGGCACGTGTCGAAAAGACCGACGCACCGGACGGGGGTCAGGGGCAGGATTGGTATCGTTATGTGCTAGAGAGTGGCCGCTCAACCATCACCGGACAACGTTGCGGATCACGCAAAGACGTGATGGCCTATGCCACACAGTGCGCCGAACAGCTGAATACCCGCGGGCAGACTGGGCAATCCATCTGGAGTCCGCGCGGCCGAAAACCTGCCGCAGCTCAAACCGCTAAATAAAAAACCCCGCCACTTGGCGGGGTTTTTGTTTGCGCTTTCACTTGTCATCCGGTTATTTAGACGACACCGTTCCCGTCAGGCGGAGTGCGAATATCCAACTCGTTCTGGCTCCGACTATTTTCAGGCTCCGGCCGTCTCATGTTCCTCCTCAACTTGCAGTAGCGAGTTGAAACTGCCCGAATAATTCGGCACTTGTTCAGGATTGGAGGGATCTTCCTGCCAGATGCCATCCACGATCAATCGGTATTGATACGTTCCCGGCATCAGCATCACGATTTTTTCCACGATACCTTCACTCGTGCGCGTGACAACACCTTGGTCCGGCCGCCAGTCGTTGAAACTGCCGGCAATTTTCACGTCTCTACCCGCAAAATCGAAGAATCGCAGAATCACTCTCTGCTTTCCGCCTTGTCCACCCAGCCGTGAGCGGGCCTCTTCGATGGCGCGTTTCATCATGTTGAGGTGTGGTCTGGCCTCGATTTCACTATCAACGTCAGCTTTCTCCTGTAAGGTCGAAATCATTTCATTGGCAAGGCGATCGTACTGCACGGCAACGGTTGAGTTGGGGTCGTAGGAAACGATTGGCATGCCTTGACGTACGGCCTCTTTCAGACGCACCGTAAACTGAACCATTACCGAAAGCACATCATCGGCGAATCGCTCTCCCACCTCGTGAAGGAATTGGCGACACAGACGCGTGCGACTGTCAACCAGCGTCGGCAAGATGCGGATGGGGATATCGCGCCCATGACGCTCACGTAACAGACGGATGGTTTCATACATCCGGTCGATGCCATGCATGCCAAAGAGACTCATCTCGATCGGAATCAGCACGAGGTCAGCCACTGTCAGGGCATTGAAACAGAGCAGCCCCATCGAGGGCGGGCAATCGATAACGATATAGTCATAGCGATCGCGAATATCTACTAGATGTTTCTCGAGCTGTTTGTCGCGTTCGTCGCTGCGCACCGGCAGATGCTCGGCCGCGGCAAGTGTTTTGGTCGCCGGAACCACGTCCACGCCTGTAAAGACATTCGGCAGAATGATTTCCTCAAGTCTGATTTCACCGGTAAAAACATCATACAAGTCACGTGCCTCCTCGTTGAAAACACCGAAACCCAGCGAGGAGTGGCCTTGTGGATCCAAATCGAGCAGCAGCACCCGCTGCTCTTTCTTTCCCAAGCAGGCGGCGAGATTGATAGCGGTGGTGGTCTTCCCGCAACCGCCCTTTTGGTTGGCAACGGCAATGATCTTCATATGGCTGATACCTCCGGCTTTCGGTCAATAAAAAAAGGGAGCGGCGATGCGCTCCCTTCGATTTCACCCCGGTCTTCATCTGGCTTTCGCGGCCAGGGCATGTCGATGGGCAGTTCGGTATGATTCACTCTCCGATAAAACATACAGCCGACGTCAGACAATCTGACGCGGTGTTCTTTAATATGAATTCCGGATAAGAAAAAACGATGAATAATGCGGGAGGGATATCGCTCAGGCGAGAAGCGCAACAAAGTGATTAATCTGATCACCGGGTGGCGAATAGACCACTTCCCCGCCATAGGGAACACACTGGTCGTCTATCTGGCAACCCCGAGTTGGCCAATCCCTTGAACCTCCAGGGGAAACTGATGCGGGAAAGTTTATGGTGTCACCCCAAAAAGTCAAGATTTAACAGGATCTTCGGCTAATCGTTTCGAGCGTTCCCTTAAGAGACGGAAATTATCCAGACGTAGAGCGGAGTTTTTTACGCTCATGTCACTCCGCTGGCGTCAGCCACTGGTCGATGGCTGGCTGCAGGTCCTCGAAGGAACGGTAGCCATGAGTCAGAAGTGTGCTGCGGCTTCCCTCTTGCAGGACCACGGTCGGGAATCCGCGCACCCCGGATTGGCGCGTGATCTGGAAATGCGTTTGCGTCTTGAGCTGGATTTCCTCGGAGTTGAACCGCTCAAGAAATACACTTTTTTCCATTCGATGATCTTCCGCCAAATTCGCGAGTGTCTCCGCATGCGTGACATTCAGTCCGCGCGCATAGAATGCTTCTTGCACCGATTTGAAATAGGGAAAGATAGTCTCGGGATGGATATCGCCCACGGCGATCACCGCCCGGCTGGGCGGCTCGGTGTCGTAGATGAATCCCTCCGGCATCGCTCCATCAAAAGCAAACGGCTGGCCCGTCATGCGGTGCACTTCATGCCAGTGATGCAGAATTTCCTCGCGGGATGTGGGTGTCATGGGCTCCGTTGTCCCCGGCCGCAGGCCGCCTAGCATCAGGGCGATCTTGAGGTGCGACGCATAGCTGTCCTTGATGGAGTTGATCACTGGCGAAAAACCCCAACACCATGAGCACATGGGATCCGCGAAGTACCACAGAATCTTTTCCGATGTCATTAAATTCAATCTCGGCCACGCGCGAATGGTAGATACCTTATTTGCCTACAACTGTGACATAGGTGATGTAACCTGAGACATTCCATGCGTTAGCAATCAAAGATATTCCCATTCGCGGAACATGACAGCCTGACCGCATGGCGCCTTGTTCGCATCGATGATATTCCAAACCGTGGCGCGCCGAATGTGAAATCGCCGGCCGGTGGAGGTTATGCGCACGCCGTTGTAATCATCGATGAAGCCTTCCCGATTCACCCGATTCAGCAATCGTGCCCGCTCTTCGCGTTCCACCGGCTCCGCCGACAGGCGCGAGGGCATGGAAGTGAATTCAGTCCACCCGGTTTCGAATAGCGCGAGGGCCGAACGATTGGCGTAATTGAAAACCGGGTCATCCCCGGTACCATGCGAGGCGACCACGAACGGCGCCTCATACAGTGCCCGGGCCTGCTCTTCTGCCGGTTGAGCCGAGTCGATTAGGTCGCTTCCCGTCCAATAACGGTAACTGCTTATCAAAAGACATGCGTGATCCGAAAGAAAATCATTCCTCTTGTCCGGCACCGGTAAAGGTACATGCATATTTTTTCCGGAAATGTTTTCAATCTTCCTGGAATCATTCCTGTCCGTCTTCGACATCCGTTGATGCCACAGCCAGTACAACGCCAGACCGGTGAGTACGACATTCAGGACGATCCCCACCGCGAAAAAGGTAGACATAGCGAGTCAGCGTATAGTCGCGGGGCTGGCGAGAGACTCGATGTCGGACAGGGCAAGATCACGCAGGCTGCGGCCGCGCAGGGATTCATCGGCGGCGGCATCGATGCGCATAAAAAGAGATTCCACGCCCGGTTCATGCGGGAGCGATTCAGTACCAAGTCCAGACTCCTCTTCGGCGCTTCGCACCGCGTCGAGGAGTTCCTTGACGGTGATGGTCTCGAAAGATCGCGCCGGCAAATAACGCGGTGGATCGTCAGCAGTTTCGGTGATGAATCCGGCACCCTGCATGGCATGCATGACGCCCTCCACCGATATCGGTGTGACATTCATCCGTCCCGCCAGAGCTTCCAATGACCAAGCCGGGGCACTGGTATAGTAATTTCGGCCAATAAAAGTTGTGGCCAAGAGCGCGATTTTTTCCTTTACGCGGTTGCTCAAACTCAGCTCCCGCCGCGGTGAGGCAAGCTGGGCCGGGTTCTGGTGGTAGAAGGAAAGGCTCGCCCCGATGAGCACGATCAGCCAGTTCAGGTACAGCCAGATCATAGAAAAGATGACGACCGCAAAACCGGCGTAGATCGCGGTGTATTTGTTCGACGCGGCGATGAAAGCGGCGAAACCCCAACCCAGTGTCTGCCACAGGACACCGGCAACGCTGGCGCCCACCAGCGCGGAACCCAGACGCACACGGGTATTGGGCATCAGCATGTAAACGAAGGTGAAGGCCGCGATCACGAACAGAAAGGGGAGCAGAGTAGCTACCATCTCAATGATGGCGCCGAAGGGTTCGATGGCGATCAGTGACTGCACCCGTGTGCTGCCGAAGAATGCCGCCGTCACGCCCACGGCGGAAAAAATCAACACCGGACCGATCATAAGCACGCTCAGGTACTGGCTGAAGCGCTGCGACAAAGGCCGGGCACGCTTGACGCGCCAGACGAAATTGAAGGCCATCTCGATCTTCTGCAACAGAGTGATAACGGTATAAATGAGCAGACCAAGACCGAGTGCACCGAGCACACCCACCTTGATATTGTTGACAAAGCCGATCACCTCATCAGTTATCTGCACACCCTTGTCGCCGAGCGGAGCGAGCAGCGCAAGCAGAAACGGCCGCACCTGGTTGTGCACACCGAATCCCTTGAGCACGGAGAAAGACAGCGCGATCAGCGGCACGAGCGAGAGCAACGTCGTATAGACCAGGCTCATGGCGCGAAGCGTAAGCTGCCCCTCGCCGAGATCGCGCCCGATGGCATAAAGCGTCCGCAAACTGAGCACCAGTCTTCGGTGTAAGCCCGACACGGCGTCGAGATCTCCGACCCAGAGGAAATCGTGTGCACGATTTGTATAATGTGTGAATAATTTCATGGCGGAATCAGGGAACAATAATGTCTCTCATGGATCATACCGTGCTGTACGCCAGATACCAGTCAGGAGAAATTTCTGCGATTATCCAGAATTAAATCGCGTTATATACAAGCCGTAATGCGGATTTTTCAAATAATCCATGCCAAGTCATACTTATGGTCTGTAGCGTTATTCAAGCCAGCGTGAAGTGTTTGAAATTCCGGTTGGCTGTGTTTCAATGCCAGTTCGTATCGCAGGGAGGCGCAGCATGAGTCCCCATCGCGGCCGGCCGCAAGTAAGAACTACCGCAGATACTTCCCCCGCGCCACGGGAAGCCCTGGCTGAACGCTACGCTAGCGTACGGCGCTTGAGCGAGGCGCTGTGCCGATCGCTGGCGCCGGACGATTACGGCCTGCAAGCCATCCCTGACGTTAGTCCTGCAAAATGGCACCTCGCCCACACCTCCTGGTTTTTTGAAACTTTTCTGCTCAAATCCTTTTTAACCGGTTTCCGCCCTTTCCACCCGCAATACGAACACCTGTTCAATTCCTATTATGAGCAGGTCGGCACGCCTTATCCGCGCCCACAGCGCGGACTGCTTTCACGCCCCACGACCGAAGAAATTTATCGTTACCGGGCACAGGTCGACGAGGCCATGAACACCTTGCTCACCTCAATCGAGGAAACGCATTGGCCTGAGGTG
>JAOTWF010000134.1 GCA_029863005.1 Gammaproteobacteria bacterium | reverse complement strand
TCTATCCGGATCGTGTGGCCGCACGTATCCTCGGTATGGGCGACGTGCTGGGTTTGGTGGAGCAGGCGAGCCAGGCTGCCGACCGGGATAAGGCGAAGGAATTTTCCCAGAAACTTTCCAAGGGCAAGGGCTTCGATCTCGTCGATTTCCGTGACCAGTTATTGCAGATGGAAAAGATGGGCGGATTGGCCAGCCTAGTGGAGAAGTTGCCGGGGATGGGTGATGTCAGTGAGGCAGCCCGGTCGCAGTTCGACGATCGGCAGACCCGGCGCCTCGTGGCCATCATCAATTCCATGACGCCGCAGGAACGTCACCACCCGGACACGATCCGTGGCTCGCGCAAGCGTCGCATCGCCTCCGGCTCGGGCACCCAGGTGCAGGAAGTCAACCGGCTGTTGAAGCAGTTCGATCAGATGCAGAAAATGATGAAACGCCTGGGCAAGGGTGGATTCCAGAAAATGCTGCGTGACGTCAAGGGCCGTTTGCCGGGATATCCCGGTTGAAATTTTTCAGTATTGCCCGGAACATTGTTTATTATTGTTGCGGCAAGTGTTAACAAATTCGGATTCAAGGCGTATAGTCCCCGAACGATCAGGAAACAGGAAAATTACGGGATCACCAATATGGAACAACAAAAAGGCACAACTCACCGCCGTCCCCGGACAGCAGAACGCCGTGCCGGCACGCAGGATATGGTGCAGAGGCTCATTGCGGAACGAACGGAGATGCTCGCACTGTATTGCAAGCTGGGTGGGCTCGAACCCTACAACATGAAAGGCAAGATCTCGCGCAACAAACCGGCCCAGGAACAGCTTCAGAAATTCTGCCAGGTGCTGGTTGACTATATCGCCGCTGGGCATTTCAGCCTGTATGAACGTATCGTCAACGGAACCGAGCGCCGTCAGCAGCTGTCATCTTTGGCCGAACAACTTTACCCGCAAATCGCCGACACCACTGAAGCAGCGCTGGATTTCAACGACAAATACGATTGCGGTGATCACTGCGAAATCACCGCGAGTTTCCCCGATGACCTTTCGAAGCTGGGTGAAAAGCTGGCGTCCCGTATTGAGGTGGAAGACAGGATGATCCAGCATCTCGCGGTCAGCCGCCGGTCTTCTTAGCTCCCCGTCCGCGACATAAAGCGGACGATCTTCCGGGGTTGTTCGCGGAACTCGAGCCGTTCCGGCATATTCGGCGCCATTTTGATCAACTCTTCGAGCGTGCGTATGCCGGCCATGCCATTGCCGACCAATACCAACTTTTCTTTTTCCATAGGGTCCGGGAGCCTGGACTGTGTTTGCGCTACCGGCTTTATAGCAACCGCCGTGCCAGCATGGGGCAACGCCGGCGATGCGATAAACTGTTAAATATTAACCGGGAGGAATTTTGCCGCAAGATCATGGCGCATGTGTCTGCACTTTCCCGGTGCATCGAGTGGGGAGTATGCACATAATTGGAGCGCAGAGATCGCTGCGATCCATGGCTAATTATCAGGTCAGAAAATCAATGGCACTCAATGCCTGACCGTTGACACCACGGCTATCGGGGCCGAGCAGGTAAAGATAGGCGGGCATGATGGTTTCCGGCGCAGCCAGGGTGGCGGCGTCCTCGCCGGGGTAAAGCCGCGAGCGCAGCGCGGTATGGACCTTCCCGGGGTCGAGACTGTTGCAGCGCAGGCGCCCTTCTGATTCGTGTTCGGCGGCAAGAATTTGCATCAAACCTTCCAGGGAAAATGCGGAAACGCCGTAGGCCCCCCAGTAGGCGCGGCCCTTTCGTCCGACGTCTGCGCTGGTGAATACGATGGAGGCATCTTCCGATTTGTGCAGTAGCGGCAGACAGGCACGTGTGAGCAGCCAGGCGGCATGCAGGTTGACTTGCAGCACGCGGTACCACATCTGTGGCGTGTAGTGCTCCAGCGGCGTCAGCGTGCCGGTTTCGGCGGCGTTATGCAGCAAGCCGTCAAGTGAGCCGAATTCCTTCTCGAGGGTAGCGGCCACCTGCTCGTAGTGCGACGTTGTGGCTGTGGCGAGATCAACTGGCAGAATGGCTGGTAACGGTGAGCCCTGGAGTTCGATCTCGTCATAGACTTTTTCCAGTTTTTCGGTAGTACGGCCAAGCAGA
>JAOTWF010000133.1 GCA_029863005.1 Gammaproteobacteria bacterium | reverse complement strand
GTTCAGCCCATTTCCGATGAGCAAGGACGTGTGCGGGTGGTGCTCGATGGTGCAGTGCCGCTCAACCACAACACAGCCTTGCTCAATGCAGTCCACGAGCGTGTTTTTGGATCCGGGGCGCTGCCCCCCGGTGCTGAGCCGATCGTGACACTGATACTCGGTAACGACCGTATCGCCGGTTCGACCTCCGGTGTGACCGTTCTGGAAGGTGAGAAGATCCCTCCGCGCCCCGATACCCAGAGACAAGACAGCGACGGTACTTGGATCGGACGCGATCGTGTTGGCGGGGACGGATTCATCTCGGCCTACGGGCCGCTCTACGACGTCAATGGGCAACGGATCGGTGCGCTGCACGTAGGTTTCCGTGAAATGGCATTTCGCGCTGCGCATTATCGTGCGGCGGCAATACTGCTGGCTCTGTTTCTCGTCGCCACGGCGGCCGCGGCGTGGGTTGCGGTGCGCGGGGTGCGCACCATCTTCGGGCCGATCGAGCGCATGACGGCGGTCGTGCGTGCGACTCAGGCCGGTGAGGAGCGGCGAATCGGGCCGGTCGGATCTCAAGACGAAATCGGCGAGCTCGCGCGCCAATTCGACGCCTTGCTTGACCTGCTGCAGCAACGTAACCGTGAAATACGCCGCGCGGCACTGGCGCTCGAGGTCAAGGTGGCGGCGCGCACCTGGCAACTATCCCGGAAGAATACCGAGTTGCAGACAATGGTGACACAGTTGGCGGAGACACGGGAGCAACTCGTGTTCGCGGAAAGACTGTCAGCCCTCGGCCAGATGGCGGCCGGCGTGGCGCACGAAATCAATAACCCGGCGGCCGTCATCCTTGGGAACCTGGAAGTGTTGGCGGCCGAGCTGGGGGAGGGGTCGCAACCCGTGGCGCGCGAAATCGAGCTCATCACGCAGCAAGTCGAGCGCATCCGCCATATCGTAACCAGTTTGCTCCAGTTCGCGCGCACCACTCCGGCGGAACGCCCGGTCGATGACGTCGACATCAACCTCGTGGCGCAGGACGTGTTGCCGCTGGTGGCGCATATACTGAAAAACAAATCCATAAGAATGTCGACCCGGCTCAAGGCGCGCCAGGTCGTTGGCGTCAACGTTTTCGATCTGGAGCAGGTGTTGATCAACCTGATTATGAACGCGGCGAACGCTGTGCGCGACGGCGGTGAAATTGAAATTACAACAACGGATTCAGAAAACGGGGGCGTAATGATCAGCGTGCGCGATAACGGCCCCGGCATTGCGACGGACCAGCTCAAGCGGATTTTCGATCCTTTCTTCACCACCGATCCGCGACGCGGGATTGGACTGGGATTGTCGGTGAGCTACGGCCTGGTGAGCCGGTACGGCGGATACATCACCGTGGAGTCTTGCCTTGGGCAAGGCAGCGTGTTCCGGGTGACGTTGTTACGCCATCCGGTATCAATCGACAAGACAATGGCGAACGCAACCACTGGCCGTATCAGCACCGTGACGGCATCAGATAAGGAGGTTCATTATGGATGAAATGACGATAAATGAAGAAAAACTAAATATCGAGATCCGGAAATACCTTAAAAAAGTCGGCATTACGTCACAGCGCGAAATTGAGCAGGCGATTCGCGCAGCACGCGCGGCAGGAAAGCTACGAGGGGATGAAACACTGCCGGTGCAGGTGACGTTGTCGATGCCAGCGCTAAACCTCACGCATCGCGTGGACGGCGATATCGCGCTTGGCTGAAGGTCAGGCGTTTCCGATCAGTTTGCCGCTGTCGCTGAAGTCGTAGCCGCCGAGCAATTGCGCCCAACGTTGGCACTCGCTACCGCTCAGCTGGTCACGTAGTTTTTGGAACAGCGTACGGAAGTAAACCCCACGGCGCAAAACCAGGTCGTAAGCCTCCCAGCCGATTGGCAGGAATTCCAGGCTGAACTCGGAGGCAGCGGAACATGCCCCGGGACCCACGTCGGCCTGATCCATCGCGATAAGGGCAGCCGCTTCACGCTCCGAATGAGCATGCGCGGTCACGCGCAGCGCGGAGGGGTCGACGCCCTGACGCGCCAGTGTTTCACGCAGGAAACGTTGAGATCCGGCGCCTTCCTGGCGCATGACCCAGCGTACCCCGCCAGCGAACAACGGCGCCAGATCGCCGTCGACCGGGCGCAC
>JAOTWF010000076.1 GCA_029863005.1 Gammaproteobacteria bacterium | reverse complement strand
GGGGCAGCGCCCCGGATCCAAAAACACGCTCGTGGACTGCATTGAGCAAGGCTGTGTTGTGGTTGAGCGGCACTGCACCATCGAGCACCACCCGCACACGTCCTTGCTCATCGGAAATGGGCTGAACAACCCGCAACATCAAGACGTGTTGCTCCGCAGGATGCGCACGCGGCGCGTTGATCTCGCGACTCAGGTCATCCTTCGAGAATACCTCAAGCGCGGCATCGGCGATGCCGCGTATCGCCCGATCGGTGAGCGGGCTAGGTTTGCTGCTGCGAGCTGCGCCCGCGGCGGGCTCGTAGAGCCACTCGCCCACCACGCCGGTGAGATGTAAAAAAGCGAATCCCTTGTCGTCGCGCACTTGGCTTAGCAACCGCTTGATGGCAGGGGTGTCGGATTTGCTTAACGCTTGTTTAAAAGAGGGAGATTGCGCAAGTTGCTGTAATGAGGCACGGTAATCGTCACCGATTTGACGCAGCGCGCCGCGCGCGAGCGCCAGGTCGTCGTGCACAGCGAAGAACAGGGTTTCCAGGGTATAGCCATTAAGCCAATAAAGCGTGTAACCCAGTGTCGCGCCCATGGCGAGCGAAAGGGGCAAAAGCACCAGCACCAGCAGCTTGTAGCGCAGCGCCGAACGGTACCGCTCACGCAGGATCTTCCACACGGGTCGGTCTTACCTCCTGCGCTTTCAGCGCCAGACTAAACTGATCGTTCCGACTCCGGCCAGGCGGTCAGCTTGCGTTCGAGCGTCTTGCGCGAGATTCCTAGTCGGCGTGCTGCCTCTGATTTGTTGCCACGCGTAACACCGAGCATGCGCAACGTGTGGTACTTTTCCACTTTGTCGAGTGACCATTCGACGGGAAATCCTCCATTCGTATTCTCGGATTCCGCGTGCGGCAAGCCGCCATCCATGCTTTCCCACGGTGGGCGCCCCAACAGCAGCGTCCGCTCCACGACATTCCTGAGTTCACGGACGTTCCCTGGCCACGAAAAAGCCTGGAGCCTGGCCAGTTCCTCGCTGCTGAATACGTAGGGAGCAACACCAAGTGATTCGGAGAGAAGGCGCGAGAAGAAAGCCACAAGCTCAGGAATGTCTGAGATCCGGTCGCGCAAAGCCGGAAGAAGCAGCCGCACCACATTGAGTCGGAAGTACAGATCCTCGCGGAACGCGCCACGGCGAACAACTTGGGTCAGGTCACGATTTGTCGCCGTAATGAGTCGCACATCCACGGGAATCTCTTGGTCTGCGCCGACCGGACGAATACGACGGCTCTCCAGCACGCGCAAGAGTTTAGCCTGCATCGGCAGGGGCATTTCCGAAATCTCATCGAGAAACAACGTTCCGCCGCGCGCGGCGGTGAACAGACCTTCGCGCGACTGATGTGCACCGGTGAATGCACCTTTGGTGTGGCCGAAGAGTTCGCTTTCGAACAGTTCCGGTGAGATCGCCACGCAGTTGACAGCCACGAAAGCACCGCGCCGCCGACTGAACCGGTGGATCGCCGCGGCCGCCAGCTCCTTGCCGGTGCCCGTCTCTCCTTCGATCAGTACCGAACTCGGAATCGGTGCTACCAGCCGGATAACACGATCCACCTCCTGCATCGATGGACAGCACCCGATCATGGCGATGTCACCAATGTGCGATGGATCGGCCGGCACGCCATTCACCGCGCTGGCACTACGTCCTGTGGCCGGACGTGCCAGACAACGCTCGATCGCCGACTGCAATTGTTCGATGCGAAACGGCTTGAGAATAAAATCAGCCGCACCGGCGCGCAGCGCACCAATCGTGGCGTTGAGATCAGCGTATGCGGTAATAAAAATCACCGTAGTGTTGTCGCCGGCGGCGCGCAGGCCCTCGATCCACTCGAGACCGGAGCGACCCGGAAGGTTAATGTCCACAATGACAATATCGAAGCGGCAACGCTGACGTAGCTCTTCAGCGGCTTCCATGGAATCAACCGCTTCGACCAAACCATAGTCGCGTTCGAAGGCACGCTGCAGAAAATTGCGGATTCCCGGCTCGTCGTCGACGATTAGGAGGGAGGTTTGGCGTTTTACTTGCGCATCAACGATGTGACGGCGGGCGCCGCTTGCGGAGAACGACTCTGCCACTTGGTTCATGAGCTTCCTCTCTCGCGAATCCACAATGGTCGTTTGTCGGCGTACAAGAGCCAGAGAAAACACCGACAAGAACTAGAACACTCCCAAAAAATTCAGATGGCATGTAATTGTTATTACCATCATTCCATGAGTCATTTCGACACATGTCACGATCAAATTGCGTCAAATTGACGCGACTGTCAACGCATTTTCATACCACTATCCAAAAAAGCACAGTGTTTGATGAACCTGGCAACTGGCATTGTAGTTGCAATCACTGGAAAACATTCCCTTACAAAAATGAGGCATGATATGCGTGTACTCCGTATTTTGCTGATATTTCTGATGGTTGTGATAGTACCGCTCCTGTCGACGGCATATGCCGAGCAGAAGATCCTGCGGCTCGCTACCACCACCAGCACCGACAACTCCGGACTGCTCAAGGCCCTTTTGCCCTCCTTCGAACAAGCCTTCGGTTACAAAGTGCAAGTCATTGCCGTTGGCACCGGCAAAGCGCTGCGCATGGGCCAGGACGGCGACGTAGACCTCGTGCTGGTGCATGCCCCGTCGGCCGAGGAAAAATTCATGGCCAGTGACTATGGTGTTCATCGCCGCTACGTGATGTACAACGACTTTTTCATCGTAGGCCCGAAAAATGATCCCGCCGGGATTCACAACACCAAGGACGCCACGGCCGCATTGGCGAAGATTGCCAAGACGTCGTCTATCTTTGTCTCGCGTGGCGACGACTCCGGAACCAACAAGAAGGAAAAAGAATTATGGAAGGAAGTCGGCATCAACCCGCAGGGTAACTGGTACCGGGCTGCCGGTCAGGCCATGGGCAAGGTTCTGCTGATGGCGGATGAATTACAGGGTTACACGCTCATCGATCGCGGTACTTGGCTGGCAATGCAGAAAATGGTCGACCTGAAAATCTTGGTACAGGGGGACAACCGCCTCTTCAATCCCTATCACATCATGGCTGTCAATCCGGCACGATATCCCGATGTAAATTACACGGGGGCCATGGCTTTGATCAGCTGGATTACCTCAGTCGACGGCCAGCGCCTCATCGCACTATTCCGCGTGGGCGGACAAGAATTATTCGTGCCCACGGCGATTCCCGCCAAAGTTGCCATTGAAGGCAGGTCTCCCTAACCATGGATGGCCTCGGGGAAGCGACGCTGCGCGCTCTGTACCTGTTGATCGAAGGCGATGGTGCACTCTGGAACATTATCGGCGTCTCCTTCAGTGTCTCGGGCGGCGCGATCCTGATTTCAGCACCGGTGGCGATGGTGCTTGCCTTCCTTCTCGCTTACGTAAGTTTCCCGGGGCGCCGTCCGTTGATTTCAACTTTACAGAGCCTGCAGTCGATTCCCACGGTGGTGGTAGGACTGTTGGTTTACATGCTCCTGTCACGCCGCGGATTGTTCGGCGACCTGCACCTGCTGTTTACTCAAACGGCGATGGTCATCGGTCAGATCGTGATTGCGTTTTTGTTCGTGGTGCCCATGGCGCACGGCGTACTGGCGGCCGCCGACCGGCGTGCCTGGGAGACAGCGCGAACTTTGGGCGCTGCACCTTGGCGCGCGATGCTCACGGTGATGACGGAATTGCGTTTCGGTTTGCTGGCTGTCGCCATCGCGGCCTTCGCGCGGATCATCACCGAGGTCGGCACCTCGATCATGGTTGGCGGCAACATCGAGAGCTTTACCCGAAATATTCCGACCGCCATAGCGCTTGAGACGAACAAGGGCGAATTCGCCCAGGGCATCGCCCTCGGGCTGGTGTTGCTGGTGCTCGCCCTGTTGCTCAATGTTCTGCTCGGACAACTGCAAGGCAAGGGAGAAATGAGATGAACGGCATGGACGTTGACCAGCCCATCCTGCGGCTCCGGGACATCCGCAAGACACTTCCCTCCGGGCGGCGACTTCTCGAGATTGACGAGCTGTCGATCCACGCGGGTCGCTGCCTACTGCTCACCGGAGCCAACGGTATCGGCAAGACCACCCTCCTCAAGATTCTCTCCGGCCTGGAACCGCCTGATCACGCGCTTGTGGATTGCGATGGTACGCACCTGCTGTGGTCGGTGGCGCGGCGCCGCTTCCGACGTGAAGTGATTTACCTCCACCAGGAGGCTTACCTTTTTGATCGCAGCGTCACGGACAATGTTACTTACGGGTTGCGTGGGCTGGGCCTGTCGCGCGCACAGGTTGCGGAACGCGTACAGCGCTCCCTTGAATGGGCAGGGCTCTCTCACCTTGCCGCACGCAATGCGCGCGAACTCTCCGGCGGGGAGCAGCAACGTGTCGCGCTGACGCGCGCGCTGGTGCTGACACCGCAAGTATTGTTGCTCGACGAGCCGTTCAGCGGATTGGATGAAGAGTCACGCAGTCGCACGGGTTTCCTGATACAACGTCTCAAGTCCGAACGCGTGGGCATGGTAGTGACGAGCCATGAGCTCTTGCCGATGAGCGGCATTGCCGATGAGCATCTCGAATTGCACGCGGGCCGGCTCGTCCCGCCGACGCGTTCGGTGCAACGCGCCAGCACCGGGCACCGTCCGCGCGAAGTCATGGCTCCCGGCGAGGTTGCGTACTTCGACACCAAGGGAGGACGATGAAACCGGTCGAACGGATATCCGAATCGCACGCCGTCGAAGCCGCCGCCACGCTTACCGGCGCGCGCAATCGTTTCAATCGTTTTGAATGGGCCGGGGCTTTTGGTGATCTCGGCACGCTGATTCCGTTCATCGTCGGCTACGTGAGCGTGGTTGGCATGGACCCCGGCGGCGTGTTGTTCGCGTTCGGCTTTGGGATGATCGCGTCCGGTGCTTATTACAAAACGCCATTTCCGGTGCAGCCGATGAAGGCCATCGGCGCCGTCGCGACCGCGCAGGCTGGAAACGTCGCGATCACGGCGCAGGCGATCGGCGCGGCGGGTTTCATCACCGGCGTCTTCTGGCTCTTGCTCAGCACCACCAGTCTGGCGAAACGCCTGAGCACCTGGGTCAGCAACGCCCTCGCCTCAGGCATCGTGCTTGGCCTCGGACTCGGTCTGATGTTGGCCGCGATCCGCATGATGGCCGATGACTGGCTACTCGCAAGCGTTACGCTCACGGCAACGGTACTGCTGCTCACCCGGCCCGCCGTACCGGCCATGCTTCTTCTACTGGTCTTCGGCGCCGGCGCCGCGTTGTTTCAGGATCCCACGCTCGCAAGCGAGCTGAGTGCCATCGATCCGGGATTGCAATTACCCAGATTGGCGCTAACCGATCTTTCTTGGAACGATCTCGCCGTGGGTGCGTTGATACTGGCGCTGCCGCAGGTGCCGCTGACCCTCGGCAATGCTGTTATCGCGACCACGCGCGAGAACAACCGGTTGTTTCCCGACCGGCCGGTGAACGAACGCAAGGTTATGTTCTCCACCGGCGCGATGAACCTTGGCAGCGCGGTGCTCGGCGGCGTGCCGATGTGCCACGGCGCCGGGGGTATGGCGGGGCATGTGCGCTTCGGCGCCCACACCGGCGGCGCGCCGATCATCCTCGGTTCGATTCTGCTGTTGCTCGCGCTTTTCTTCAGCGGATCTATCCAGACATTGTTCCGGATGTTCCCAACCCCGATTCTCGGCGTTATCCTGTTCCTCGCGGGAGCGCAGCTCGCGTGGGGGTCCGGCGCCTTTTTCAACAAAACGCGCGGCGCCGGTCGCCTCGTCATGCTCGCGACCGCGGCCATCGCGCTGTGGAACGTCGGGGTGGCCTTTATCGTTGGCCTTGCGCTCGACTACGCGACGCGGCACTGGCTACGAACCTGAGATGTAATGCGATGAGCGAGGCAGTCATTCCCCAGAAGGAAATTACCGGAGTTATCCTCGCCGGGGGACGCGCTCAACGCATGGGCGGCATCGACAAGGGACTGATATGGCTCAATGGCAAACCCATGATCGCGCACGTCATCGCGGCGTTGCGTGCCGAGATCGACAACTTGCTCATCAACGCGAACCGCAACCGGGAAAAATACGCCGCGTTCGGTTATCCGGTGATCCCCGACATCATGGACGGATACCTCGGTCCCCTGGCAGGAATGGCAAGCGGCATGCGGGCGGCCAGTACCCCTTACATCGTCACGACACCTTGCGATTCTCCGCTCATCCCCAGCAATCTGGTTCAACAACTCTATGAGACTCTGCTACGGGAAAATGCCGATATCAGCGTCGCTCATGACAGCGAGCGCATGCACCCGGTGTTTGCGCTGATACGGCGCGATCTGCTGCCAGACTTGCTCGATTTCTTGAACGCGGGCCAGCGCAAGATCGACCGTTGGTACGCGCGGCATCGTCTGGCCGTGGCGTATTTCCGCGACCGACCCGAGGCGTTTCGTAACGTCAACAGCCCGGAAGAACGCGCGAAGCTAGAAAGCGAACTTGAGGTGACTCATCAATGAAGCTGAACAACGCCCACCTACCGATTCTGGGATTTGCCGCTTTCAGCGGCACCGGCAAAACCACCTTATTGGTGAAACTTCTGACCGTGCTCCGCGCGCGTGGATATCGCATCGGCGTGGTCAAGCACGCGCATCACAGCTTCGAGATCGACAAACCCGGCAAGGACAGCTTCGAATTGCGCAAAGCGGGGGCCACTCAGACACTGGTCGCTTCTCGGGAACGCTGGGCATTGGTGACGGAAGAAGCGCGCGAACAGGAACCGCGACTCAGTGGACTGTTGCGGCATCTCGATCAGCAAACGCTCGATTTCATTCTGGTGGAAGGTTTCAAGGCCGAACGATTCCCCAAAATCGAATTATACCGTCCACGTCTCGGTCATCCGCTGTTGCACCCGGATGACGACTCGATTATCGCGATTGCGACCGACTCACCTTTGCCCGTGAATACTTCGCTCCCTTTGCTCGACCTCAACCAGCCGGAAAGCATCGCGAATTTTATCGTGGAATTTCTGTTTGGCTCGGATCAGGCGAATAACTGCGCATCCCACAGTCAATAACGACCGTAACACACGACGGAGGATTATGACGATGAGCAATGCAACGGTCACAACGCGGGAATGCGGTACAGACGCTCACGCCGCCAAAGCCCTCACTGTGGAGCAGGCGCGGAAGCGGATCATGGCCGCGGTCGAGCCCGTCTCCGGCGTGGAAAAAATCGCGCTGCGCAGCGCGCTTGGGCGTATTTTGGCCGAGGATATTTTCTCACCTATCGATGTCCCCTCGCATACAAATTCCGCCGTTGACGGCTACGCCCTGGCCAACGCAAGTTTGTCTGCCGAGACAACAAAGTTGCGCATCATAGGGACATCCTGGGCCGGTAAACCCTTCAGCGGTCGCGTCCGGGCTGGCGAATGCGTACGCATCATGACGGGTGCAGTGGTGCCGGAAGGCACCGATACGGTGGTCATGCAGGAGCACGTGCAATTCCTCGGCAGTGCGATTGACGTCACCGCGGGTATCCCTCCCGGCGAAAACGTGCGCGCCGCCGGCGAGGATCTGGCCAAAGGTCAGATGGCCCTCGCCAAAGGGAAACAGATCATGCCGCCGGAACTCGGGTTGCTGGCCTCGCTTGGCACGGTGGAAGTTGCCGTCTGGCGTCACCTTCGGGTCGCGTTTTTTTCGACCGGGGATGAATTGCGGTCTCTCGGTCAATCACTCTCAGAGGGGGAGATCTACGACAGTAATCGCTATACCCTCTTTGGCATGTTGACGCGTCTGGGTGTGGAGATACTCGATATGGGAGTCATCCGCGACGATCGCGATGCTATCGAATGCGCGTTTCTTGAGGCCGCGGCGAACGCCGACGTTATCATTACCTCGGGGGGTGTCTCCGTTGGCGAGGCCGACTACGTGAAAGAAACGCTCGAGCGCCTCGGCGAGATCGATTTCTGGCAGATCGCGATGAAGCCCGGCCGTCCGCTGGCGTACGGACGAGTGCGGGGGTCGACATTCTTTGGCCTTCCGGGAAACCCGGTGTCGGTGATGGTGACATTTTATCAGTTCGTAGAGCAGGCACTTCGTCACATGATGGGGCAAAGCAATGCCCGGTCGGCCCTGACGACGTTCAAGGTGCGTTGCGCGTCACGACTCCACAAAAAACCTGGCCGAACGGAATTCCAGCGTGGAATCCTTGAATCGGACGATACCGGAGAGCTGGTCGTGCGCGCTACGGGGCAGCAGGGTTCTGGTATTCTTCGTTCCATGAGCGCTGCCAACTGCTTCGTGATTCTGCCCCGTGACAGTCAAACGGTTGAGCCCGGCACGCTCGTGGACGTGCAACCCTTTCACGGAATACTTTAAGCATTTACTCTTTAATATCTTCGAGTCGTGAACAAGGAAACATCCATGACCCAGCCATCGATCCAGAAAAAAGAACGCGCCTTCATCCCCTTGAATATCGTCGTGTTGACGGTCTCTGATACGCGCACCGAGGAAACAGACGTTTCAGGGAAGACACTGGGGCAACTCCTCACCGGGGCCGGACACCGGCTGGCGGAAAAGGCCATTGTCCCCGATAACATCTACAAAATACGCGCGATCCTGTCTCGCTGGATAGCGCAGGACGATATACAGGTCGTCATCACCACGGGCGGCACGGGAATTACCGGTCGCGACACGACGCCAGAGGCCGTCAAATCACTGCTCGACAAGGAGATCGAAGGATTCGGTGAGATGTTTCGCGCTATTTCCTATGACGAAATCAAGACCTCGACGGTGCAATCTCGTGCCGTGGCAGGTGTGGCGAACGGCACTTTCATCTTTTGCTTGCCGGGTTCCTCCGGTGCGTGCCGCACCGGCTGGGATAAACTGATTCAACAGCAGCTGGATTACCGGACCCGTCCTTGCAACCTCGTGGAGCTGATGCCCCGCCTGCTTGAGGCGTGAGATTTCAGCTAGAGATTTCCGCCAGGGACTGATCTCTATTATGTAGCTCGCTGAGCCTGACCGAGGACGTATGTGAGTCGGTCACGACCCCCTTGTATCGGTATGCGTCATGTTGGAAAACGATTCGTGCCCCGGGAAAGGGCCGAAAAGAGCGCCTTGAGCAATTGGTTCATCTCATGTTCAATACCGATACTCCCAATCACGGACCCGCCCGACTCAGCGTGAGCGTGACCGGTTCGGTACCGCGGCAGCGGAGCTCGTCCCAAACCGTCGCAGGGGTTCGGTACGCTGCGGTGAATAATCGAACAGGGGGCATATATTATGAACCGGCCATACGAGAGCTTTTATCTCCGATCGCTGCGCGACCCCGCGGGATTCTGGGCGCAAGCGGCTGAGGCACTGCACTGGGAACGGAAGTGGGAGCGCACGCTCGACGACTCGCAGCCACCCTTTTATCGCTGGTTTCCCGGCGGATTGCTAAATACCTGTTACAACGCCGTCGATCGCCACGTCGCCACCGGCCGGGCCGACCAGCCCGCGCTGATCTACGACAGCCCAGTTACCAATACCATTAAGCGTTACACCTATGGGCAGTTGCGCGACGAAGTGGCGCACTTTGCCGGGGCGCTGGTAAATCAGGGAATCGCCAAGGGCGATCGCGTTATCATTTATATGCCGATGGTGCCCGA
>JAOTWF010000019.1 GCA_029863005.1 Gammaproteobacteria bacterium | reverse complement strand
GGGCCATTCGGCGGCAAAGGCCCAGGGGGCACGGAACAGGCCAACGCTGCCGGCGCCGAGCAGCACGGCGGTGGCAAGCGTGTTTTTGAGGAACAAACGGCGGGGATGGTGAGTCACGGGATCCTCCAATAAATTTAAATTAATAATAATTAAAAATTAAAAAATATAATTTCGTTTGCCGTGCAGATTATTCTCAGCACAGTGAGAACTGAAATTATAAAGTCCAGACGTACTCAGTGATCTTGTCAATTTCATCGCCCGACAGAATGTTGTGCCTTCCATACGGCGGCATGACGGAATCCGGATTCGCCTTGGTGGAATCGTAAATCTGTGTGCGCAGCTTGTCCTTTTCGGGGAAACGTTGTTTCATGCCAACCATCGGCGGGGCAATATTCCCGGATGACATGCCTTGGATAAGGTGACAACCCATGCAATTGCCTTTCCTCCGGTCAACCACCAGGCAATAGCCCTGTGCAACTATCTCCGTGGGCGGGTTGTCCTTGTCCTTGCACATGGCAGGAGTAAAATCTTCTTCACCCGCTTGGACGACTGGCGAGGCCAGGAAAGACCCGAGCGCCAAAAGCACCGTGGCGGTGCCGGTTAACATTATGCCGAAAAATTTCTGCATTGCTCCTCCTGCTTTGTAGTCTGTTAAACGTTGCGATTATTATCAGTCTGTGAGAGATGAATCTAAACCAACGGATCAAAAAATAGCGGCTTTATGTGCCAGCTTTAATTATTAAAATTAAATAACACTCCCAGCTCTTAATTATTTGAAACTTCAGTTACTTAAATAGACCTGATATTTACCTGATTATTCCCTGTAACCCGGGGAATGTGCAAGGGGAAACAGGATACCGTTCTTATAGAGAATGACAAGCCCTCTAAACCAATAGTTATTAATCGGATGATAAAAAAGTTTAAATAAGCATTTGTTAATGTATCTCTAATATTACGCATCTATATAATACTTAAAACTTAGATCATCCAGCTATGCAGGATTTGGAAATTAAAATTATTATAAAAATTACTATAAAAAAATAAGAATAATAACCATAATTATAATCGGTTAATTGTTTTTCGTGCCAGTTATTTTTTTTGATATACCGCCATCTCTTCCTTAATGGTGGTAATTCGCGCCTCAAGGCTGGACTGCAAGTAGAAATTGTCTCCGGCGTAGCGGCCGGCGAGCTGAAACTGTTCAATGGCGGCTCGAGGACTTCCACTCAGGTAGTAGTGTTCACCCATGGCTTTATGGGCCGCATATTTATCGCCGATCCCATCCGAAGCCTGAGCCAGCATGCGATAGAGTTCAGGGTCTTCCGGCCGTTGTTGCAGGGCGGTATTCAGCAGGTCTTTAGCTTGCTGGTGCTTTCCGATTGTAAGCAGGGCGCTGACATAGTATCGCATCAGCGGTGCGCTCGTGGGGGCTTTGGCATAAATATCAGCATAAGTGGCAAGGGCCTGAGGATATTTTTCCGCCGCCATTTCGGTTTCGGCCTCGAGGATACGATAGGAAATCTTGTTTGGCTGTTTTGCGAGCAGTTTTTGAACTTCCGCCCGCGCCGTCGGGATTTGCCGCGCACGCAGCAAGGCGACGACATAACCGTAGCGTTCGGCCTCCGCATTAAGATATTTTCCCTGCGTCAGGTTATCTCTGAACCCACGAGTGATTTCATCCACGTTCCCGGGAGCCAGCGCACGGATTTTTGCGCGGACATGCTGAAAGTCGCTGCTGTCGGGTGCCTGGCGCACTATGAATTTCTCGGCGCGGTTACGCGAGTCGGCGATGCGGTTGGTGGTGACTGGATGCGTGCGCAGAAACTCAGGAAGGCTTGTATCGTTCAAGCGATTGAGATTCTGCATCTGCTCAAAAAACGCCGGCATGGCACGTGGATCGAAACCCGATTGCGCCAGGATTTGCATGCCGATGCGGTCAGCTTCCTCTTCGAAGCTGCGCGTGTAGTTGATTCCTTTCTGGGCTACTGCTGCACTGGTGAGCGCAATCGCCGCCTCGCCGCCCTGATGGCCAGAACTCGCGAGAAGGATTCCCGCCAGAATGGCCGCCATGGCCGGAAGGTTGGTGCGCTGCGATTCCGCAATCAAACGCGGAATATGACGTTGCGTGATATGTGCCGTTTCATGCGCCATAACCGAGGCGAGTTCAGCCTCGTTTTGTGACGCGAGGATTAATCCGGTGTGCACCCCGATAAATCCGCCCGGTACAGCGAAGGCATTGATCGTTGGATTGTTGATGACGAAAAAGCGGAAATCCTTCTGCGGGTTGTCGCTATTTGCCACAAGTCGCTGCCCCAGCGATTGGATGTAGTCGCTGATTTCCGGATCATTCATGAAGGCGAGCGTCTGGCGCGACTGTCGCATCAATTCTTCGCCCAGTTTGCGTTCCTGTGCCGGCGAAATTACGGCGATGGATTCATCACCGAGGTCGGGGAGATTGGTAATGGCGGCAAAGGCAGAGAGAAAACTCGACGGGTAAAGCAGGCTTGCCGCCAGAACAACCCGACCAATAACTCGATATGTATCTTTCATGGGAAGAATCATTTACTTCATTAGTTTCTATGACCTTTACTGCTCTTGATGGTTGAGTAACCGTCTCGATTGTTGCCATGCATTTCAAGCAAAGCTTGGTTAATGAAGATGGTGTCTAATTACATGTTTTTCAATAGCTTATAGAGGTTACATGTATCAATGATTTTCAGGAACATGTCCTCCCCTTGTTACCCGAAAAAAGGATAATATGAGCGAATAGGTGAAATGACAGGTGGATATAGTCCTGCTTTGATAGGAATTTAGAAATCTATAATATATCGATCTCAAACTGCTAATCATTTATTGTCTCGAATTACGCTTTTATCCGAGGAGGAAAGATGGCCGATCAAGAGCTAGATGCACGTGGACTCAATTGCCCGCTCCCGATTCTCCGCGCCAAGAAGGCGCTTAACGCCTTGACTGCAGGTCAGACGCTGCGCATCGTGGCGACCGATCCGGGATCGGTGAAGGATTTCCAGGCCTTTGCCAAGCAGACGGGCAACCAGTTGCTGGAATCCAATGAAGCCAACGGTGAATATACCTTTTTGCTGAAAAAAGCCTGACCTTTGTTCTGATAGAACATCGAGAAATCACTGTACGAAATGGGGATGGGGGAGTGGTGTCAGACGACGTTGTAGGACGGCAAAGGCTGATTTACGGTATACCAATCGTTTGGCAGTAGCTTAAAAGGGGCGCTTTGGCGCCCTTTTTCATGTTCAATTCAAAGCTATCCCCAAAATACACTGGATCACGGGGACCTCGTGGTATGTGCGAGTTTGATCGTGGATATTATTTGCCATGGGACGCGAGAAGCCCGTGATTTACTACCACAACACCAGTGACGGCATGAGCAATCGGCGCGATACCTTTCAGTCTGACTTGCACTTTTTTCCCTTCGCGAAGGAAATGATTGCTGTGGGATGTGGAGGGAGGGGGACATCCATAAAGAAAAGTTACAGGCTTCAAGGAAGCCCTTGCCATTCAAGTATATTAGTAAATACTAATACAAAAATATTTGACAATTCTACCGAGCCACCGTTTACTGCCATTCGTGCAGGGAAGAATTAAGGGATTTTTGCCATGGTATCAGCATGGGATAAAGGCAGTCATAACCAGGGGGCCCTTCATTGAAATTGGAAAAGGTCATTGCGGAAATTTATCCGTAAGGCGATTTTCAGTGTCAAAAATCAAAAATACATAATTCGTAATACGGGCATAAAGCTTATTAATTTTACTAGGAGGAAGCTGACATGTCGGACTTAAAACGAAATGTGGTTTTGGCTTTCGCCGTTGCCGCTGCCGTGGCGGCACCGAGCGCATGGGCGACGAACGGATATTTCGCTCACGGTTACAGTATTAAGGAAAAAGCTCTCGCCGGAGCAGGCGCGGCGATGGCGCAGGATTCCCTCGCCGGAGCCACCAATCCTGCGGGAATGGTTATGGTAGGAGAACGCATGGATTTGGGAGCCTCATTATTCAGCCCAAGCCCTAGAAACTATACTGCCTCGAGCCCAGCTGTCGGACCGCCATTTTTTGCAGCAAATGGAAACGGCACAGAAGTTGAGAGTGACAACGACTTTTTTATTATTCCGCATTTCGGGCGGAATTGGATGCTCGATCCGGATCGGTCAGTCGGCGTCTCCGTTTATGGTAATGGCGGCATGAATACGAAATGGGTTGCCTCCGATACGCCGTTTGGCGCCGGGACTTTCGGTGCAGGGACAGCGGGTGTCAATCTTGCGCAATTGTTTATAAACGGTACTTATTCTCAAAAGTTTTCTCCAACAGCATCATGGGGAGGCAGTATCATTTTTGCCTACCAACGATTCAAGGCCCATGGTGTTTCTGCTTTCAGCGTCATCTCGAATGATCCCTCAAACTTGAGCGACAAAGGTCACGATTCGTCGACCGGATTTGGCGCTAAACTTGGTGTCCAGGGTGAGGTTGGTCCGGGTGTGACTTTGGGGGCATCCTATCAGTCCAAAATCGCGATGGGCGAGTTCGATAAATACAAGGGACTGTTTGCTGAGAATGGCGATTTTGATATTCCTTCGACCTGGACAGTTGGTCTGGCATGGAAGACGACACCCGACTCTGATCTTACTTTCGACATCCAGCGGATTAACTATACGGACATAAAATCAGTCTCGAATCCTTTCAGAAAACTGGACACCTGTGGCGCAGTGGGGCCGCCACATCCGACTTGTCTAGGCGGTTCCGATGGTATCGGGTTTGGCTGGGAAGACATGACCATCTACAAACTCGGATATCAGTGGAAAAGTGGTTCTAATTGGACATGGCGTGTTGGTTATAGCCAGGGCGATCAGCCTATCCCTAATTCAGAGGTTCTCTTTAATATTTTGGCCCCCGGGGTCATTGAGAAACATTTTACCTTTGGATTTACCAACCAGATTAACAAAGCCAGTGAGTTCAATTTCGCCTTCATGATAGCGCCCGAAGAAAAAATCTCGGGAATGCCGTCAACTGGATCGGCCTTCGCCGACCCGGGCCAGACTGTTGAGCTTAAGATGCAGCAGTATGAAGTTGCCGCCAGTTGGGGCTGGAAATTCTAGAGGTAGATTTTTGTAGCACATCACACAAGAGGGGGCTCGGGAGACCGGCCCCCTTTTCCTTCTGGGTTGGCTTATTCTTTTTTGTAACAACAACAGAATTACTTGCCATTACGAGGAGACGACAATGTTGAGTAATCGTAAGTTCCGATTTAATTTCATGGCATGGCTGGTACTGTCCTTTGCCTTCCTGTGGCTGCCCGGAAAAGCGTCAGCCGAAGCGCTCAAACCTTTCATCTTGGGCGACACATTCACCGGGGACGTGAAACAGGTGTCGGAGCTGGTGAAGACCAAGCTGGCGGCGCAGGATTTTCAAATCGTCGGGGCCTATTCGCCGTATCCGGCTGCCATGGTCATCTGCGTTACGAATAACGATCTCAAAAGCGCCGCCGCCAAGGCCTTCAACGGCGGGTTCGGCGTGGCACAGCGTGTCGCGGTCACGGAAGTGAAAGGAAAGATCCAGGTGTCGTATGTCAATCCGGCCTATATGGGAACGGCCTACGGCATGGGCAAGCTGGAAAGCGTGTCCGCCAAAATGAAAGCGGCCTTGGGAGCGGTCAAACCGTTCGGATCGGAGAACGGCATCGCGGAGGAGAATCTGGGCCCGGGACAATACCACTACGCCATGATGATGCCTTATTTCAAGGACGTGGATTTTCTGAAGGAACATCCGGATTACAAGACGGCGGTGGAAACCGTGGAGAAAAACCTGGCCGCCGGGGTCGGCGGCACCATGAAGGTCTACCGCATCGATCTGCCAGGCAAGGAAGTCAGCGTGTTTGGTGTGGCGATCCCCAAGGGGGATGGTCCGGAAGGAAACAAGGACACCGACAAAGAGATCATGGATATCGTCGATTACCAAGATCTGAAACACACGGCCTATTTGCCGTACGAATTGATGGTGGATGGCAATCGCGTAATCGCGCTACGGGCCCGCTATCGTATCGCGTTGAATTTCCCCGATACGAAGATGTATGGTGACCATGGCTTCACCAAAATCATGACCTCGCCCTGGGGCATTCAGGTGGCCCTGGAAGCGGTGGCCGGATTCGTGCGCAATCTCTGATTTACGGTTGAACGGGCTGATTTGCCTGACAATAACAATCCGCCTTGCTATTGAACAGACACGCTCACGCGTGTCTGTTCATTTACACGGTTTTTTAAGGATTCCAGCGGTGAAATCAGATGGAAAATCCCGGTCGCGCGCAAGACAGAATGATCTACACTAATCGATGATGGCACAAACAAGGTAATCATGTCCGAATCCACCAGTGAGAAAGCCGGCACCGTCCCGGTCGATTCCCCCAGCACCACGGCCTCCATCAGCGGGACGACAGACCCCCTGAAGCTCCTCAGTCAGGTGCTGGCGCACGCGGTTCGCGTCAATGCCTCGGATATCCATCTGCGCACGCGCAATCATCCGATCCTGCGGGTCGACGGCAATCTGCGGGCCTTGCGCGAGATTCCCCCATTGCCGCCGGATTTCATGGAGCGCCTGTCGCGCACCATGATGTCGGCGCGCCTCTTGTCCGTCTTCGAGAAATCCCACCAGGTGGACCTGTCCATCGGTTTCAAGGACATTGGCCGTGTGCGCGCCAATATTTTCTACCAGCGCGGTTCGATCGGCATGGTGCTGCGTGTCATCAGTACCAACATCCCCGCGCCCGAGGAACTGTTTCTCCCGGACATCGTCACGGCATTCACCAAGCTGGAGCGCGGGCTTATATTACTGACGGGGGCCACCGGTTCGGGCAAGTCAACGACGCTTGCCTCGCTCATCAACAGCATCAACTTGTCGCGCAGCGAACACATCATCACCATTGAAGACCCCATCGAATTTCTGTTCTCCGAAAAACGTTCGATCATCACACAGCGTGAAGTCGGCATTGACACCAACACGTTTGCCGAAGCCATGCGTGCCGCCTTGCGTGAGGATCCGGACGTGATCCTCTTGGGTGAAATGCGTGACCCGGAGACCATCGAAACGGCCATGACGGCGGCGGAAACCGGGCATCTCGTGTTATCAACGGTGCATTCACCGGCGGCGGCCGAAACGATCTCGCGCATCGTCACCAGCTTCCCACCGGAGGCCCAGGTCGGCGTTCGCGCCAAACTTGCCCAGAACCTCCGCGGCGTAGTGAGCCAGCGTCTGCTGCCGCGCAAGAACAACCAGGGTCGGATTGTGGCATGTGAAGTCCTGACGGTTTCGGCACTGGCGCGTGAATACATCCTCGATCCGCTCAAGATCAAGGAACTGGGTGACCTTATCCGCAAGGGCACCATGGCCGAGGGCATGCTGGGCTTCGATGTCTCGTTGCTAGATCTGGTGAGACAGGGCCACATTGATGAGGATACCGCGCTGTTCTATGCGACCAGCCCGACCGACCTCAAGCTCAAACTGGAAGGATTTGCCTAGACTCACGCAGAACTGTTCGCTTTTTCGCATGGCGCAATTAATTTGCGGGCTTTTCTCGGGCGTTGTCAACCGGCTTTGAGTTGCACGGTGTCGTCCCCCATAATCCGTACTTCCAAGAACAGCGAGAGCCTTCCGGGGCTTGCAGGATAAACTCGATGGCGGATCGGAGACTCCAGGTTTTTCACACCGTGGCGCGGCTGCTCAGTTTCACCAAAGCGGCGGAAACGCTGCATATGACGCAGCCAGCAGTGACCTTCCAGATACGTCAGTTGGAGGATTATTTCAATACCAGACTGTTTGACCGCACTCATAATCGCATTAGTCTCACGGCCGCGGGCGAGCGGGTATACGAATACGCGGAACGGATCATCGCGCTCTATTCGGAGATGGACATCCGCGTGCGTGAGCTCACGGGTGATGTCAGCGGTATTCTGATCATCGGCGCCAGCACCACGATTGCGGAGTACATGCTGCCGAGCCTGCTCGGCGAGTTCAAGGTAAAGCATCCCGGGATCAATATCCGTCTCAAGGTATCGAATTCCGAGGGGATCGTGCACATGGTGGAAGATAACTCTGTGGATGTAGGAATCGTGGAATCGCCGATTTCAAATAAGAATCTCGTTGTTGAGGTCTGCTGGTACGACAAGCTCGTCTTCATTAGTCTGCCGGAGCATCCGCTGACCAAGAAGCCGAAAATCATGGCGGAAGATCTCTTGGGGCTACCCTTCGTGTGCCGCGAGGAGGGTTCAGGCACGCGAGAATTCATTTGTGAGTATCTCGAAAAATACAACATGCAATTTCATGATCTCAATCTCAACCTGGAAGTCGGCAATCCGGAGGCCGTCAAGAGCGCGGTCGAGGCGGGATTGGGTGTTTCCATTGTTTCGCAGGCAACGATCGTGAAAGAGCTCAAGCTGGGCACCCTGGCAGCGCGTCCGCTAGAGCCACAACTCGAGCGTCCTTTCTCCATTGTTTTCCAGCGCCAGAAATTCCGTCTGCGCGCCATGGAAGAATTCATGGTTTTCGCCCATGAGCATTGCGAAAAACGCTCCACGCAGTAATTTCCCTATCATTACCTGTGGCGGGTGAGTCTGAAAAACGACTGACGGAGATTCTGCGGAAGCTTCCGCCGGAGCAAACTTCCGCTCTGCTCGATTTCGCCGAGTACTTGCTGGTACGCCATGGAGTGTCTGGACGGGAGGCGGAAACTACAGCAGGTCGTGTTGAAATTCAGAAACCGCTGGAAATTCCCCGTCCTCCCGAAGAAACCGTCGTCAAAGCCGTGAAGCGCCTGCGCACCACCTATCCGATGTTGGATCCACGCAGACTTTTGAATCAGACATCCGAGCTAATGACGCAGCACATTGTGCAGGGCAGGGAAGCTGTTGAAGTGATCGAGGAGTTGGAAATTCTGTTCCGGACGCATTACGAGAAAATGATGGAAATGGACAAAGATAACCATGGCGAGTCTTATTGATCACGGGCCCATATCAAAAAAACAATTTCTGAATTACAGGATCTCCGAAGCGTAATCCGCCAGCCGCGAACGTTCGCCGCGCTGCAAAGTGATGTGCCCGCTGTGTTCCCACCGCTTGAAACGATCCACCACGTAGGTCAGTCCGGAAGTCGTTTCCGTTAAATAAGGCGTATCGATCTGAGCAATGTTACCGAGGCAGACGATCTTGCTGCCGGGTCCGGCACGGGTGACGAGAGTTTTTATCTGGTGCGGGGAGAGATTCTGCGCCTCGTCAATGATCAGGAATTTCTTGAGGAACGTGCGTCCACGCATGAAGTTCAGCGACTTGATGCGGATGCGGTGGCGCAGCAGGTCATGCGTGGCGGCGCGCGCCCAGGCGCCGTGTTCCTGCGTGGCCGTTTCCTGGAGCACGTCCAGATTGTCCTCGAGCGCACCCATCCACGGCCCCATTTTTTCCTCCTCTGTCCCCGGCAGGAAACCGATATCCTCACCCACCGGCACAGTCATGCGCGTCATGATGATTTCCGTATAGCGCTTGGATTCCAGCGTTTGCATTAGCGCCGAGGCAAGTGTGAGCAAGGTTTTTCCTGTGCCGGCCTGGCCGAGCAGGCTGACAAAATCGACTTCCGGATCCATAAGCAGGTTGAAGGCAAAATTCTGTTCACGGTTGCGGGCGCTGATTCCCCAGACCTTGTTGCGTTCGGAGGCATAATCTTTGACGACCTCAATAATAGCGGAATCTTTCTCCAATCGTCGCACCACGGCCTCGAAGCCACGTTCATTGTTTATTCCATTGATGTACAAAAACTGGTTGGGAAGCCAGGCGCGCGCTTTCGGACCGCGCAAGCGGTAGAACGTACGGCCTTCCTCTTTCCACGATTCCATGTTCTTGCTGTGCGTTTCCCAGAAATCGGCATCCAGCCTGTCCGCACCGCTAAACAGCAAGTTAGCATCATCCAACACCTGGTCATTGGTGTAATCCTCGGCCAGGATCCCGAGCGCGCGCGCCTTGATGCGCAGGTTGATGTCTTTGGTGACAAGGATCGACTGGCGGTCGGGATGATTTTTGCCGAGGTCCAGGGTGATACCGAGCAGGGCATTGTCCGAGCTACGCCCGGAGAGGCCGAAAGGAAGTGGGCTGTGCGCTTCTTCCATGTGAAAATACAGATGACCGGTTGGAATATCGGACGAAGCGGAAGGCAGCTTGATACCATGACTGATATCGCCGTTCGCCTTCTCCACGAGATCGTCGAGCAGGCGGCTCACCTGTCGTACGTTGCGCGCAATCTCGGACATCCCGACCTTGATGTTGTCGAGCTCTTCCAGCACCACGATGGGAATGTAAACGTCATGTTCCTGGAACCGCAGAATCGCGGTGGGATCGTGGATCAGAACATTGGTGTCGACGACGAAAAGCTTTCTATTGGAGGTCATTGACGCTTTGAGACGGATGATTGCATTTTCCGGATTTCCTCAATGACTTCGTCCACGTGCCCCTTCACTTTGACGCCGCGGAACTCGCGGCATAACACCCCGTCCTGGTCGAGGATGAAGGTGCTGCGGTCCACGCCCAGGTATTTTTTTCCATACAGGCTTTTTTCGTGGATGACGTCGAAGAGCTTGCACAGCTTTTCATCCTCGTCGGCGATGAGCTCGAAGGGGAATTTGAACTTGGCCTTGAATTTTTCGTGCGAGGCGAGGCTGTCGCGCGATATGCCGAAGATCAATGCTTTGAGTTTCCTGAATTGGGCATGTTTGTCGCGGAAATCCTGACCTTCCAGGGTGCAACCGGGCGTGTCATCCTTCGGGTAAAAGTACAACACCACGTATTTTCCCTTGAGATCGTGCAGGCGAAGAGTCTTACCGCCGGTGGTCAGCATTTCCACGTCGGGGACGGGTTTACCAGCTACTGCCTTTTTCATAGGGTTGCTTTGAGTCCTGTCGGTGAATTGTAGCGTCGTGCGGTTTCGGATAACAGTGATGGTGCTGGCGATCAGTCCGCCTCGCGTTCGACGGTGCAGCAATGCGGCGCGGATTCGCCATCTAAACCCTCACGCAGGACTTCACCGGTCACGGGATTGGGGCGGAAGGTGGTGCATCCCTTGAGTCCCAGATCATAGGCCTGTTGGTAAATCTCTTTGAAGTCTTCGAAGCGGTATTCGCGCGGGACGTTGATAGTTTTCGAGATAGAATTGTCGACGTAAGGCTGAAGTGCCGATTGCATGCCAAGGTGCGCCGAGGGGGCGAGTGCGCCCGCGTCCACGAACGCCGGCGGCAGATTTCCTCCCTCCTCACGTTCGCGCCTGCGCTGAAGTGCAAAATCAGTCAAACGATGCTCCGTGTGACGGCCATCCAGCTCCAGCACGCGTCGCACGTAGTTGAATTTATACACTGGCTCCAGCCCACTGGAAATGTTGTTGGCCAGCAGGCTGATGGTGCCGGTGGGTGCGATCGCGGTCAGGTGGCTGTTGCGCAAGCCATACCTGGAAATTCCGTCCCGAATATCGTGCGGCAGGCTCTGAATGAATTTTCCTTTCAGGAATTTTTCCCGATCGAAAAACGGGAAGGCGCCTTTTTCTTCCGCCAGGGCGATCGAGGTCCGGTAGGCACTATGACAGATAGCCTGCATCACGCGTGCCGCCAGCTCGCGCGCCGGTTTTTCAGCATAGTGCAGGCCGAGCATGATTAGTGTGTCCGCCAGTCCCGTTAGCCCGAGCCCGATGCGACGCGTACCCCGCGCCTGGGCTGCCTGCTTGTCCAGCGGGAATTGGGAAGCATCGATGACGTTGTCCATCATGCGCGTGGCAAAGGCCGTGGCTTTGCTGATGCCGTCAAGATCAAGTCGTGCCTTGTCGGTAAACGGATCGTGCACGAAGGCGGTTAGGTTGAGGGAACCGAGATCACATGCCCCATACGGTGGCAACGGAATCTCGCCGCAAGGATTCGTGGTACAAATTTGTTCGCGATACCAGAGATTATTGGCCTGGTTGATGCGGTCGATGAACAAAACGCCTGGCTCGGCATATTCATAAGTCGCCCGCATCAGTTTGTCCCACAATTCCCGCGCCCGGACTCGGCGGTGAATACGGCAGCGTATCGGCGCCGCTGCACCCGACCAGGGCCGCATAACCGTTTCCGTTCCTGCGGGGGAGGACTCCTGCGGAAAGACCAGCGCCCAATCCCGGTCGCCGTGCACCGCCTCCATGAAGGCATCCGTCACCAGCACCGAGAGGTTGAACCGGCGCAAGGCCTGGCTGTCGCGCTTGGCAGCAATGAACATCTCAATGTCGGGATGATCGCAGCGCAGCGTGGCCATCATCGCGCCGCGCCGCGCGCCGGTGGACAGCAATGTCCCGCACATGGCATCCCAGATCTGCATGAAGGAAACCGGGCCGGAGGCGACAGTCCCGACGCTTCTGGCCTGTGTGCCGCTTGGGCGCAACGTCGAGAAGTCATACCCCACGCCGCCCCCCTGCTGCATGGTGAGTGCGCCTTCTTTGAGCCCATCGAATATTCCATCCATCGAGTCTTCGAGGGTTCCCATGGCGAAGCAATTGAACAGCGTTACGCGCCGACCGGTACCGGCCCCTGCCTGAATCCTGCCACCGGGCAGGAACCGGAAATCGCGCAAGGCTTCGTAAAAATAATTTTCCCAGCGATTCCCGTCGTCTTTTTCCACCGCCGCCAGCGTGCGCGCGACCCTATGCCAGGTATCGTCCACGGTCCGGTCATGAACCTGATCGCCGTCGCGGAACCGGTACTTGCTGTCCCAGATGTGACGCGAAATTTCGGTGAGGAAGGGATCAGTGGTCATGGCAGTTCAATTCTGCATAATATCGCGCAGCCTCATCGCCCCGACGTTCTGGCGAAATCAGCGGCATACGGCGTTGGTTTCGATTCCAATCCAGCTATCAAGTCATTGTACGCTTAAGCAGTGATCGCAGCAGCTTAAGCGGCCGGGTATTGAGCACATCCTTTTTTTCCAGCCAGCCACGCCGGGCCTGACCTATGCCATAGACGAGATTATCAAAGTCCTGAATCCTGTGCGCATCGGAATTGATGGCCACGAGCACCTCTTCGTCGCGCGACATCTGGCAGTAGATGTCCAGCAGGTCCATTCGCTCCGGGTGCGCGTTGAGTTCCAGAAAACAACCACGTTCGCGTGCCTGTCGGATGATCCTGAGCATATCCACATCGTAGGGTTCACGATTTTCGATAAGCCGTCCGGTGGGATGAGCCAGGATGGTGAAGTATGGATGATCCATGGCGCGCAGGATGCGTTCGGTCTGCTTCGCGCGCGACAGATGGAATTTGCTGTGCACCGCACCAACCACGAGATCCAACTCGGAAAGCACGTCGTTGGGAAGATCAAGGCGGCCGTCCTCGAGGATGTCCACTTCAATGCCCTTTAATAGGGTGATATTCTTGAGTTGGCCATTCAGTTTGTCGATCTCGAGAATCTGCTTTCGCAGACGCTGCGGGTCGAGCCCATGCGCAACGGTGAGCCGGCGCGAGTGCTCGGTAATGGCGATGTATTCGAAGCCGTGTTCGCGTGCGGCCTCGGCCATCTTCCGCAGGGTATCGTGGCCGTCGGTAGCTTGGGTGTGAGCGTGCAGATCACCCTTAAGATCGGCGAATTCCACGAGTTTCGGCAGCTTACCGGCTCGAGCCGCCTCGATTTCGCCACGGTTCTCGCGCAGTTCGGGCGCAATCCACGGCAGGCCGATAGCGCGGTAGACGGATTCCTCCGTGCTGCCGGAAACAGGCTTGTTGCCTTTGAAGACGCCGTATTCGCTGATCTTGAGTTTGCGCTCCTGGGCGAGCCGGCGGATTTCAATGTTGTGCGCCTTGGAACCGGTGAAGTATTGCAGCGCGGCACCGAGACTTTCTTTCTTCACCACTCGCACGTCCACTTGCAGGCCGGATTGGAGAATCACGGTGGCGCGCGTACCGCCCTTGGCACTTATTTTTTTGACCTCGTCGTAGGCAACGAACCGATCCATCACCTTTTCAGCATTGGTCGCTGTTACCAGAATGTCGATATCACCGACGGTCTCCTTGAAACGCCGATAGGAACCCGCGAGCATCACTTGGCTGACATCCGGGATTTTTTCCAGATACTTCTTTAGCGGCTCGGCATATTGGGCCGCCACCGCCAGCTTGAAGCGTTTCTGCTTGGTCACATGCGCCGTGATGGCCTGCAAAATGGTCTGCTCGGTTTTGGTGCCAAAGCCCGGCAGTTCGCGGATGCGTCCGTCCTGGGCGGCGCGCGCAAGCTGCTCGACGGTTTGCACGTCGAGCTCATGATAGAGCGCACGCACCCGTTTGGGCCCCAGACCCGGGATCTTGAGCAGTTCCGTGATGCTGGGCGGGGTTTGTTTCTGCAGTTTCTGCAGTAACCTTGAATCGCCGGTTTCTACGATTTCCGCGATCTTGCCCGCGAGATCATCACCAATGCCGGGCAATCCGGTCAGGTCCTCCCCTCGGGATATCATCTCCGCGACCGACTCACCCATGCCTTGCAGCTGGCGCGCGGCATTGCGGTAGGCGCGTACACGGAAGGGATTCGCATTTTCTATTTCAAGGAGGTCGGCGATCTCCTCAAAAATCTTGGCAATGTCGGCGTTGTGAACAGGCATGATCAGTTCCTTCTGACCAGCGCGATCAGCTCCAGGGCATTTTGCGGCGCCGCCCCCCTGGCATCGTTGTCGAAATATACGTGGACGTCGCGACCCTGACGGAGCCAGCGGCGGATACGTTTGGCCCACTGTCGCAATTCTTTCATGCCGTAGGCCGAGGCATAGGTAACAGCATGTCCGTGCAACCGGACGTATACCATGTCAGTGGTCACGGCGTCCCACAAAGCCCAATCAGCGGCATCCGATTGACAAACGGCCAGCCGGTGGGCGTGCAGGCATTCGGCGACCTCGTCATCGAACCAGGAATCATGGCGAAATTCGATTGCATGCCGGGCTTGGGGCCAGGATTTCAGCGCCCTGGCGAATTGGCGAAGACGATCCATGTTTTTGCGAAACGGCCGCGGCAATTGCCAAACAACGGCCGAGAGCTTGTGGCCCAGGCCCTTGGCGCGGTCGCGTTCAAGGCGAATAGCAGCCAGCGGGTCGGCAAGTTTTTTGTTGTGTGTCAGGTAGCGGTTGCCCTTGATGGTGAAACGAAAATTGGCCGGCGTATTGTCTCGCCAGCGACGGAATGTTTCCTGGCTTTGCAGCCGGTAGAAGGTAGCGTTGACTTCTATGCCGCTGAAACGTTCGGCGCAGTACTGAAGCCAGTTCTTGCGCGAATTGCCACGATAAAAGTCATCGCGCCACGAATCGTAATTCCAACCGCTGGTGCCGATATAGGCGCGGCTGGCCATGGTTCATCCCTTGATGCAGACGAGCGGCTCGAGGCGCGCCACTTTACGCGCCAGCCCGGCGGCCTCGGCGGCGTCCACCACGGCGGACACGTCCTTGTAAGCACCCGGCGCCTCCTCGGCCACGCCGCGGCCGGAGGGGCTGCGGATCAGAATGCCGCGCGCGGCCAGGTCATCGATGACCTGCCGGCCCTTCCAGGTCTTGTACGCCTGGTGCCGGCTCATGGCGCGCCCCGCGCCGTGACAGGCGGAGCTGAATGACAATGCCTCGTTTTTCGCGGCGCCGGTGAGTATATAGGAGCCGGTGCCCATCGAACCGCCGATCAATACCGGCTGACCGACAGGCCGCAGGACATCGGGAATATCCGGATGGCCGGGACCGAAAGCGCGCGTGGCGCCCTTGCGGTGTACGTAAAGCTTGCGCACCCTGCCGTCGACGACGTGTTCCTCGACCTTGCAGGTGTTATGGGAAACGTCATAAAGCAGGGGCAGCCGCGCCTTCGGGATGACTTGCGAAAAGGCGTCTCGCACCAGATGAGTCAGAATCTGGCGGTTGGCCAGCGCGCAATTGATGGCGGCTCGCATGGCGCCCAGGTATTTCTCGCCCAAGGGGGAGTTGATCGGCGCGCAGGCAAGCTCACGATCGGGAAGCGTGATGCCGTACAGTGATGCGGCCATCACCATCTCTTTCAGGAACTCGGTGCCGATCTGATGCCCGAGGCCGCGCGACCCGCAGTGAATGCTGACGACGACGTCGTTCTCGCGAATGCCATACACGCTCGCTGTTTTCGTGTCGAAGAGCTGCGCGACCTTCTGAATCTCGAGATAATGATTCCCGCTACCGAGCGTGCCCATCTCATCGCGTTGGCGTTTCTTCGCATGCTCGGACACGTAATCCGGACGCGCACCGCGCATTTGGCCATGCTCCTCGATGTGATCGAGATCAGCCACGTTGCCGTAGCCCTTTTTCACGGCCCAGGCTGCGCCGCCCAAAAGCATCGCGTCCATTTCGGATTGGTTCAGACGGATGCCCCCGGTGCTGCCCAGTCCCGCCGGAATTTCTCTATATAAGGTATCGGCAAGCATTTTCTGAGCCGCCATGACATCCTCGGTGTTGAGGCCGGTATGCAAGCAACGCACGCCACAGGAAATGTCGAATCCGACACCGCCCGCCGATACCACACCGCCTTCGTGGGGATCAAAAGCGGCCACGCCGCCGATGGGAAAGCCGTAGCCCCAATGGGCATCGGGCATGGCGTACGACGCTTTCACAATGCCGGGCAGGGTGGCAACATTGCAGACCTGTTCGTACACCTTGTGGTCCATTGCACGGATCAGGGTTTCGTCCGCGTAGATTATCGCGGGCACGCGCATCGTGCCCTGCGGAGCAATCTCCCATTCGTAATCGGTGTGACGGGCAAAGAGCGCGATATCCATGGCGGCATCACTCCCGGCTATACATCAACGATACACTGGGCAACCCATTCTCCGTTGCTCTCCTGTGCGACCCGCAGCGCGGTATAGGTTGCCCCCTTGATCTCGACAACCATATGATGCTTTGTGAAATCCATCGGCTCGCCAAAGGCACGGGCAGTCAGTGTGTGGTCTTTCACGTGAACTTCAAAACGACCGAAAAGCAGTTTGCGCGTGGCCATCTCATAAACCAGGGCATTCAGCCAGTCCACCAGCAGCAATTCATCGTCTGGCGCCTGACGCGTGATTTCCACTTTTTCCACGGCTTTGACCTGCGTGGGGTCGGTGATGATGGCGGTCATGGCGAGCGCCGCCTGCTCGAAGGCCTCGTCCCGGGTATTGCCGATGCCGCGTATCCCCATGTCGGCCTCGTGTGGAAAATGTTCCCAGCGCATGACGCTCATGCCGTGTGACATGTGCGGGAAATAGATTGCATGATCCCGGCGACCGTTGCCTCGCTCACATCTGTCCACTGTTCGTAGGCATCGGCCACGGCGAAACTCCGTCCCTGGCGAACGTTCGGACAGTACAGCGATTCAACGATGGCGGCCATTCGCGCGACGGCTTCGGCGTGCCCGGTCGGTATGGCAATGACGACTTTGTGTGCTTCAAGGTGATGCAAGGCGTCGATGGCGGTGTGCATTGTAATGCCGGATGCCAGTCCATCGTCGACCAGGATGACGGCACGTCGCGTCAGGTCGGGCAGACGGTGGTCTCCCCACAGCTGTTTGACGCGCCGCGTCACCTTTTCCTTCGTTCGCGCGATACCTTCCTGAACCGCTGTCTCCGGCAGGCCCAGTGCCGCGATCAGGTCCCGGTTGAGCCGCACGGTGCCGTCGAATGCCACGGCGCCGTATCCCGATTCCGTGTTCCAGGGGAGCGTGATTTTGCTCACCACCGCCAAATCGAACGCAAGTCCGAGTTGTTTTGAGATTTCCGCCGCCACCGGTACGCCGCCCGCGGGTATCGCGAGCACCAGCGTGTGCGTCCCGTGGAACGTTCCAAGCATATCGGCCAATACCACCCCTGCGTGCGTTCGGTCACGGAACACCCGTCCCCGGTTGCGCATTTCAGGAAGCTCGACGACCCTGTTCGCAGAGCCTGGCATGAATTTACATATAACACCGTTATACCCGCGGAAACATGACGGTTGTCAAACCGGCAAACCGTGGCGAGAAGGCAGACGAAATGAGATCAGGCGGCGAAGTTGGCCAGGCGCACCGGCAGTCGCCGCGCGCCCCAGTTGCCGGGTTGAGCCTCGAACACGCCGGCACAGGGGGTGCCGCAGGATTTGCATTTCCCAACGGCGTCGAGGTTCCACGCCGTCATGTTGTACCAGTCACGCCCGATGAGGCGGATTCCGCATTGATGACAAAAAGTGGAATCTCCCTCTTCATTGTGCACATTGCCAGTATAGGCATAGCGCACGCCGTTCTTCATCGCAATTTGACGCGCCTTGATGAGCGTGGATGCGGGCGTGGCCGGAATGTCACGCATTTTCCAGTCCGGATGAAAAGCGGTGAAATGCATCGGCACATCCGGACCGAGATTTTCCACCACCCATTGCGTCATTTCCTCGGTTTCCTTTTCCGCGTCATTGAGGCCGGGAATGAGCAGCGTCGTGAGTTCAAACCATACTTTGGTTTCATGTTTCAGATATTTGAGCGTGTCGAGCACGGGTTGCAAATGCGAGCCCGTTACCTTCCAGTAGAAATCCTCGGTAAAGGCCTTCAGGTCCACGTTGGCCGCGTCCATGTATTGATAGAACTCACGCCGTGGCTCGTCGCACATGTAGCCCGCTGTTACCGCCACCGACTTGATGCCAACCTCGTGGCAGGCCTTGGCCACGTCAATGGCGTATTCCAGAAATATCACCGGATCGTTATAGGTGTAGGCCACGCTGCGGCAATCGAGCTTCTTGGCCGCCTGCGCAATGGCCTCGGGCGAGGCCTGGTCCATCAGCGTGTCGAGTTCACGCGACTTGCTGATGTCCCAATTCTGGCAGAATTTGCAGGCGAGATTGCAGCCGGCGGTACCGAACGACAGGATCGGTGTGCCGGGAAGAAAATGATTGAGCGGCTTTTTTTCGACGGGATCGACGCAATAACCGCTGGAGCGTCCATAAGTCGTCAGGACTATCTGATTGTTATAGTTACCACGCACGAAACAAAGCCCGCGCTGACCCTCATGCAATTTGCAGTAACGCGGGCAGACATCGCACTGCACACGCCCGTCGTCGAGCCTGTGCCAGTAGCGCGTCGGGACCACCGACTCTGAATCGAGAATTTTCGTTTCCATGGACTGAAAAACTGCGCAAAGAACAGCGCGGTGACGAAGTTAAAAGGTAAATGCGGCCATTGGCCCCACAAATCAACGTTCATACTACGCCTGCGCGGTTTCACTTGAAAATAACGCCGGGTGGGCACATTGTTATAATCATGTTTCTGCAGGAACTGTCATGACGAAAATACGTAAACCGGCGGTGGCCGGCCTGTTTTACCCCGACAATCCGGGCGAATTGCACACGCTGGTGACGGGTTATCTCGCGGCGGTGACCGCGAGCGGCGCTATCCCGAAGGCCATTATTGCGCCCCATGCGGGTTATATTTACTCCGGCCCTGTCGCCGCCTCCGCTTACGCGCGTGTCCAGTCAGCACGCGGACAGATCACGCGCGTCGTGCTGCTCGGCCCCGCGCATCGAGTCGGGTTCCAGGGGCTGGCATTTTCCAGCGCGGATTACTTCCAAACCCCTCTGGGGCGCATTAGCATCGATCAGGAGGCCATCAAAAAAATTTCCCATCTACCCCAGGTGCATGAAATGGAAGTCGCTCATGCGCAGGAACACAGCCTTGAGGTGCATCTGCCGTTTCTCCAGGAAGTGCTGGGAGACTTCGACTTGGTGCCGCTGGTGGTGGGCGATGCCGAGCCCAATGAGGTGGCCGAGGTGCTCAATCTCCTTTGGGGTGGCGAGGAAACATTGATCGTCATCAGTTCGGATCTCAGCCACTACCACGACTATAAAACCGCTCAGAAAATGGATCGCGCGACCTCGCAGGCGATTGAGCAGTTGCGGCCGGAAGCGATCGATTACGATTCTGCTTGCGGACGCAATCCGGTGAACGGCTTGCTGCTTCTGGCACAAAAACTCGGTCTCAAGGCCAAAACCGTTGATTTGCGCAACTCTGGCGATACGGCTGGTCCACGCGACCGGGTGGTGGGTTATGGCGCTTATATCATTGAGTAACAATTCCCCGGCCTTCACGCCATCGCACAAACAGCAACTTTTGCAGTTGGCGGGAGAATCGATCAAGAAAGGCCTGTGCGGAGAAACGCTGAACGTTCGGGCAATCGATTATCCGGAACCGTTGCGTGTACTGCGCGCATCGTTTGTTACGTTGCATCTCGATGAAAACTTGCGTGGCTGCATCGGCACGCTCGAAGCGCGTCAAACGCTGGTGCAGGACGTGGCGAGCAATGCTTACAACGCGGCGTTTCGGGATCCTCGTTTTTCAACGCTCACTTGGCCGGAATATGAGCGCCTCGATATACACATTTCCGTGCTGAGTCTGCCTGAACCGTTGCAATTTTCCACGGAAGAGGAACTACTGACGCAGCTGCGTCCGCGGGTGGATGGCCTGATCCTCGAAGAAGATTACCGCCGTGGCACGTTCCTGCCTTCGGTGTGGGATCAGCTGGCTGATCCACGCGAATTCCTGCGTCAGCTCAAGCACAAGGCCGGCCTGCCGCCCGACTACTGGTCGAACCGCATTCGTGTGCAGCGTTACACTGTCGAATCCATCCCGTGAGCGCGCCTCTGTGGCCACAGCGCGATATTGATCCTTATCAAGGACGAATCGCGCTAAAAGAATAATCTGGTTTTTTTAATCCAGGGGAGATGGGGGCTTTGCCATGCGCTTCCGGGACCGCGTCGACGCGGGTAAGCAAATTGCGAAAGCGCTGAAAAAATACCAGAAACACGAGGGCGTGGTGTACGCCTTGCCGCGCGGCGGCGTGGTGTTGGGCGTGGAAGTGGCGCGCGCCTTGGGCATGCCGCTCGATCTCCTTATTCCCCGAAAAATCGGACATCCCCTGCAACCCGAATATGCCATCTGCGCCGTCGTGGAAAACGGTGAGCTCGTGTGCAATCAGCAGGAAGTCGCGCGCGTGGACCCAGAGTGGTTCCGGCAAGAGGTGGAGGCCGAGCGCGGCGAGGCGCGCCGCCGCCGCGAACTGTATCTGGGCGGTCGCAAACCGACGGCCGTGGAAGGAAAAACGGCGATCATCGTGGACGATGGCATTGCCACGGGCCTTACCATGGAGGTTTCCATTCGCGATGCGCGGCGCCGCCGGCCGAAGCACCTGGTGGTCGCGGTGCCGGTCGCCCCTGCCGATACGGTGGAACGGCTATCACGCGAAGTCGATGAATTCATGGTCCTGGATGCTTCGCCCTTCTATCTCGGCGCGGTCGGTGCCTATTACGATCGATTCCTCCAGGTTACCGATGAAGAAGTGATTGCCCTGCTGCGATCGGTGGTCGCGAAGGAGCAGGCGAGGAAACATGGCCATCCGTGAGCATGAGCAGAGTGTCGGTATCCCGATGGATGCTGTTATCCACCAGGGCGCGCTGGCAGTCCCATCCGGCGCGAAGGGCCTTGCGCTGTTCGCACACGGGAGCGGCAGCGGTCGCCTGAGTCCGCGGAACAACTATGTCGCCAATGTGTTACGCCAGAGCGGCGTCGCCACGCTATTGTTCGATCTTCTGACCGAAGCGGAAGACCGGATTTACGAGAATCGCTTTGACATCGATCTGCTCACGCAACGCCTGTTGTTCGCCACGCAATGGGCCGATCAGGAGCCGGCCACACAGTATCTGGTGATTGGCTATTTTGGCGCCAGCACCGGCGCGGCGGCCGCGCTCAAGGCGGCCGCCGCCCTGGGGCCGGACGTTCGCGCGGTGGTATCGCGCGGCGGGCGTCCCGACCTGGCGCTCGAGGATCTCCCGCGCGTGCAGGCGCCGACGCTGCTGATTGTGGGCGGGAACGATGATCAGGTGATTGCTCTCAATCGCAAGGCCTATGGCGCGTTGCGCTGCGAGAAGGAGTTGAAAATCATCCCCGGTGCTACCCACCTGTTCGAGGAACCTGGGACGCTGGAACAAGTCGCCACCACCGCGGCTCACTGGTTTGAGCGCCACTTGGCCGGAAAGAGAAGGAATACATGAAGCCCCTGACCAGCCACGAAACGGAACCAGATCAGGAGGCCAGGATTGCCTTTCTGCGGCAACCGCAAACCTATCCTGAAAAACCGGCGCGCATCGAGATCATCGAAACCCACATGTCATGGGTTTTCCTGACACCGCAACATGCCTACAAGCTCAAGAAGCCGGTGCGCTACGACTATCTGGATTTCAGCACGGTGGCGGCGCGCAAAAGGAACTGCCATGAAGAACTGCGGCTGAACCAGCGTCTTGCTCCCGGCGTTTATTTCGATGCCATTCCCCTGGCGCTGGACAGGCATGGACAGATGCGTCTCGGGGGGGAGGGCAAGATCATCGACTGGCTCGTGAAGATGCGTCGTTTGCCGAAGGAACGGATGCTGGATTCCCTGATCCGCCAGAATATTCTCGAGCCGATGGAAACACACGCGGTAGCGGAAGTGCTGGCTCGGTTTTACTCAGAAAGTGCCGCGCTCGATCTCGAAGGCGAGGAATACCGTCGGTTGTACGAGCACAAGGTCAGGGCCAATCACGAGGAGCTGGCAGATCCGGCGTATGGATTGCCCGCGGCGCTGGTCGAGTCCGTGCATCGGGCGCAGACGGATTTCCTGCACCGTTCGCCGGAGCTACTCGAGCGCCGCGCCGCGGACGGCAGGATCATAGAGGGCCATGGCGATCTGCGACCAGAGCATGTGTGTGTGGAATCGCCGCCGGTGATTTTCGACCGCCTGGAATTCAATCGCACTTTTCGCGTTATCGATCCCGTCGATGAGTTGGCGTTTCTCGCCATGGAATGCGAGCGCCTGGGCGCGCCGCAAGTGGAGCCGGAGCTTTTCGGTGCTTACCGTCGCGTTACCGGTGATTATCCACTCCCGCCGCTTGTCTATTTTTATAAGGCACACCGCGCCTGCCTGCGCGCCCGGCTCGCCATCTGGCACCTGCGCGATCTCGGGCGCAATGTCTGGCCTCGCTGGCGCGCCATGGCTGAAGAATACCTGCGTCTTGCGGATAGTTATGGCGGTAGATTCTAGACTTCCATTAACTCCACCAGCGAGCCGCCGCCGTGGATGCGCCGAATCGCCTCGGCGAACAACGGCGCGCAGGACAGTACCGTGAGCTTGCGCCGCGCCGCTTCCGGGTCGAGCCGGAAGGGCGGGATGGTGTCGGTGACGATGATCTTGTCGAATTCGCTGGCAGCGAAAAGGGAAGCCGTGTCCCCGAGGAACAGGCCATGGGTGGCGGCGGCATGGACCTTGATCGCGCCGCGTTCGCGGCAGGCAACCGCGGCCTGCAACAACGTCTTACCAGTGCTGATCAGGTCATCGATGATAATGGCAACCCCCCCAACGTCGCCCGCGAGCTTGCCAGTGCGCATGATTCCCTTCGCTCGTGACTTTTCCATGAAGGCCAGGTTCAATTCTCGACCCAAAGTGCGCGCCAGCGCCTGCCGGAAGCGCTCGGCGCGCTTGATGCCGCCGATGTCGGGCGACACCACCGTGACGTGCGGCTCGTTGCCCAACAGCGGCGCGAGCTGTGTCACGAATAATTTCGTTGCTTCCAGATGATCGGAGCGAATTCGGAAGGCATTTTGGAACGCCGCGAGATTATGTACATCCAGGGTGAGCAGACGGTCGGTCCCCGCCGCCTCGAACAACTGCGCCATGTAGCGTGTCGTGACCGGGTCGCGCGTCTGGGTTTTGGCGTCCTTGCGCGCGTAGGCGAGATATGGAACCACGGCCGTAACGGATTTCGCAGAAGCATCCTTGAGCGCGCCGATGAAAAACAACAAGCGCAATAGTTTGTCGTTGACGCTCTGTTGGTTGTCGCCATAAAGCGATTGAATGACGAAGACGTCTTGGTTACGGACATTCACTAGCGGGCGGGATTTGTGCTCACCATCCTCGAATTCTCTTTCTTCGTGCGCGCTCAGAGCGATGCCAAGTTGCCGCGCCACATCTTCACCGAACGAACGGCTGGACTGAAGGGCAAAAAGAACTGGCGTATCGTGGGACATTGCTTTCGATACCGGTTAATTCCGCGTAGAATTATTCTATATTTTTATATTAATAATATTGATAGTGATCAATGATGTTAATGCTTAAATGTAACTAAATTGTCTTTATTAAGAGCCTAGTGACAAGAGAGGGGGAAATTCATGACCACAACGCTTAAACCCCTGGTATCACAGTGGTACCGGCATCTGGACAAAGGCCAGCAATTTTTTGTGACCGCCATTGACGACGAGGAAGGCACAGTTGAAATTCAGCATTTCGACGGCGATGTGGAAGAAATGGATTTTGACGACTGGCATGAGCTTTCCCTCGAAGCTATTGAGCCACCCGAGGACTGGACCGGACCGGTGGATGACGTCGAGCGTGACGATCTCGGCTATACCGAAACCGACATGGCGCCTGAAGACTGGACTGAACCATTGGAAGAGAAAGTAATATCGACGGAAGAAGCAGAAGAGGAGGAAGAAGAGCGCAAAGAAAATTGACGGCGATATTTCGTGGAGTGTTTATTTTGGCACAGCGACATATGCCGATATTGTCGAAGAGAAAAAATGCGTGTCAAAATTGTTAAAAATACTAGGTCCAGTCTGTTTCCATTTTAAATCTGAACTAAAGTCATAAAATCCATTGATTGCCCCGATGAAGTTAAAATAGTGTGGGCAGCTTGAGTATTTTGATAATTATCAAAGCATATATTCCCTTTAAATATTATCTTTCAGAAAATTAATATTAATAAACATAAGGGAGATATTTCGTGAACTCTGAGTAATAGAGGTGCGATCATGGAAACCACGACAGAATCCAGAAAGACTGAAGGTAAAGGGGAACAAGCCCACGCCGAAAAAGGGAAGGAAATTCAGAAGGCAACATCATCAGGCTTGAGGGGCTCGTTCGAAGAAATGGATCGTATGTTCGATAACTTCATGCAAGAGGGTTGGATGCGACCATGGGGTTTCAAATGGCCGTCATTTCCTGAGTTCGCGACGCTTGCCAAACTGCCGAAGATCGATGTCATTGAACGGGATAATGAGGTTGTGGTGCGGGCCGAGGTGCCGGGTGTGGACAAGAAGGATCTGGACATTTCAGTCAGCGATAACACGCTGACGATTAAGGGTTCCACTCGGCATGAGGAAAAGCAAGAAAAGGGCGATTACTACCGTCACGAAATCTCGACTCATGACTACAACCGCATGGTGGCGTTGCCCACCGACGTGGATGGCACTAAGGCGAAGGCAAGCTTCAAGGACGGCATGCTGGAACTGACGCTGCCCAAGACAGGAAAAGTTGAACGGCACAGCATTAAACTGGATTAAGCGTTTTGCAATACACGGATTGACAGGAGGAATGCCATGGCGAGAAAAGCAAAGTCAGCGACAGAAGATACGGCCGGCATCAATCCTGGGCAGTCCATTTCCACCGAGGAACGTCAGCGCATGATTGCCGAAGCGGCCTATTTCCGCGCCATGCAGCGCGGCTTTAACGGCGGTAGCTCGCTTGATGACTGGTTGGCAGCTGAAAGAGAAATTAACCGTCTGCTTCCGTCACCGCAACAGCAGAAACAGGAACGCGCAGCGTATGACAAGCTGCGCGCGGGCGTGACGAAAGTCCTTGCTGAAGCGCGTGACACGGTAAATGCCGAAACGTTAAAGCACGCGTTCGAGCGGGCGACGGCGGAACTCAAAAAGACCGGAGAATATACTGCGGAAACTGTCGGCAAGATCTCCACCTCGCTGCGCAAGGACATGACCAGCGCGGCCATGAAGATGGGACCGAAATGGGAAGCCTTTTCGGAAAAATCATCCGATCTCTTCGGAGTGTGGCGTGACCGCAGCAACATGTTTCTCGCGGGCGCCGCCGATGCCATGGCCGATTGGTTGCACCAGGCGGGAAGCAAGCTGGAGCAACAGGTTTATCAGTCCGGTGAGATGGTTCACAGCGGAACCTTCGAATGCACCGGTTGCGGTGAGCGTGTTGTCTTGAATACCCCTGCGCATCTTCCGCCGTGCGCCAAGTGCCGCAAAGTGGATTTCCGGCGCGTGTAGTTCTCCAGTGTGCAGTTCCACACTTGGGTTCGCGAGGACATACATCCTCAGCGAGGAATTGGTGATGCCGGCAATGATGTCTGTGGAAAACCCTGTCTCCGCCTTCTGTCTCGGACAGCAGATTCTGATTTCTGCCGGCGTGCTCATGAACCAAACCGCGACCTGTTACCGATCGGTGGCGGAAGAGCTTCGGGGCGCTGGTGTCAGTTATCATGACGCCGATTTCATGGTGGATAGCAATCTCGTGACGTCGCGCCAGCCTTCCGACCTGCTGGCATTCCTGCGCGAAATTATGAAAAAGATTCAAACCCAAGGAGAGAAGAGCCAGCGCGTGGCGGTGAAATAACACCGATTAGACCGAAGGATCATCATATGCCAAGGATGGTTCATTTTGACATCAGTGCGGACGACCCCGAACGCGCGATCAGGTTCTATCGCGACGTTTTCGGGTGGAAGGTGGAAAAGTGGAGTGGGCCTTTCGAATACTGGCTCGTCAAAACCGGCGAGCCGAACGAGCCTGGCATCGATGGTGGATTGGCCAGACGCGAGCACGCCGGGGATTCCATCATAAACTTTATCGATGTGGCGTCGTTGGCTGACATTAGCGCCAGCATCATGGCGAATGGTGGAAAGATCGTTCAACCCAAACAAACCATACCAGGAATCGGGTACTTGGCAGTTTGTATGGATACTGAGGGCAACCGTTTCGGGATCATGCAGAGGGACGAATCCGCCCGGTAATGGCGGTTGACTGGCCTGAGAGAATAACCTTGTTCCTGCACGACGGGCTAGCGACGCTGGAAGATGCCCCGTGTCTTGGTCCCTGGCCAAGGTATTAACCCCCCGGTCCTCGACGGCAGGGTTTCATGACGTCCAATGACCAATGCGCCACCGGTCGAGAGGCGAGTCAGCAACTGCTCCAGGGTCTGCTGCTGCGTACCCTCGTCAAAATACGTGAACACCAGATTGCGGCACAGAATCAGGTTAAAACTCCCCTCCGGCAGCGCTGCGCGCACATCCTGTTGTATGAACTCAATCCCCTGACGGAATGCCGCGCGCAGACAGTATTTGCCTGCCACGGGCTCAAACGCCTGGGTGCGCCACGCTTCGGGCAGCCACTTGAGGCTGCCGGGGGGATAACAGGCCTTGCGCGCGCGCTCAAGCATTTCCGATACCACGTCGGTAGCAACGATATGCAGCGAAATTTGACGATAATCCGGCGCGACATGAAAATGCCACGCGAGTTTCAGCGTATAAGGTTCTTCTCCGGATGCGCAGCCTATGCTCAGCGCGCGCAGATCTTCGGCGGCGCGTTCGTGCGCATCTCGTGCAAGATGCGGTAATAGCGTGCAACCAAGAAAATCAAAGACTGCCTTGTCGCGATAGAAACTGGATATCGTGATAGGACAGAGCCGGTCGAGCGGTTCCCATTCGTCCGGATGACCTTCGAGATAGTCGCGGTAAGCTCGCGGTCCCGCGAGGCCAAGCGCTTTGCAGCGACGGTCAATACGCTTGCAGACCTGCGCGCGCACCTTACGAAACCCGGGCCAGCGCCGATGGAGCCGCGGCAGCACCCATTGCAGGAATTCAACGCAATCGGAGTCTTGCATGAAGCAGCTTCCCCAACCGGGGTGGCGGTATTGGACTCAACCAATGCCCGGCGGAGCGAGGCGTTTGTGCAGTTCACTCAGCACATGATCACGCATGAGCCGATCGGTGCGGCAGGCGCGCAATGCCGTATCCTCCAGGGTGAAAACGGAAGATTGCCAAGCACTGTTGAAGGGGCATTCCACGCGAACCTCCCAACCATCGGCACGAGGTTCCACTTCGAAAAGGTAATTGGTCAGTCCTAATTGCTCTAGCAGATTTCCCACCGTTTCCTTTGCTTCGGCCAGATTCTTGGTAGTCAGATCCATAAAGTGTTCCTCGCACGGCACGTAGCGTGTCAGCGTTTCCACGCTACGTGTAGGATGTTGGCTTCGTCCGTATACTGAAAGCAGAGCTCGCCCTTGTAGGCGTTATGCACGGCGTCACCGATGGCCCGCGCCATGCCCATCGTGGTCGTGGTGATCAGGATATCGTTGCCCTGCTGCTGAAGTAACATGATGCGCCGCAGCGGATGTTCTTTTTTCTCGCGCCGCTCGAGGTTGCGGGCAAGGCGCAGGATTTCGTCACGGTGCTGTTTCTGGAATGGCCCGCTCAGGGTTAAATAGCCACCGGGATATTTATCCTGCTGCCGATGACATGCGGGACAGAGCCTTTCGCGCGCACCGCGCGGGCGCGCCAGCCACTGCCAGCGCCCCTTGTGAAACACCGCGCCGCACTCGGGACAGACGGTGGGCTCGCGCAGTTTGCCCCTGGTTTTGTAGGTATCGTGTTCGAATTCCTTTAATAATCGGTCACGACGTATGCGACGGGGGCTGGTACTGACTTTACGGGCTGCGGTTCCCATGACGACATCCCTCATGACATTGTTGCTGTAACATTGCACAACATGCTCCGGATGATTGGCGCCTGCATTGATGCAGGTCAAAGCCATCTTAATGGGCGCAACACTTTCTGGGAGATAAAAGCATGAACCAACAGAAGTTAGAACAGCGGTTGGCCGAAGCCGTGCGCGCTGCCTGTCTCAAGGCTGCGCAGAACGCCTATGAAAATGCCGGCATCAGCGGCCTGTGTCAGGATGGGCGGTGGGAGTGCGCGATCGCGGCCATACGGTCGCTCGATCTTGAGTCCGTGATCACGGCTTTGCCGGGTGGTTACCGGAAATAAATGTAATCGGTTAGCACATTCATTCCAGTTTCACCGCCCGCAATTTTTCCGCCGCCGTTTCTGGGGCCACCGTATTGACGAATAATCCCGAGCCGAGCTCGAAGCCGGAAGGAATGCTGGTGCGTGGCGTAATCTCCAGGTGCCAGTGATAGCTCGCGTCACAATCTTCGCTGTTCTTGTCATGCGGAAGCGAATGTAGGAAATAGTTGTACTGGGCGCCACCCAGCACGGCGTCGAGGCGCGCCATGGTGCGACGCATCAAGCGCGCGAGATCAGTCATATCTTCCTTCGCAATTCGCAGGAAATCACTTTGATGCGCGAGCGGCAGGATATGCACCTCCCACTCGTAGCGGCTGGCGAAAGGCTTGATGGCGATGAATTTCCCCAACCGCTCGATGACGTACTGCCCGACGCTGATCTTGCGCCGAATCTCGCCGGATTCGCGGTCGTAGAGGGTTGCCTCGAAGGTCAAGGCCTCATCGATCAGGGAACAGAAAATACAATGATGATGCTGGCGGTAGTAGGCACGGCTGTTTGAAACCTCGGTCTGCACGTTGTCCGGGATCACGGGTGTTGCGACCATCTGGCTGTGGGTATGCGTGATCGAGGCCCCGGCCGCGGGGCCGAAATTCTTGAACACCAGCACGTAGCGCAGGCGTGAATTGGATTGGTAGAGCTGTTCCATGCGGTCGCGATAAGCGGTGAACAACATCGCCAGATGCGGCTCGCTCATCTCGTGAATGGCGATACCGTGCCGATTGTGGTCGATCATGACCTCGTGTCGGCCGTAACCATCAATGGTCTGTTGCAGCCCGAACGAGAGGTTGGGGTTGCTTCGATCATCGCCCAGCACCGGATAGAGGTTCTCGACAATGCGTATCTCCCAGTTTTTCTCATCCGGATAAGCGGCAATCACCGGCGGTGTCATGTGTTCGTTGCCGGCGCAGAATGGGCAAGTCTCGACATGTCCGCGGGTATCGCGCGGCGCGGGCGCCTCGGCCTTTTTCGGTCTCATGCCGCGCGCGGTCGCCACCAGCACCGATTCGCTCGGCACGATCGGATTGATGCGGATTTCGCGGACAGGCTTCGGGGTGGAATCTGCCATGGGCCGGCAGCTTAAAGCAGGTGCGGTCATGGCGCCACGGCTGCAAGCTGTTTGAGCCATGAAATCCGCCGCCAATGCATCATGTGGTGTCTTGTCATGGGCGGAGGCGGCAAGTACCATGTGCTTTTCCCCGTTTATTTTCAGGTCCTCATCTTATGTTTCACGGCAGTATGGTGGCCCTGGTCACGCCCATGAACGAGGACGGGTCGCTGGATCTGTCCGCGCTGCGTCGCCTGGTCGATTTCCACCTCGAGAACGGCACGGATGCCATCGTGGCAGTGGGAACCACCGGTGAATCGCCGACACTCGACATGGATGAACACTGTGAGGTTATCCGCCGCACGGTCGAGTATGCCAAGGGCCGAGTGCCGGTGATTGCCGGGACAGGCGCCAATTCCACCACTGAGGCAATCGAGCTGACCCGTTGCGCCGAGCAATCCGGCGCCGATGCCTGCCTGCTGGTCACGCCTTATTACAACAAGCCAACGCAGGAAGGGTTATATCTTCACCACAAGGCCATTGCCGAAGCCGTGCCGATCCCGCAGATACTATATAATGTGCCCGGACGCACCGCCTGCGACATGCTGCCCGAAACCGTCGAACGCCTGGCTGCCATTCCCAACATCGTGGGCATCAAGGAAGCAACGGGTAACATGGATCGCGCACGAGACATCCTGCGTCGTTGCGGCGACAAGATCGATCTTTATTCCGGTGACGATGCCACGGCCCTTGACTGCATGCTGCTCGGAGGGAAGGGCGATATCTCGGTCACGGCCAATGTGGCCCCGAAGCTGATGCACGAAATGTGCAAACTTGGGCTGGCACGCCAGGAAAAGGAGTCACGCGCCATCAATGATCGTCTAATGGGCCTGCACAAGAACCTTTTCCTCGAGGCCAATCCCATCCCGGTGAAGTGGGCGCTAAAGGAGATGGGGCTGATCCAGGGCGGGATTCGCCTGCCGTTGACGCCGCTGTCGGACCGGCACCATGAAACCGTGCGCCAGGCCATGCGCACCGCGGGTGTGATTGGCTGACCCAATGATTTTATTCACCAGACGAGGTTCCATGACGCGACAGCTTGCCAATTTCCTGCTTTGCCTGCTGGCGGCCGTGGCCGTCGGCGCCTGTCAGACGATTTCCGAAAAACGCAAGATCGACTACAAATCGACACGCGTGTTACCGCCGCTCGATATTCCGCCCGAATTGGCCACCCCCGATAGCATTCGGGGGCCGGTGCCGGGGGCGAGCAGCACGGCGACCTATTCCGGATTTGTCAGCGGTGAGGCGCAGAAAAAATCAGAGGTCGGCAGCGATGTTTTGCCGCAATACGACGGGATCCGTATCGAGCGCGACGGCCAGGCACGCTGGCTGGTGGTCAAATTGACCCCGGAACAACTCTGGCCGCGGGTGCGTGAATTCATACTCAACCGGGGCCTCATCGTCGATAAGGAGAATCCACAAACCGGGATCCTGGAAACCGATTGGGCGGAGAACCGCGCCAATATCGGCTCCGGCATCCAGAAGGTGCTGGCGAAATCGCTCGGCACCTTGTATTCCACCGGCACCCGCGACAAATACCGCTTCCGCCTCGAGCGCGGCGCCGCGCCAGGCACCACGGAAATTTACCTGAGCCATCGTGGCATGGTCGAAACCATTGTCACCAACGATGCCGCCGACATCGGCGAGACCCGGTGGCAGTCCCGGCCTTCGGACCCGGGGCTGGAAGCGGAAATGCTGCGCCTCCTCATGGCCAGTCTCGGCGTGAAGGAGGAAAAAGCCAAAACCATGGTCGCCTCGATCGGCGCGGACACGCCGCCCGAACGCGCCCGGCTGGAGCGGAAGGACAATGGCGTGAGCTTGAGTCTCAGCGAGGATTTTGAGCGCGCCTGGCGGCGCGTGGGACTGGCGCTGGATCGGACCAGTTTCACCGTGGAAGACCGCGACCGCTCGAGGGGAATATATTTCGTGCGCTATATTGATCCGGATAATGTTCAGAAGGAAAAGGGCTGGTTTCGGAGCTTGTTCAGCGGCAAGGAAAAGGCACCGACCAACGAATACCAGATTGTCCTCAAGGGGAGCAACTCTGAGACCCGAGTGGACGTCCTAACCAAAGAGGGTGCACCGGAGTCGTCCAAGACCAGCGAACGCATTCTGACGCTGCTTCACCATCAACTGAAATAGGCGGGTTACGACTGCTGAAAACGGGGAAACGGGCGCGGGCTGACAGAACCGGATTGCGGTTCGCGATACTCGGCAGCGGCAGCCGCGGCAACGCCGCCCTCATCGAGGGCGGCCGCAGCTCCCTCCTGCTCGACTGCGGATTTTCCGCGCGCGAAACCGTCGCGCGCCTGGAACGCCATGACCGGCACCACAGCCGGCTCAGCGCCATCCTCATCACCCACGAACACAATGATCACTGTCGCGGCGTCGCCAGCTGTGCGCGCCGCTTCGGGGTGCCGGTGTGGATGACCGCCGGGACCTGGTCCGCGCTGAAGGGGCAGTTCGATGGGGAGGCGGATATCCACATCATCAACCCGCATGAAAAATTCGCCGTGGGCGATATCGAGGTGCAGCCGTTCCCGGTACCGCACGATGCGCGCGAACCGTGCCAGTTCGTGTTTTCCGACGGGGATTCACGCTTCGGTTTCCTCACTGACATCGGTTCCATTACCGCGCACGTCGAGGAAATGCTGAGCGACTGTGACGCGCTGGTGCTCGAATGCAATCACGATGCTCGCATGCTGCGCGACGGACCATATCCGCCGTCGCTCAAGGCGCGCATTGCGGGCGAGCATGGCCATTTGGACAATGCGGCGGCCTCTGAACTGCTCGCGCGCGTGGTGTCTTCGCGGCTGCGCTATGTCGCGGCGGCACACCTAAGCGAAACCAACAACACGCCTGCGCTGGCGCAGGCGGCGTTGGCGCGCGCTATGGGTTGCGAGCCTGAATGGATTGACATTGCCGAGCAGGAGGAAGGACTCGCGTTTCACCATATCGCTGAAGCCTGGGTATAAATTCGCGGCAACATGAACAGAAAGTCCGAATCTTCTCCTTTTTCACCGAAACCCGCGACGGTCCTTTCTCTATCGGGCGCACTGGCGCTGTCGCCGTTCCGGCGCGACCGGCTGCTGGAGGATATGCAGGAACGCGTGCCGGAACTCGCGGGCGTGACGGCGCATTATTGGCATTTCGCGGCACTCGACGACGAGCTGGACGCGCGCGAACGCGCGCTGTTGAAGCGCCTGCTGACCTACGGACCCGCGGCCGATGCCGTGCCGGCAAATCCGGTGAACAAGCCGCTGTTGGTGATTCCGCGCTTAGGCACGATTTCGCCTTGGTCCACCAAGGCCACGGACATCGCGCATTGCTGCGGGTTAAAACAGATTCGTCGCATTGAACGCGGCGTGGCGTGGCAATTCGCCATGAACGATGGCCGGGTGCCGGGCGCGACCGAGCGCGAGGTGCTCATGCCGCTGATCCACGACCGCATGGTGGAGAACGTGCTTCCCGGGTTGGCCCATGTCGCCGAGTTGTTCCGCGACGACGCGCCGGCGGCCCTGCGTGTGTTGGATCTGGCGGCGGGCGGGCGCGAGGCGCTCGTGATGGCGAATCGCGAATGGGGCTTGGCCCTGTCGGACGACGAGATCGAATACCTGGTCGAGAATTTCAAACGCATCCACCGCAATCCCACCGACGTTGAACTCATGATGTTCGCACAGGCCAACTCCGAGCATTGCCGGCATAAAATCTTTAACGCCAGCTGGACCATCGACGGAAGACCACAAAAAGATTCCCTGTTCGGCATGATCCGAAAGACCCACGCCGCCAATCCCAAAGGCACACTCAGCGCTTACGAAGACAATGCCGCGGTCATCGAAGGCGGGCGCATCGGGCGGTTTTTCCCCGAGCCGGGCACGGGCGTTTACACCTATCACGAGGACGACACCCACATCCTCATGAAGGTCGAGACCCACAATCACCCCACGGCAATCTCGCCGTTCCCGGGTGCGGCCACCGGCTCCGGCGGAGAAATCCGTGACGAGGGCGCGACCGGTCGCGGCGCCAAGCCGAAAGCCGGCATCACCGGCTTCTCCGTGTCCAACCTGCGCCTCCCCGGGGCGGCTCAACCGTGGGAGCAGGACCACGGCAAGCCCGGGCGCATCGTCTCGGCGCTCTCGATCATGCTCGAAGGGCCGATTGGGGGCGCTTCCTTTAATAATGAATTCGGCCGTCCCAACATCAGCGGCTATTTCCGCACGTTCGAGATGGAGGTGGATGGCGAGGTGCGTGGGTATCACAAGCCGATCATGCTCGCGGGCGGCCTGGGTAACATTCGCTCTCAACACGTGCACAAGCGTGAGATTCCACCGGGTGCGAAGATCATCGTCATCGGCGGTCCGGCAATGCTTATTGGTCTTGGCGGAGGGGCGGCTTCGAGCATGGCCTCCGGCCAAAGCCACGAGGAACTCGATTTCGCCTCGGTGCAGCGCGGTAACGCCGAGATGCAGCGCCGTTGCCAGGAGGTCATCGACCAGTGCTGGGCGCTGGGCGAGGACAATCCGATTCTTTCCATCCACGACGTTGGCGCCGGCGGCCTGTCGAACGCCCTCCCCGAACTGATAAATGGCGCGGGGCGTGGCGGCCAGTTCTACCTGCGCGCGGTGCCGAACGATCAGCCCGGCATGTCGCCCATGGAAATCTGGTGCAACGAGGCGCAGGAGCGCTACGTCCTGGCGGTGGAAGAAAAAGAATTCGAAACCTTTCGCGCGCTGTGCGAGCGCGAACGCTGTCCCTATTCCGTGGTCGGTGAGGCGACAGAAGAACCGCGCCTGGTGCTCGAAGACAGTGAGTTTATGAACCATGGCGAGCGTGAGGCCCGTCCCATCGACATGGAGTTGTCAGTACTGTTCGGCAAGCCGCCGAAGACGCAGCGCGATGTCATGCGCGTGAAGCGCAAATTCGAGCGCTTCAAGACCAAGGGCCTCGATATCAAGGAAGCCATTTACCGCGTGCTGCACCTGCCGACGGTGGCCAACAAGACGTTTCTCATCAGCATCGGCGATCGCACGGTCTCCGGTCTGGTGTGCCGTGATCAGATGGTGGGGCCGTGGCAGGTGCCGGTGGCGGACGTCGCCGTCACCGCCAGCGGTTACGACGGCTATACCGGCGAGGCCATGGCCGTGGGCGAGCGCACGCCGCTGGCGCTGATCAATGCCCCGGCCAGCGGGCGGATGGCCATCGGCGAGGCGTTGACCAATCTTGCTGCCGCGCGCATTCAGAAACTCCCGGACGTGAAGCTCTCCGCCAACTGGATGGCGGCCGCGGGCCACCCGGGCGAAGATGCCGCGCTCTACGACACCGTGCGTGCGGTGGCCCTCGAGTTATGCCCGGCGCTCGGCATTTCCATCCCGGTGGGCAAGGATTCGATGTCGATGAAAACCGTGTGGCAGGATGACGCAGGGCGGGAGCGCGCGGTGACCGCGCCGCTGTCGCTGATCGTTTCGGCTTTCGCGCCGGTGATGGACGTGCGCAAAACGCTCACCCCGCAATTGCGCACCGACAAGGGCGAGACGGATCTTATCTTGGTGGATCTCGGCAAAGGCGCCAACCGCCTCGGCGGCTCGGCGTTGGCGCAGGTTTTCGGGCAGCTTGGCGACACCGCGCCGGACGTAGACGACCCACGCGTGCTGCGCCTGTTCTTTCATGTCATCCAGGCGCTGAACGAGCTGGGTTTTGCCTATGCCTATCATGACCGCTCCGACGGCGGGCTGCTGGCGACCATATGTGAGATGGCCTTCGCTGGGCGCACCGGCGTGCACATTGATCTCTCGGACCTTGGCAGCGATCCTTTGGCTACCTTGTTCAACGAGGAGCTGGGTGCGGTGCTGCAAGTGCCGCGCGCACGGCGCGAAGGCATCACCGGCGCGCTCAAGAAGGCCGGCCTTGCGCGCCACACCCACATTATTGGCACATTGACCAATGATGACATCATCAGCTTCAGCCACGACCATAAGGAAATCTTTTACGACTCGCGCGTAAATCTGCAGCGCGCCTGGTCCGAGACCACGTATCGACTGCAGGCTCTGCGCGACAATCCACAGTGCGCACAGGAGGAATATGACCGCATTCTGGATACGACTGACCCCGGATTAAGCGCAACGCTGACTTATGATCTGGAAGAGAAAATCGCGGCACACTATATTGGTCGCGGGATAAAACCGCGTCTCGCGATCCTGCGCGAGCAGGGTATTAACGGCCAGGTGGAGATGGCCGCGGCTTTCGACCGCGCCGGTTTTTCAACGATCGATGTCACCATGAGCGACATCATCGAGGAACGGCTTTCGCTCAAGGACTTCAAGGGTTTCGCCGCCTGCGGCGGATTTTCGTTCGGTGACGTGCTTGGGGCCGGCGAGGGCTGGGCGAAATCCATCCTTTTCAATTCGCGCGCGCGGGATGAGTTCGCGGCATTTTTCGCACGCCAGGACACGTTCGCGCTCGGCATCTGCAACGGCTGCCAGATGATGTCGAACCTGCACGAGATCATCCCGGGGGCGGAACGCTGGCCGCATTTTGTGCGCAACAGCTCCGAGCAGTTCGAGGCGCGCGTGGTCATGGTACAGATCCCGCAGAATCCCTCGATTTTCCTTAAAGACATGCAGGGTTCGCTGCTGCCGATTCCGGTGGCGCACGGCGAGGGCCGCGCCGAATTCCGCGACCCCGATCAGGCTGAGCAGGTGATACTGGATAAGCAGGTGGCACTGGCCTTCGTCGACAACCGCGGCAAGCTCGCCACGACCTATCCGGACAACCCGAACGGCTCGCCGTATGGCATCTGTGGCCTCACCACGCCGGATGGGCGCTTCACCATCATGATGCCGCATCCCGAGCGCGTGTTCCGCGCCGTCGCCAATTCTTGGCGCCCGGATGACTGGGGCGAGGATGGGGGATGGATGCGGATGTTCCGTAACGCCCGCGTCTGGGTCGGTTGATTTCCAGCATACGGAGCACCCATGGCTGCCTACGTCATTGTCGAAATCCACGTGACCGATCCGGTCAAATTCGAGGAATACAAAAAACTTGCGCAGGGCTCGATCGCCGGCTTCGGCGGCAAATACGTCGCGCGCGGTGGGCGCATGGAAATGCTGGA
>JAOTWF010000132.1 GCA_029863005.1 Gammaproteobacteria bacterium | reverse complement strand
CGCGATCAGCGATATATCGGTAGAGTTCACCGCCATGGCGAGATCGACGGTCGCATGCAGATTGCGGTTGACGTTCCTCACGAGCAGGTCGTCGAGGCTGCGCTCGAAGATCGGCGACTCACCTTTATTGATCTTGCGCACCTTGTCGGCGTCCATGTCGACGCACTGGACGCTGTGACCTTTCTCCGCCAGGCACACGCCCGAAACAAGCCCAACGTAGCCAGTTCCGATTACAGACACTTTCATCAAGATTCCTCAGCTTCGCGGTTCTCGCGATACCATATCAACGAATGTGTAAGGCCGGTTTCGAGCGATATGGAGGGATCGTAACCCAGATCGGTGCGCGCCTTCTTGATTACCGGGCAGCGGCGATTGGGGTTGTCAACCAGATAATCCTTGTCGGAACTTACCTTGTGGACCACTTTGCCCTTATACCCTAATAGTCCACTGGCCAGGCTGGTCACGCGATCGGCTAGTTCACGGATCGAGATCTCGGGAGTCTCGACTCCAATATTGTACGCCTCGCCGTTTTTTCCCCCGGTCAGGATCTTGTAATAGCCGACAACGGCGTCGGCAACGTAGCAAAATGTGCGTGTGGGAGCGCCGTCCGACAACAGCACGATGTCACGCCCGGCTAGTACGTCGCGGACAAAATCCGGCAGTGCGCGCCCATCGGTGATCTTCAGGCCGGGGCCGTAGTTATTGAACGGCCTTGCGATGCGGATCGGCAACTGATAGCGCTCGGCAAAATTAACGCACAGCGTCTCACCGTAGCGCTTCGATTCATCATAACAGGCACGTGGCCCGGTGCAGGAGACGTTACCGCGATAAGTCTCGGGCGTCGGGATACTCTCCGGAGCCGGGTCGCCATAAATTTCGCTGGTGGAAAAAAAAAGAAACCCCCCCACCGGTTTGCCGTTTTCCTTCTGACACAGACAGTAGTCGAGCAACGAACGCAGACCGTTGACGTTTGCATCCATCGTCTCAATTGGAAACTTGCGGTAGTAAGTCGGCGAGGCGATGGACGCGGCATGGATCAGATACTGGTAGTCGCCCATATTGTCTGGCAGCGGATCACGGATGTCATGCTTAACCACGTTCAATGTGCTTTCCGTCGAACAGCGCTTCAGCCACTCCGGAACGCCACGAATGAAACTGTCGTAGACGGTGAGCGTGATTGCGCGCTCGGGTTGGATGCGATTCCAATGCAGCAGTGACTGCACCAGATAGTGGCCGAGAAACCCGGCGCCGCCGGTGATAAGCAGGCGCTTTCCTGCCATGGCGCCGAACTCCTGCTCAAGATGGCGGCAGATGTACGCCAGGTCAATATCAACGACATTCTTGGCGCTCTTTATAGCGCCGTTGTGTTGCTCATTCCTCATTACCAAATCTTCCATGGCGGGTTGGCGCTTTGCCACAATTGTTCGAGAACATTCTTGTCACGCAGCGAATCCATCGGCTGCCAGAAACCATGGTGCTTGTAAGCCGAGAGTTGACCGTCGTTGGCAAGTTTCTCCAGTGGTTCGCGCTCCCAGACGGTGGGGTCACCGTCAATGTAATCGAACACAGCCGGTTCCAGCACGAAAAACCCGGAATTGACCCAGGCCCCGTCGCCCTGGGGCTTTTCTTGAAAAGTGGAAATCTTCGACTCTTTCGCCGCCAAGCTAAACGCACCGAAGCGTCCAGGTGGCTGCGCGGCGGTCAGTGTAGCGTGGGTTCCCTGAGCACGGTGGAAATTAATCAAATCGGTAATGTTTACGTTGCTAACACCGTCACCATAGGATAGACAAAATGTGCCATTGCCAACGTGGTTCCTGACCCGCTTCAAGCGTCCGCCGGTCATGGTATTTTCACCCGTTTCGATCAGAGTTACCTTCCATGGCTCGACGCCATTTCGGTGAATATGCGTCGTATTACTGGCCAGATCAAAAGTAACGTCCGCCGAACGAAGAATGTAATTCGCAAAATACTCCTTGATCACATAGCCTTTATACCCGCAGCAAATGACGAAATCGTTCAGGCCATAGGCGGAATAGATTTTCATAATGTGCCAAAGAATGGGATTCCCGCCGATCTCAACCATCGGCTTGGGTCGCACCCCGCTCTCCTCGCTAATGCGAGTCCCGTATCCACCTGCAAGAATCACAACCTTCATCGTGCGGCCTCTAGATAACATTAATCACAATAACTATAAGAAAATAATGAGAAACATGTTAATAGTAATGCTCACTTTCAGCATAGCGAA
>JAOTWF010000075.1 GCA_029863005.1 Gammaproteobacteria bacterium | reverse complement strand
CCCTGGTCGGCGAGGAACTTGCCGTCCGGGCTCTTCACGCCCTCAGACACCACCACGGTGCAGTAGCCGTATTTCTTGACGTTGGCATCCACCGTGGCGAGGAATTTTGTCTTGTCGAAGGAGACCTCCGGGAACAGGATCACGATTGGGATTTCGGTGTCCTTGGTGGAGGCTAGACCACCCGCCGCCGCAATCCAGCCAGCGTGCCGACCCATGACTTCGAGGATAAACACTTTGGTCGAAGTCTTGGCCATGGAGGCGACATCAAATGACGCTTCGCGCGTCGAGACCGCGATGTACTTGGCGACCGAGCCGAAGCCCGGGCAGTTGTCGGTGATGGGCAGGTCGTTGTCCACGGTCTTGGGCACATGAATCGCTTGGATGGGATAACCCATGGTTTCGGACAGCTGCGAAATTTTGAGGCAGGTGTCGGCCGAATCGCCGCCACCGTTGTAAAAAAAGAATCCGATGTCATGCGCCTTGAAGATCTCGATCAAGCGGTCATATTCGCGCTTGTTCTGCTCCAGGCTTTTCAGCTTGTAGCGGCACGAGCCAAACGCACCAGAAGGGGTATGCTTGAGCGCCTTGATCGCGGCCACGGACTCTTTACTGGTATCGATCAGGTCTTCGGTCAGTGCCCCGATAATGCCGTTGCGCCCGGCATAGACCTTGCCGATTTGTTTTTTATGCTTGCGCGCCGTCTCCAGCACTCCGCAGGCCGAGGCGTTGATGACGGCCGTGACACCGCCCGATTGCGCGTAAAAAGCATTTTTTGGATTGGCCTTTGCCATTGTTTCAGTCTCCCCAAAAGAGTGGTGATCTATCCGGTTTCTCCGGCGAATCCTTGTCGTCCTTCGCCGGATGTTGGTCTATTTTGATTTTCTGCTTGCGCAGGTGATCGGCCTCGACCTGCAGGACACTGATCACGCAATCGCCAATTTCATCGTAGTTGTCAATCCCGGTGCCGAGCTGGGATTCCGGATGATAATAGAAGTAGGCGCGATATTGCTTGGCGCCGGTCTTCACAATGGCAAAGTTCGCTCCTTTGGCGGACCAGAAGATAGCCGGGCACCAAGCCATGTCGCCGGCGCTTCCGAGCATGACCTCGGTATCGGCCAGTTGCGTTTCGACCTCCTTGCCATATCGCTCCCTCAGGGTACCGCGCACAGTCCAGAGTTCGGTCTCGGTAAAGTCTGGAATTTTACTTTGGCTCATCGGGTGGAATGCTCAGAAGGACGCTCTGCCTAGATTAACGAGCTTAACCAAATTTCCCTCCATGGAACATGCGGAATGATGAATCCGGGGATAGGGCCCATTTATAGGTCGTCAGACCATTGACGCCGGAGTGGGCAAATTGTAGTTTACGCGCCCCTGCCATAGATCCAGGGGTATTTTCTCAAGAATCCATACCAACCCAAAAACTTAAACAGCGAGAAGACCATGCGAATCGTGCTATTGGGAGCGCCGGGATCCGGCAAGGGAACTCAAGCTAAGTTATTGGTAGAGAAGTATAAAATTCCGCAGATGTCCACCGGAGACCTGCTGCGGGCGGAAGTTGCAGCTGGGACCGATCTGGGAAAAAAGGCCAAGTCGGCCATGGATGCGGGCCAATTAGTAACCGATGACATCGTACTTGGCATGATTCAGACGCGGCTTGCCAAGCCCGATGCCAAGAACGGTTTTATTCTCGACGGTTTTCCTCGGAATATCCCGCAGGCCCAATCGCTCGATGCCATGCTGGCGCGACTGGGTCAGCCGTTACAGCTCGCGTTGCTGGTGGATGTCGAAACCGATGTGCTAATGAAACGCCTTACAGGCCGGCGGACCTGCGGATCTTGCGGTGCCATTTACAACATCCATTTTTCCGCCCCGAAAACCTCTAACAAATGTGACAAATGCGGCGGCGGCCTGACGCACCGATCCGACGATAACGAAAATACAGTCAGTAATCGTCTCAAGGTGTATCAAGAACAGACCGCTCCGCTGGCCAACTATTACAAAGCCCAGGGCAAGCTGCGCACCGTGCGCGGTGTGGGTACGGTCAGCTCCATTTTCAAAGCCATGGGCGATATTATCGAATCGCAAATCCGGCCGCTGGCGGACGTGATGGGCAAAATCGAATCGGCGGCCCTGCGTGCAGCCGCCAAAGCCAAAGCGGAGGAGGCCAAAGCCAAGGCCGCGGCCAAGGCGGAAAAAATCGCCAAGGCGGCGGCTGCCAAAGCCAAGCTCCCTGCGAAGAAAAAAGTAGTTGCCAAAAAAGCCGTGGCACCATCCAAGGCCAAGAAGAAACTCGCAAAACCTGCTGCAAAAACAAAGCAAAAGATCAAGACCAAGGTCAAGAGCAAGGCCAAAGCAAAAGCTAAAGCCAAGGCCAAAAAGGTCAAGTAAGGGCGAAGCCAGTTTTTCTCACCCGGAACGCGGGGCCATTGCCCAGAAGTGTGGCGACGGCATTTCTCTCGTGGGGCGGCTAGGCTAGCATAAAGTATTCAATTCTCAGGCACAGGCTGGTCATGGCAAACGGCATAGGAAAATTTCCGCGAGTACGCATGCGCCGCCTGCGACGCGACGGTTTTTCGCGACGGCTCATGCGCGAAACACGGATTTCGACAGACGATCTCATCCAGCCTGTATTTGTCATGGAAGGCAAGGATCGCGTGGAACCGGTACCAAGCATGCCGGGGATCAACCGCGTGACGGTAGACCGATTGTTCACTCAGGTGGAAAAGTTTCTCACGCTGGGCATTCCTGCCATTGCTCTGTTTCCGGTCGTGCCGAAATCCAAGAAGGACACCAAGGCCGTTGAGGCCTTTAATCCTAAGGGTTTGGTGCCGCAGACGGTGCGAGCACTAAAAAAGAATTTCCCGGAAATGGGCGTCATTACCGACGTGGCACTCGATCCGTATACCTCGCACGGCCAGGACGGGCTGATTGACAGCACCGGCTATGTGCTGAACGATGAAACCGTGGCAGTACTGGTCAAGCAAGCGTTGTCGCATGCGGCCGCCGGAGCCGATATCGTCGCCCCCTCGGACATGATGGATGGTCGCATCGGTGCCATACGTGATGCGCTGGAGAAGACCGGGCATGTCCATACCCGCATTCTTGCCTATTCCGCCAAGTACGCCTCGAATTTCTACGGCCCCTTCCGCGATGCCGTGGGCTCGGCGGCGAGCCTCGGGAGCAGCAGCAAGGACAGCTACCAGATGGACCCGGCCAATTCGGATGAGGCACTGCGCGAAGTTGCGCTCGATATCGAGGAAGGCGCGGACATGGTGATGATCAAGCCGGGAATGCCATATCTCGACATCGTGCGCCGCGTCAAGGAACAATTCGGTATCCCGACATTTGTTTACCAAGTGAGCGGTGAATACGCCATGCTCATGGCGGCGGCAAAAAACGGCTGGCTTGACGAACGCGCCTGCGTCCTGGAATCGCTACTTTCCATCAAGCGTGCCGGGGCCGATGCGATTCTTACGTATTTCGCGGAACGTGCCGCCGGGTGGTTGAAAGAAGCATCGCATTGAACCGGCCGTCTGTAGAGCACGGGCCGGTGTTTCGATGAATTACCGCCATATCTATCATGCCGGCAATTTTGCCGACGTCTTCAAGCATGTCCTGCTTTCCCTGCTGCTCAAGTCGCTTTCCCGCAAAGAAACCCCGTTTTTCTATCTCGATACCCACGCCGGCGCGGGGCGCTATGACCTGAACAGCGTGGCGGCACAGAAAACCGGTGAGTACCGCGATGGCATCCTGCGATTGTGGAACAGTCAGCTCCTGCCCGGGATCGAAGATTATCTCTATGCGGTACGCGCCCTGAACACGGGAAATACTTTGCGGTGTTACCCTGGTTCGCCACGACTGGCGCGCTATTTCTTGCGGCCACAGGACCGCGCGGTACTGCTCGAATTACATCCGGACGATTGCGCACAACTGAAAATTGAGTTTGCCCGAGACACTCAGGTGTCAGTACTGCGGCAGGATGGATATGCCGGTCTCAAGGCTTTTTTGCCACCCCGGGAGCGGCGAGGACTGGTACTGATCGATCCACCCTATGAATCGGAGCGAGAATTTCAGCAGTTGATGGAAGGTTTGCGTGAGGCACGAGCGCGCTGGGAAGCCGGCTTGTTTGTCCTGTGGTATCCCATTAAAAGCCGCTCTCCAGTTGAGCAGTTTCATCGAGCGCTTGTCTCCAGCGGGATACGAAAGATTCTGCTTGCTGAGTTTAGCCCCTATCCCGAAGACTCGGACTTTCGTCTGAACGGTTGTGGCATGGTTATGATCAACCCCCCTTGGAAGCTTGATGAAACTCTTCGCTCACTGTTACCAGATTTAATGAATGTGCTGCAACTTCAACCGGTTGGCCGAACCGAAATCAACTGGCTGGTGCCAGAATAAGTTGTTACTCAACCGGTGATACCGCGATCAGCGGTAAAAGTTCAAGGGTAATAGATTGTTACAAACAGGCATCGACAGCGTTCCACGAACAGGGTATTTTATCCAGCAGTTATCAGGGGTTTTCGAGAATCAAGCGGTGACAGCCGGACATCCGGCATGGAGGTTCCGGTAATGAAAGGTTTACCGGCTATGCATGAGGATGAAATGGGCGCAATGAACGATAGGCGGGACAGTCAGCGGATTCCGGTCGCGATGGATGCTGTGCTGAATTATCAGGCACAAGTCATGGTTTGCTCGATACGGGATATCAGCCTGAATGGCGCCTTTATTCAAGGTACCCCGGCAGGAGTGCCCTATTTTAACGCTCCCGTGGAGCTCGGTCTTACCCTGACTTCCGGCGGTGAAACCAAGCAGCACCGCTTCCCAGCAAAAATCTGCCGTATTACCGATAATGGTGTCGGCTTGACCTTCGGTGATGTTGGTATGGATGCCTATTTCAGTTTGGTTAATTTGGTCTATAACGCCTGACTGGCAACGTTTTTTCCGCTTTCCCATTCGTTTCAATTACCTGCTTTTATTGCTTCAGAGACCAAACCCTGCCTTCATTGCCGTAATACGGTAGTCAATGTTGTTTTCTGGTTGGATAACAGGCTTTTCAAGGTCAAGTAAATTCAATTCGTCACGTTCTTATTGCGCTGTATTTAAGCCTATTTCCGTTGTTTTTCTTAAACTACTGTAAGAAGCTACGGATCTGGCGGGAAAATTTCCTTATCAGACGGGGATAACCACATCATCGCTTATGCAGCGTCCGATCCGGCTGACAGCGTGAAGGCGGCCAGCAGCGCGAGGGCCGCCGTTTCTATCCGCAGGATGGATGTTCCCAGCGTAAGCAGTTTTCCTCCGTCCGCGACAGCTTGGTCGATCTCCTCTTTCGTAAAACCCCCTTCCGGGCCGATGAGAATCGTCACGTCATTCGCTTTTTGATTGACGGCGGCAGAAACCGCCACGGCCAGCGCGGCCGGGTGGGCGAGCCACACACAGCTCCCTTCTGTTGTCGCACCTTTAACGACATCTCCTACCGGAGAAGCTGTTTCAATAACCGGAAGATGAAACCGCCGGCTCTGTTTGCATGCCTCGAGGCAGATTTTTCTCCAGCGTGCCGCGCTATTCGCGCCGGGCTTGACTACGCGGCGTTCGCAATCGAGCGGTGTGAAACGCGTCATGCCAAGCTGGGTTGCCATGTCGAGCAAAATATTCTGGCGGTCGCCCTTGGGTAGCGCACAGGCGAGATGAATTAAAGGTTTGGGAAGCGGTTCGGTGCGCCGTTCTTCGACGCGCAATTCCAGTGTCCGTCCACGCGCCACAACGCGGAGCAGTGTCGTGCGCACAACACCACCGCGACCATCGAAAAGCCACAGCGTGTCACCATCGTGGAGCCGGCGCGAGGCGGCGGCATGATGCGCCTCGTCGCCCTTCAGCACCAGCGTCGCGCCGGGTGTGGCAAGCTGTTCGGAAAAAAACAGCGGTTCAGTCATGCATCCGCCCAATGTTGCGCGAGATAAATATCATAACGCACCAGTTTGCCCGTCAGGCTCATGCTCGGTTCAGGCACGAGCGGCGGCGCGTCGTCGGGGCGTTTCACGACCACGCGATCGCCGGCGATGGCACAGCAAATGTCGAGCAGCTCCACGGCATCTGCATCATCGCCCACGAGATCGCGCAACAATTGCATCTCTTTTTTTACGGCGGCGGACTTGCGGCGTTTCGGTGGAAACATGGGATCGAGATAGATGGCGTCCGGTCGCGGGACGAGCGCCGGAAGCAGCGACCGCGAATCGCCCATCACCCGCTGCAAACGCCCAGACAGATTTATCCCCGTATGTTTGATGAAGCGTTGTAGGCCGTCGCGAGACAGTGCCGCTACCACGGGTGAGCGTTCAATCGCTGTGACGTGAAATCCCATGAGCGCAAGCAGCAAGGCATCCTGACCATAGCCCGCGGTGGCATCTACCACGGTTCTGGTTTTTTTTCCGATGGCGCGCGCCAAGGGTTGTCGACGTGAAAGATTGTTGCTGTAGGGGCGCAGGTCGAGACTCGTAAAATCCACGCAGACAGGACTCAGACGCGGATTCCGGACGTCGCGCAGTTCTAGACGCTCGGAAGTAATTACCAGCTGGAAATCAGAATTCGATTCTCCCGTTATCGCCAATGGCAGATTCAGTTCGCGCGCCAGTTCTTCGGCGCGGGGTATCAGTGCCTGATTGCCATTGAAGCTGATGTCGATACGAGCCATGGGATGGCGCAGATTGGCAGGAATGGGTGCCGGGCGGGGAAACGGGGAAGATGCCATGATCCGTCTAGCATAATCACTCTCGCCCTGCCGCGCATCCGGTGATGGTGGCTGGGGCAAAATGCTATATGCCCCGGAGCACATTATCTTTTGTTTAACTCCTGCTGTAGCCGTCTTCCCAGCACATCTCCTTCTCCCGCGCAGGGGGATTGCGTCAGATGGAGAACTTTTTCCGTCCAGCGGCTACCGGAAAAAGCATAGTTGATTCCAAGCGGCATCCCGATGAGATGCCGTATGTTCCGTGAGTTATGTAACTGTAGACCGGGAGAGCAATGGGCAGAGTAACGATAACCAGATCAACCGGCTGCTGCGCGATCGGCGCGCTTGCGATCGGACTCTTTTAGGAATCGCTTGCGCAGGCGAATGTGATTGGGGGTCACTTCGACCAGCTCGTCGTCATCGATAAATTCGATGGCGCGCTCAAGCGTGAGTTCGATGGGGGGTACGAGAATAACATTCTCGTCGGAACCGGCGGCACGAATGTTGGTGAGTTGCTTGCCTTTCATGGCATTCACCACCAAGTCATTGTCTCGCGAGTGAATACCGATGATCATCCCCTCGTACATGTCCTCGCCCGGTCCGATGAACATGCGACCACGTTCCTGCAGGTTGAACAGCGCATAGGCGACGCTCATGCCGGCACCGTTCGAGATCAGCACGCCGTTGATGCGGCCGCCGACCATGCCTTTCTTCTCCGGGCCGTAGTGATCAAATACGTGATAGATCAGGCCGCTGCCGGCGGTGGCGGTGAGGAAATCAGTCTGAAAGCCTATGAGCCCGCGCGCAGGAATCATGTACTCGAGACGCACGCGGCCTTTGCCGTCTGGTTCCATATTGAGCAAGTCACCTTTGCGCTGGCCGAGAAGCTCCATGACGGCGCCCTGGTGCTGGGTTTCGATATCCACGGTCAGTTGCTCATACGGCTCGTGGGTTACGCCGTTCACTTGCTTGGTGATGACCTGGGGACGTGACACGCCCAGCTCATAACCCTCGCGTCGCATGTTCTCGAGTAGGATGCCGAGGTGCAACTCGCCGCGTCCGGAGACACGGAATTTGTCGGGGCTGCCGGTGTCTTCCACGCGTAGCGCGACGTTGTGGATCAGCTCACGGTCGAGCCGCTCGCGAATTTGGCGGCTGGTAACGTATTTTCCGTCCTGACCGGCAAAAGGGGAGTTATTGACCTCGAAAGTCATGGTGACGGTCGGCTCGTCGACCGACAGGGGCGGCAGCGCTTCGACCCTATTCGGATCGCACAGCGTGTCGGAGATGCGCGGGCCCTCGATGCCGGTAATGGCGATGATGTCGCCGGCCATGGCCTCGGGCACTTCGGTGCGCTCCAGCCCCATGAAGCCGAGCACTTGCAGGACTTTGCCGTTGCGGGTCTTGCCATCGTGGCCGACGATCACGACCGGTTGATTGTGTTTCACCTTCCCGCGGGTGATGCGGCCGATGGCGATGGCGCCGACATAACTCGAATAGGCTATGCTCGAGACCTGCATCTGGAACGGGCCTTCGGGATCGACCTTGGGCGGTGCGACATGCTGGATGATGGTTTCGAACAGCGGCGTCATGTCGCCCGCCCGCACGTCCGGTGTGAGCCCGGCATAGCCGTTAAGCGCCGAGGTGTATACCACCGGGAAATCGAGTTGTTCGTCGGTCGCACCGAGCTTGTCGAATAGATCGAAAGTCTGGTTGAGCACCCACTCCGGGCGCGCGCCGGAGCGATCGATCTTGTTGATAACGACGATGGGTTTCAGGCCCTGCGCGAAGGCCTTGCGCGTGACGAAACGCGTCTGCGGCATCGGTCCATCCACGGCATCCACCAACAACAATACGGAATCCACCATCGACAGCACGCGCTCTACCTCACCGCCGAAATCGGCGTGGCCTGGCGTATCCACGATATTGATGCGATAGTCATTCCAGCGGATGGCGGTATTCTTTGCCAAGATCGTGATGCCGCGTTCTTTTTCCAGATCGTTCGAATCCATGATGCGAGTGCCCACGGTCTGGTGCGCGGCAAAGGTGCCGGATTGGGTCAGCAGCTTGTCCACGAGCGTGGTCTTGCCATGGTCGACGTGGGCGATGATGGCGATGTTGCGCAGTTTCTGAATCATGAATTCAACCGGGGGTCACGGGCAAAAGGCCGCGCATTATACACAGTTGCCGGTCAACGGCCTAATGGCGGGTGTTGGCGGCCGGCAAGCTGTGCAGGCTGGCAAACAGCTGTTCTGCGTCAATTCGGTCGAATTCATAGCGGCTGCCGCAAAACTCGCAATCGACGCGGACCGTACCCTGTTCGGCAAGGATAGAGTGGATTTCGTCGCGCCCGAGCATGCGCAGCACCGACTCGACGCGTTCTCGCGAACAGGAGCAGCGGAAGCTTACCGGCATGCGTGAGAACAGGCGTATATCTTCTTCGTGATAAAGGCGGTGAATGATCTCGTGCACCGGCAGAGCAAGCAATTCCTCCCGCGTGATGGTCGAGCCCAGGTGTACAGCACGACCCCAGGCATCTTCGTCGTCAGTCAACGGCCTGTCGGGCAGCCGCTGCAGGAGCATGCCGGCCGCTTGGTTGGGATCGGCCGCAAGCCACAAGCGTGTTTCGAGCTGTTCCGATTGGGCGAAATAATTTTCGAACGCCTCGGCCACGGACAGTCCCTCGAGCTCCACAATAGCCTGGTAGCGCTCCTTCCCCTTTGACGGGTCGATGGTCACGGCCAGGCGCCCATCACCGACCAGTTCCGACAACGGCGCCTCCGGCACATCGCCGGTCCATTGCGCGATGGCGCGCATGGTGCGGTTGCTGGTGCACTCGACCATCAGCAAGTTGACCGGCCCTTTGCCCTGCACCTGCATGATCAGGCGCCCATCGAACTTGAGCGTGGCGGTTAGCAGCGCGGCGGCTGCCATCATCTCGCCCAGCATGTCGCGTAAGCGCGGCGGGTAAACACGCCGGTCAAGTACTGCCTGCCAGGTAGCATCGAGATGCACGATTTCGCCGCGGATGGGCGCGTGCTCGAAGATGAAACGTTGCAGTGAATCGCCAGTGGTCATGACGGGCCCTTCTTTTTCAGTAAAAAAACCCGGAAGTGGCGAAGGAAGGATGACAAGGGAAAAACTGAAATCCCCATCAGCCGGTTTTGGGGGCCTTGGCCTTTTCTTTTTCGATTTCGGCGCGGACTTCATTCATGTCAAGCGCCTTGGCCTTTTCAATGACCTGATCAAGGGCGGAAGCCGGTAGGGCTCCGGGTTGCGCGAAGATGATGATCTTTTCGCGGAATATCATGAGAGTGGGGATG
>JAOTWF010000018.1 GCA_029863005.1 Gammaproteobacteria bacterium | reverse complement strand
CAATCGCATATTGGGCCCGGATATCGCCGTTTTCGGCCAGGGGCAGCCACAGATCGCGCGCACGATCATATTGGTCAGCCTCATAGGCCTTCTTTCCAAGTTTAAATTTATCGACGGCGACCGGTGCGGGATTATCACTGGTGGCGGGAGCGGGTTTGTCTGCCATGACCGGAAACGAATAAAGGCAACAGACAAGACCTAGTGTGATTAGATTTGGTTTAGTCGACATAAGCTTGTTTACAAGTTCACTTGGTCTTATTTCCCGGTTTTTTTTTGACGTCGGCGGTTGATTTATTGGCCTGGTTATCGAGTTTGCGCAAATGCGCCAAACGTTCGGCAATTTTAACCTCTAATCCCTGCTCGGTGGGGAAATAATAGCGGCGTCTGCCGAGCTCTTCAGGCAAATAATTCTCGCCAGCGGCATAGGCTTCGGCCTCATCGTGGGCATAGCGGTAATCTTTCGCATAGCCCAGCTCTTTCATGAGCCGTGTGGGGGCATTGCGCAAGTGCATCGGAACCTCGAGCGAACCCTGTTCGCGGGCGTCATTCATTGCCGCATTCACGGCAGTATAGACGGCGTTGCTTTTCGGTGCGCAGGCCAAGTAAACCACCGCTTGGGCGATGGCGAGTTCCCCCTCCGGGCTGCCCAAGCGTTCCTGCACGTCCCAGGCATTCAATGTCAGTTGGAGCGCGCGGGGGTCAGCGTTGCCGATGTCCTCCGAGGCCATGCGTACCACGCGACGGGCAATGTAGAGCGGATCGCAGCCGCCATCGAGCATGCGCACCAACCAATATAAAGAGGCATCCGGGTCGGATCCGCGCACCGACTTATGCAGGGCGGAAATCTGATCGTAAAACGCCTCACCCTGTTTGTCGAAACGTCTCACACCCCCCGCGACCACCTCCCGAATCAGGTCAAGCGTGATGGCCTGTTTACCATCTTGTTTCACAGCAAGATCCGCCGCCATCTCCAGTAAATTCAAGGCACGGCGGGCATCGCCGTCGGCCGCCCGGGCCAGCAGTGCACGTGCCTCGGGCGACATCTGCAACGGCTCTTTTCCCAAACCCGCACTTTCATCCGTCAGTGCCCGGTCGATGGTCAACAGGATCTCGTCCACCGTTAGGGCCTTGAGCACATAGACCCGTGTGCGCGAGAGCAACGCGTTATTCAATTCGAACGAAGGATTCTCGGTGGTAGCACCAATGAAAGTCAGCGTGCCATCTTCCACGTAAGGCAAAAAACCATCCTGCTGTGCCTTGTTAAAGCGATGCACTTCGTCAACGAAAAGGACGGTCGGGTGTCCTCCTGCCCGTGCCTGTTTGGCTTCTTCCACCGCCGCGCGGATTTCCTTGACACCGGCGTAGACGGCGGAGATGGCGATGAAATGCGCCTGGGTACGGCGCGCGATCAGGCGCGCCAGCGTGGTCTTGCCGGTGCCGGGAGGTCCCCAGAAAATCATCGACAGCAGGATTCCGGCTTCGATAGCCTGGCGCAGAGGCTTGCCCGGCGCGAGCAAATGCGACTGGCCGAAAAAATCCTCCAGGCGCAGTGGCCGCATGCGATCCGCTAGCGGCTGCCATGGCATCGACTGGGTTTCCGGAAACAGGTCCTGCATCGCCATGATCGGTCTCTCCCCGTGGTGGTTGATGACGAACTGAATGGCGGCGGCTCTTTGGCCTATTCACCCACCACATCCACGCCTTCGGGTGGCGTGAAACTGAAGCGGGCGGGCTCAATCTGCAGATTTTCCCGGGACGATTCAAGCATCACACGCGTCACATGCCCGAAGCCATCTACCATTTCGAGTGCGCGCAGTTTTCCCAAAGCAAAACCGATGCGGATGTCCTCATAGCCGCTATTCTTGCGCTTCGGGGTCAACTGCACCCACTCGAGATCATTCTGTGCATCCAAAGATTTGATGGTGAAATTTTCATCCAGGCGACCCCGGCCGGCAAGCAACATAGCGGGTGTATCGCCCAGTCCGCCGGTCAAGGTCCGCACGGTCACTTGTTGCAAACCAACATCGTAAACCCAGAGGCGTTTGCCATCGGCCACAATCTGCTGTTGGTATGGCTTCTCATAGTCCCAGCGGAACTTGTTCGGGCGCTCGATCCATAACATCCCGGAGGATTCCTGGATAGGGTTGTGGCGTTCATCGAGCACCACTTGTTTGAAACGGGCGTTGAAGCTGTTCACCTCAGTGAAGAACCAGTGCAAGCTGTCAGCGCCAGACTTGGGCACCTTGGACGCATGGGCCGGGGAAGCGGCGATCAGGAGCAACACGATGACAAACCAAAGACGCTTCATCGCGGCGAACATGGATTGAATCAACCAATACGGGGTGGTGGAGGCGCCAGTACTTCGCGACTGCCGTTGGGCTGCAACGGGCCCACAACTCCGGCGCGCTCCATGTCCTCGATTAACCGCGCGGCGCGGTTGTACCCGATGCGCAGCCGGCGCTGAACGCCTGAAATAGAGGCACGGCGTGTTTCAGTCACGATCTTCAAGGCCTCGTCATAGAGCGGATCGGATTCGGCAGTCGCCCCGCCATTACCATTGCCGCCTTCTTGCAGAAAACCCTGATCATTGACCCCGGTGTCGCCGATGAGAATCTGCTCGTCGTATACCGGTCCACCGCTCTTTTTGAGGAACGTGGTGACCTTGTGCACTTCGTGGTCAGCCACGAACGCCCCGTGCACACGGGCGAGCGACTGACCCAAGCTCAGGTACAGCATGTCGCCGCTGCCAAGCAACTGTTCAGCCCCCATCATGTCGAGCACGGTACGTGAATCAACACGTGCCGACATCTGAAACGCGATGCGACTAGGAATGTTGGCTTTGATCAGGCCGGTGATCACGTCCACCGATGGACGTTGCGTGGCCAGCACCAAATGCAGCCCGGCCGCACGTGCCTTTTGTGCCAGCCGTGTGATCAGCTCTTCCACCTTCTTGCCAACGACCATCATCAGGTCCGCGAGCTCGTCCACGAGGATGACGATCAGCGGCAGGGGTTTGAGATTCGACGCCTCTTCACCTGGCAACGCCAGTGGATCGAGGATCGGCTTGCCAGCTTCCTCTGCGTCCTTGATCTTCCGGTTATAACCGGCGAGGTTGCGCACGCCGAGTGCCGCCATCAGGCGGTAGCGACGTTCCATCTCGGCGATCGACCATTTAAAAGCATTAGCCGCCTGTTTCATGTCTGTCACCACAGGCGCCAACAGGTGCGGGATGCCCTGGTACACCGCAAGCTCCAGCATCTTCGGATCGATCATGATCATGCGCACGTGTTCCGGCGTGGATTTGTACACCAGGCTCAGGATCAACGAGTTAATACATACCGATTTGCCCGAGCCGGTGGTTCCGGCAATCATCAGATGCGGCATCTTGGATAAATCCACGACCACCGGATTGCCGCTAATGTCTTTGCCCAACGCGAGTGTTAGCGGCGAGACCGATTCTTCATAAGCTTGCGAAGCCAGCACTTCGGAAAGCCGAATGGTCTCCCGCACTTCGTTCGGAATTTCAATACCGACCGACGTCTTACCGGGAATGTTCTCCACCACACGCAGGCTGACCACAGAAAGCGAGCGCGCGAGGTCGCGCTGGAGGTTGGTAATCTGTGCCGCCTTGATGCCGGGAGCCGGCTCGATTTCAAAAAGGGTGATCACCGGGCCCGGATGCACCGCCACGACTTGCGCCTCGATGTCGAAATCAAGCAGCTTTTTCTCAAGCAGGCGTGCCATGCTTTCAAGAGATTGTTTGGAGAATTGCGGGGCCTTGTCCTTCTCGGGCGGATCGAGCAACGACAAGGGCGGCAACTCACCGGGCGCAGGCAGGTCAAAGAGCGGAACCTGTTTTTCTTTTTCAGCACGCCGACTGGGAATGGCTCTAGAAATCACCGGTTCTATGCGCGGTGGAGCGTGTTTTTCCAATACTTTCGTTTCTTCCTCCACGGTTTCTCGGCGTTCGCGGCGCGCGCGCATGCCGATGAAACGGTCGATTTGTGCGGAGGCAAATTCGTAAAGCCAATCGGCCAGAGAAAAGCTCCAACGTCCGACACTGTCCATCAGCTTGAGCCAGGAAAGGCCAGTGAATATCGTGACACCTGAGAGAAACAACGCGAGCAGAAAAAGGGTCGCGCCAGTAAAGCTGAAGGTCGAGGCCAGACCTTGTCCCACGGCAGTGCCCAGCCAGCCGCCACTCGCAAACGGCATGCCCGTTTTGTTCTGTGCGAAATGGAGTCCCGCCAGCCCGCAGGCCCCAATCACGGCCGCGAGGAAACTTCCGGTCATCAAGAAGCGATGTCTCCAGCTCGCGGGGGCCGGGTCTTTTCGATGCCGATAGAGGCGCCAGCCGGTGATGCCGATCATCAGGGGTAGCAGATAAGCGACGTAACCGAACAGGTTAAACAGCACGTCCGAAATCCACGCCCCGGCTCGACCGCCAGTATTGAAGACAATCGTGCTCGATCCGCGGTGCGACCAGGAAAGATCCGAGGTGGAATAGGTCCACAGTGAGATCAGCAGATAGATGGCGATGGCCCCGAGGACATACAGGGCCGCTTCACGCAACAGGCGGAGGATACGCGGTGTCAGCGGTGGGCTGTTCTTAGTGCGGGTAGCCTGCGTCACAACCATCCTTAGCGTTTCGTCGAGAATGGCGAATTTTCCCATTTTTCAGGGTTTCACGCCAATTCCTGATGTTCACGGAGACAGCGCCGCGGCCACCGCCGAGTGAACGATTTTACCGCCGGCGACATTGAGGCCTTTGGCAATGGCCGGGTCCTTCAGTCCGCCATCCGACGCCAGCTTAAGCACATAGGGCGTGAGCACCGTGGATAACGCCTGGGACGCTGTACGAGGTACCGCGCCCGGCATGTTGGTCACACCGAAGTGCACCACACCATCCTGCACGTAGGTGGGATGGTCGTAATCTGTCGGCCGGATGGTTTCAATGCAGCCGCCCTGGTCCACGGAGATATCGATAATTACACTTCCCGGTTTCATCTGGCGTACCATTTCAGCCGTCACCAGCTTCGGTGCTTTCGCTCCGGGGATCAGCACCGCACCGATCAGCAGATCGGCACTGAGAACCGCTTTGAGGATCAAGGGCGCATAGGACGGCAGCGCGGTCACGTTTGGGCCGAGTGCGTGCATGCGTTCCAACTCCTCGCGCCGCGGCGCCAGCACCGTTACCTGCGCACCCAATGCCGCCGCCACCGCCACGGCATTGCCCCCCGCCACCCCAGCGCCGAGTATCACGACGTGCCCGCGCTCGGTGGATGGCAACCCTCCTAACATGACACCTCGCCCTCCGGCATGCCCGTGCAGCAAAGTTGTACCGATATGCACCGCCAGCCGCCCGGCAATGTCACTCATGGGAGCGAGCAGCGGCAACTTGCCATGGGCCTCAACCGTTTCAAACGCAATACCCGTCAAGCCTTTTTCTTTCAGCGCCTGAGCGAGTTTCGGGGTAGACGCCAGATGCAGAAAGGAGAATAGGATATGGTCCTTGCGCAAAAAGGCGTATTCGGAAGCAATCGGTTCCTTGACTTTCACCACCATCTGAACGCTGCCGTAGAGCGCCGCGGCATCCGGCACAATCTGCGCGCCCACACGGTGGAACGCTTCATCTGGATATCCGCTGGCAACTCCCGCGTTCGATTGAATCAAAACCTCATGGCCATGGCGTACCAGCTCGCCAACGGCCGGAGGAATCATGGCCACGCGCCCTTCGCGAACTTTCACTTCCTTCGGAATGCCTATTCGCATGCCTTCTCCTTTACCATCCTTGCGTCAATGTCGTAACATACATCTTAATCTACAGCCGTATTCGAGCGCTGCACCATAAGAACTTCCATCGTCTTTGTCTATCAAATGTTTTCTTGTTTCAGAACGGAGTCACCACAATATGGATAAGGTCAAACATTGCCGGCTGCTGATTCTCGGCTCCGGCCCGGCCGGTTACGCGGCCGCGGTATACGCCGCGCGCGCCAATTTAAATCCGGTCCTGATCACCGGTCTAGAACAGGGCGGTCAGCTCATGACCACCACCGACGTCGACAACTGGCCGGGTGACGTCGAGGGGCTGCAAGGCCCGGCGCTGATGGAGCGCATGCAAAAGCATGCCGAGCGCTTCAAGACCGAGATTATTTTTGACCATATTAATAAGGCGGAACTCAAGCAGAAGCCCTTCCGGCTGACCGGCGACTCCGGCGTCTACACTTGCGATGCTCTGATCATTGCCACCGGCGCCTCGGCGAAGTACCTGGGCATCCCTTCGGAAGAAGCCTACAAGGGAAAAGGCGTTTCCGGCTGTGCCACTTGTGACGGCTTCTTTTTCAAAACCCAAAAAGTTGCCGTGGTCGGCGGCGGCAACACCGCCGTGGAAGAGGCAATCTACATGTCGAACATCGCTTCACACGTTACCGTGGTGCACCGGCGCGACAAGTTCAAGGCCGAGGCGATCCTGATCGACCAGCTCATGGCCAAGACCAAGAATGGCGGTAATATCTCCATCGAGTGGAATCACGAGGTCGACGAAGTGCTCGGCGACAAGAAAACCGTCACTGGGCTGCGTATCAAGGACAAGAATGGCAAAAAGAAAGAACTGAACGTTCAGGGTGTGTTTATCGCCATTGGCCATTCTCCCAACACCGCCATCTTTGAAGGCCAGCTGGATATGAAAGGCGGTTACATCAAAACCCAGTGTGGCGACCAGGGAAATGCCACCGCCACCAGTGTGCCGGGGGTGTTTGCCGCGGGCGACGTGCAGGACCATGTTTACCGTCAGGCTGTCACCTCGGCGGGCACCGGTTGCATGGCGGCGCTGGACGCGGACCGCTATTTGCAGAAGCTGAAATAACCCTCGCGGGCCTGCCGCTCGCCCAGCTGGAATGGAGTTGATCCATGTCCGCCAACCATAAGGATGATGACGAACCCGACCTGTTCCGAAAGAGCGTAGGCAAAATCCGCCCGGTAAAACAGGACAAGATTCATCCCCACCGCAAAGGCCGCAAACCGGTACCCGGCCAGACACTGCGCGACCGGCAAGAGGTAATGCAAAGTTTATTGTCGGATGATTACGAACCGGCCGAGGATGTCGAGACCGGCGACGAACTGCTCTACTCCCGCCCCGGCCTGCAACACTCTGTCATCCGAAAACTGCGCCGTGGGCAATATGCCATCGAGGCCGAACTGGATTTGCACGGCGCCACCTCTATCCAGGCACGCGAGGCGGTGAATGCCTTTCTCAAGAAAGCCCGCGATCAGGAAAAGCGTGTGGTGCGCATTATTCACGGCAAGGGGAACACATCGATCGGAAAAATGCCGGTGCTAAAAGGAAAAGTCAATTCGTGGCTGCGCCAGAAGGGCGAAGTCCTCGCCTTCTGCTCCGCCCGCCCCAACGACGGTGGTACGGGGGCAGTATATGTGTTGTTGAAACGTATTTGATAATTTGTAGCAAGCAGAAATCGCTAATTCACCCACAATTATCGAACCCGCCCCTTATTAAATACGCATAAAGGTAAAGGAACTAGGGCCGTAAAACACGGTCTTTTAACTTGGCAGTTACTGTAATAATCATTAATGGAGAATAAAACATGATCAAAGCTGGATCGATACTATTGGCAACTCTTCTCTTGTCCGCACCACTCTACGCGGGGGATAGCTTTATTTCCAAAAAGAGCAGTAACAATGTGCAGGTTTCCATGGACCGGCTGGAGAACGCGCTGAAGCAGCGTGGCGTCGGCATCGTGGCTCGGGTGGACCATGCCGGCGCGGCCCAAAAGGCCGACTTGACGCTGCGGCCTACGCAAGTGCTTATTTTTGGCAATCCCAAGCTCGGTACCCCCTTGATGCACAGCCGCCAGCAGATTGGCCTCGACCTGCCGCTCAAGGTGCTCGCTTGGGAAGACGCCAAGGGCCAGACCTGGCTGACTTACGAAAATCCCAAGTCGATGACGCATCGGCATAAAGTCAAGGAACCGGCCGAGATCATTAAAAAGATGACCAGCGTGCTGGATGCCGTGACCAACGAAGCCGCGGGAAAATAAATCTCCCCCCATAATTGGATGAATTAATAGAGGGCTAGCTGGGCTCCAGCAACGCCACGGCATGCGCAGCGATACCCTCTTCCCGTCCGGCAAAACCTAATTTTTCCGTGGTGGTGGCCTTGATGTTCACGCGCTCCGGCGCGATGCCGAGATCCGCAGCAATGTTCTGAATCATCTGCGGCAGATGCGGGGTTAGGCGCGGGGCCTGGGCCACGAGCGTACTGTCAATATTGACTACCTCTAATCCGCGCTCGGAAATTGCTCCTTTCACATTGCGCAGCAGTTTACGGCTATCGATGTTTTTATATTGTGGGTCGGAGTCGGGGAAATGCTGACCGATGTCGCCGAGACCGGCGGCGCCGAGACAGGCGTCGCAAATCGCGTGGATTAAAACATCGGCGTCGGAATGGCCCTGCAATCCTTTACTATGCGGGATTTGAACGCCACCGAGAATCAGGTCGCGCCCGACGACCAGTGGATGCACGTCGTAACCGTGACCAATACGCATCAAGCTTTTTCCTGCTGTTGTTTCAGATAAAGTTCCGCCAATACCAGGTCCCCCGCCAGTGTGATTTTGATATTGTCGTTGTGACAAGCGATAACACACGGATGTCCGCCGGCGGCTTCGATCGCTGAGGCTTCATCGGTTATTTCCTTGCCTGACTTCATGACTTGTTCCAACGCCTGCGTGAGTTTGTTTATCTGGAACATCTGCGGCGTGGCAGCGCGCCACAAGCCTTCGCGGCTGATGGTTTCCGTCACCCGTCCAGCATTATCGACGTGCTTGACCGTGTCGGCGATGGGAAAAGCCAGCAGACCGCCCTCCTCGCCCCCCGTCACGGCAGAGATCAGTTTATCAATGTCCTCGTGGCGTACGCACGGCCGTACGGCATCATGAACCAGCACCCAATCATCTGCCCTGGCGTTCTTTGTCAGCATCCTGAGTCCGTTCAGCACCGTATGCGCACGGGATTCGCCACCTTCGCTGGTGCCGAGGAATGTCGGCAGATGTTCGAGTTCGGAGGCCAATTTTTTCCACTGCGGGTCATTCGCTGCAATACCTGCGAATACGCCTTGAATTTGCTTATGCGAGCACAGACGCTCCAGCGTATGCAGAATGATGGGGCGTTCGAGAAGCGGGAGATACTGCTTGGGAACTTGGGATTGCATCCGCCGGCCCTGACCGCCCGCGGGAACAAAGGCCCAGATTCCGTCGGCGCCGGACAAGAATGTCGCCCTACTGCGTTCGTCTGGACATAGTGCGGATTACGACCTGTATGTAATCAGGCGCGCTCTTCAATATAACTCAAGATACGATCCCTGGCAGCATCCGGGGGGATTCCCTGTACCGCGGCGACTTCGCGCGAGAGATAGCTGTTTGCGGTTTCTAGCAGCATGGCTTCCTCGAACGACAGGCCGGATTGCTTTTTCCATCGGGTCAGATCGCGCACCACCTCGCCCAGTTCGAGGCAGGAGCCTGAGTTGATGCGCCGCTCGATATCCTTGCAGCGTTCAGCCCAGTTCCCGCCGGTGACACGGCGCTTACCCTTGGCGGAGAGAATTTTGAACAGTTCCTTGAGTTTTTTCCCGTCCAGCAACGGGCGGATGCCGCTTTTCTCGAGATTGGATTTGGGCACCTTGACGGTCATCTGGGTGTCCTGGATGCGGATGACGAAACAAGACTCGACCTGGCCGGAAAGATAGATGTCTTCGATTGCTAAGATGACGCCAACACCTGCGGAAGGATAAAAAACCGTTTCACCAACCTTAAAGCGCGGACGCTTTGTCGCCATTCAGCCATCCTCCTTGATTCAGATAAAGCCGTTACTTAGGGGCATGTATTGTTAAGCTGGATTAAATTATGCCCGTAACTCCCACGACTGACAAGACTTTTGATAGTTATAGCGGGGGGACCCTGGCAAATTCTTGAGGTAGAATACCCCGCCTTACGATCTAGCCCGCGGACTTCCAGATTGTCCACCCAAGAGAAAAGTCACCTGGAATCGCCCCTCAACCCCAGACTGCCCGCGAAAACCGGAGACAGGATTGCTTGGCGGGGATTGGCCGGAAGCGGGCGCGGGCTAGCCATTGCCTCGGCTGCAAAGACCCACAAAGGGCCGATGCTAATCATCACGTCCAGCAGTTTCTCGGCCCAGCGGCTGGAAGACGAAATCCGCTTTTACAACCCCGAACTCCCCATTTTCCCTTTTCCGGACTGGGAATGCCTTCCGTACGACGTCTTTTCCCCGCATCAGGACATTGTTTCGCAACGCCTCGAAACGCTGCACCGTCTGCCTGAGATGTCCTGCGAGGTGGTGCTCGCGTCCATCACGACGCTGCTGCACCGTCTTCCTCCGCGCGATTATATCCACGCGCACAGCTTCCTGCTTCAGGTCGGCGACAAGCTTGAAATCCAGCGGCTACGTGAACAACTGGTACGCACCAATTACCACAGCGTATCGCAGGTGATGGAAGCCGGAGAATTTGCAGTGCGTGGCGGAATCGTTGACGTGTTCCCGACCGGGAGCTATCAGCCGTATCGCCTCGATCTCTTCGGTGATCAGGTGGAAAGCATTCGCGAGTTCGATGTCGCCACACAACGATCAAGCAATACGATCAACGCCATCCGGCTCCTCCCGGCGCGCGAATATCCGCTAACGGAGGATTCGATCCAGCATTTTCGTCAAGCCTTCCGTGCACGCTTCGAAGGCGACCCGCAAAAGGTCCCCCTGTACCGGGACATCACGAAAGGCATCACCCCTTCGGGCGCGGAATATTACTTGCCGCTCTTCTTTTCCGGCCTGGCAACTATTTTCGACTATCTCCCGGCCACCACGCTGTGCCTGGCGGAAGCCGGCGTAGTGGAAACAGCCGCCAGATTCCAGCGTGAAACCGAGGAGCGTTACCATGAAATGTCCCACGACCGCGAGCGGCCGTTATTGCCGCCGGCGGAGTTATTTCTCGATTCGGAAAGTTTTTTTTCAAGACTGCGTTCACTGCCTCATGTCGAAATTCTCGAACCGGACACGCCAAGCGCCCTGCCCAGTGAGGATGAAACCGCCATTGCCACAGTCTGTTTTGGCACGCGCGCGCCCGCCAATCTTCCGGTGGACCATAAGTCCAGTTCACCCTATGCGGGATTATTCGATTACCTGAATCGCTACCGGGGAAGATTATTGATTGTCGCGGAATCGGCCGGCCGGCGGGAGACACTGAAAGGCCTTCTGCGGGAACATGGCCAGCCACCCGATGAAGTTTCCGGATGGCGTGAATTTCTTGAAGGAAATACCCGGCTCACCCTCACGGTGGCTGATCTCGAGAAAGGCCTGTTGCTGAGCGATCCGGATATAGCCGTTATTACGGAGGCACAGCTTTACGGCGAACGCGCGGCACAACGGCGCCGCCGGCGACGTGCAGAACGCGAACCAGAAGCAATCATCCGCAATCTTGCGGAGTTAAAAATCGGCGATCCGGTAGTCCACGAGGATCATGGCGTGGGCCGGTATCTCGGGCTGCAGACGCTCGACATCGGCGACGGCCCCGGTGAATTCCTATCCCTGGAATACGCCGATGGCGACAAGTTGTATATCCCGGTACTAGCGTTATACCTGATCAGCCGTTACACCGGTACTGATCCGGATAAAGCGCCGCTGCACAAACTCGGTGGTGATGCCTGGGATAAGGCCAAGCGCCGTGCGCTGGAAAAAGCCCATGACGCGGCCGCTGAATTATTGGAAATCTATGCCTTGCGTGCGACACGCACAGGTCATGCCTTCCCGGCGCCGGATGAGCATTACCAGTCGTTCGCGAGCGCTTTTCCTTTCGAAGAAACACCGGATCAGGAACGCGCGATCAACGAAGTGTTACAGGACATGCAAACTGCCAAGCCCATGGACCGGCTGGTTTGTGGTGACGTCGGTTTCGGTAAAACCGAAGTCGCCATGCGTGCCACTTTTCTCGCCGTCATGGGCAAGGCCCAGGTGGTGGTGCTGGTGCCGACGACCCTGCTGGCGCAACAACATTTCCAGAATTTCCAGGACCGGTTTGCGGGATTGCCGTTTCGTATCGAACTGCTATCTCGGTTTCGAAGTCCAGCAGATCAGCGACAGGTGGTTGCCGGCCTTGCCAATGGCTCAGTGGATGTGGTCATCGGCACCCACCGCCTGTTGCAGGAGGACGTGCGCTTCAAACGCCTGGAGCTGGTCATCATCGACGAAGAACACCGTTTCGGCGTGCGCCAGAAAGAGCGCCTGAAACGATTGCGCAGCGAGGCCGATATCCTGGCCATGACCGCCACCCCCATCCCTCGCACCTTGAACCTGTCGCTGTCGGGGCTGCGCGACATTTCCCTCATTACCACAGCACCGGAAGGCCGCCTGTCGGTCAAGACCTTTATCAGTGAGAAGAACCGTTCCGTCATCCGCGAGGCCTGCGTGCGCGAGATCCGCCGCGGGGGGCAAGTGTATTACCTGCACAATGAAGTCCGAACCATCGACAGGGCCGCGCGGGAACTCCAGGAACTGCTGCCCGAGGCGGAAATCCGCATCGCCCATGGGCAGATGCCGGAACATGATCTCGAGCGCATCATGCTCGACTTCTATCACCAGCGCTTTAACGTGCTGGTGTGCTCGACCATCATTGAATCCGGCATCGACGTCCCGAGCGCCAATACCATCATCATCGAACGGGCGGACAAATTCGGGTTGTCGCAGCTGCACCAGCTGCGTGGTCGCGTGGGGCGTTCACATCACCGCGCCTATGCCTATCTGCTGGTTCCGGACCGGCGCGCGCTCTCCGAGGACGCGCGCAAGCGCCTCGAGGCCATCGAGTCGCTGGAGGAATTGGGGGCGGGATTTACCCTCGCCTCGCACGATCTGGAGATACGCGGCGCGGGCGAGCTGCTGGGGGAGACCCAGAGCGGAATGATCGACGAGGTGGGGTTTGCGCTCTACTCGGAACTATTGAATCGTGCCGTAAAATCACTGCAGGCCGGGCACCTGCCGGCTGCGGGCATGTCCGCGCACAGCGGCTCGGAGATCAACCTGCATGCGCCGGCACTGTTGCCCGAAACTTATTTGCCGGATGTGCACATGCGGCTGGTGCTGTATAAACGTCTGTCCGCGGTCAAAAGCCCTGAGGCCTTGCTGGAACTGAGAGAAGAGATCATCGACCGGTTCGGTGTATTGCCTGAACCGGCTGACTTATTGTTCCGTGCGACGGAACTCAAGATACAGGCAACCCCCCTGGGGGTCCGAAAAATCGATGCCGGACTGCGCGGGGTGCGAATCGATTTCGTGGCGAAGCCCGAGATTGACCCTGGATCGATATTGCGGATGCTGCAATCCATGCCCCGCCGCTACCGGCTGGACGGCCCGGACCGGATTCGGATACTGGGAGACATGCCGGACGTCACTACGCGCCTCGCGGCGGTGAAGCGTTTCCTCGCCGAACTGGCGCCCGAGGGACGGAGCGCGGTAATCGACTGAATCAAAGATCGGGGAACAGGGCTTCTTCGTAGCCCAGCAGACGGATGTCGCGCAGTCGCAAAGGATAAAGGATTCCGTCGAGATGATCGACTTCATGCTGCACCACACGTGCGTGAAAGCCCGAGACCGTGCGATCGATGGGCTTCCCCTGCTGATCGAATCCGGTATAACGCAGGTTTTGATGGCGTGACACCATGCCGCGCAGTCCCGGTACGCTGAGACACCCTTCCCAACCGTCTTCCATTTCGTTGCCGATCGGCGTTAACAAAGGATTTACCAGCACGGTGGTCGGCACCGGCTCCACCTGTGGATAGCGAGGATTCGCGTCGACACCGAAAATCACGACACGCTGTGAAACGCCGATTTGTGGCGCGGCCAAGCCCGCACCATTGAGCTCGGTCATGGTGTCAAACATATCAGCCACGAGACGGTCGAGCTCCGGTGTGTTGAACTGCGTAACCGGTTCGGCCTTCTCGTACAACAGCGGATCACCCATTTTGAGTACGCGCCTGACAGCCATCAATCATGCTCGATTTTAGTTAATGAATACGTGATACTATAAATTATTCACTCCCGGGAAAACACCGTGTACCGATTATTGATCTCGATTTTTCTGTTGTTTCTGTCATTCACATCGCTGCAGGCAGCGCCCACCACAACCAATACGTACGAAATTGAAGTGGTCGTATTTGAAAACCGGCTGACAGATCTGGAGGGAGGGGAAACCTGGTCTCGCACACCGCCAGGACCTATCGTCTCGGAAAAGGGAAAGGATGAAACGCTCGTGGCGGGGGAAAAACTCCTGCAGGATTCTCCCTTATGGGAAGCCGCCATCGCCTTAGAGAAATCCGGCCAACATCATGTCCTGACACATTTACGCTGGCAGCAAAGTGCAGAGGCCAAGTCCGTATCCAAGCCGGTCAAAATCTCCAGCGAAAGCGGTGAGCTGGGTGGCTCTCTTCGGTTTTACCTGAGCCGATACTTGATCGTGGATTTGAACCTGATATTGCGGGTTCCGCCAAGCGGCGGATTTTTTGGCGTCCTAGGACAAGAGAAAGAGGAGACGGTCTTTCAATTGAGCGAGCCTAGACGTATCAAGGTTTCTGAAATGCACTACTTCGATCATCCGAAATTTGGCGCGTTGGTGCGGGTTTCGCCCGTTAAAGCCACTGCTCAGCCATGAGCGATCAGGGGGATCACCTGCTCCAGGAGCGAACGCACTGATCCCATGCCTGTCTCGAGATTAGTCTCGATTTCCTTCATGCTGATGGTTTCTGTGGTCTTGCCGGCCGCCGGATTCACCACCAGCGCAATCGATGCGTAACAAAGTTCCAGCTCACGCGCGAGACCTGCCTCGGGCATGCCGGTCATCCCGACAATATCTGCCCCGTCCCGTTCCATGCGGCGAATTTCCGCTAAGCTTTCGAAACGAGGGCCCTGGGTCACCCCATAGGTTCCGCGTCCCATTACCCTGATTTCCGCTCTCCCCGACGCATGAATGATGGTTTGTCGCAGTTCTTCACAATAGGGATGGGTAAAATCGACATGGGTCACTTTTTTATGTTCACTTCCGAAATAAGTGTGGGCGCGACCATACGTGAAATCAATAATTTGATCAGGAATAACCAGAGTACCGGCCACCTGAAAATCGGGTGAAATACCGCCGACGGCATTGACGGCTATGACCTTGCTGACGCCAGTTTGCTTGATGGCCCAGATATTGGCGCGGTAGTTAACTTCGTGTGGAGGGATGGTGTGCCCTGGCCCGTGCCGGGGAAGAAACACGGCTTCCTGCCCCCCCAATTGGCCGAAGATCATGGGCGCAGAAGGTTCTCCATAAGGCGTGCGAATAACTTCTCGCCGCGTGATACGTAAGTTCTTAAGGTTGGTCAGCCCACTGCCACCGATGATGGCTACTGTTGTCATAAATGTAGCTCTACTCGCTCCGCTCGTTCGTCTTGCCTACTCACAATTCCACCTCGGCATAAATGCCAGCAATATTTCGAAGGTAACCCTTATAATCCATGCCACATCCGAAAACGTACCGGTTGGGCACTTCCAAGCCGGCAAATTCCACCTTGACGTCATGCTGCCGTGGACGATCCTTCACCACCAGCACCGCCTTGTGCACTTCACGGGCGCCATCGTCCCGATAACGCGCCTCAATCCCAGCAAGGGTCGTCCCCTCATCCAGGATGTCGTCGATCAATAACACCACTCGGTCGCGCGGATCCTGATGCGGACCGGAAATCCACTGCAACTGCCCGCCTTGTAGACGCTTTCCGTAGCGGGTTGCATGGACATAATCGATCTGTAATGGAAACTGAAATCTGGGGAGCAATTGTCCGAATGGAACCACGCCACCGGTCATCACGCAAATAACGAGAGGATCTGAGCCGGAGAGAGTCTGGTTGATTCGCGCCGCCATGGCGGAAAGCGCGGACTCGACACGTTCGGGGGAATACAGGCAGTCTGCCCGTTGCAGCACTTCCCACGCCTGCTGCGCGCTTATCGGATTCAACGTTGATATATGTTTTTTGAGTGGTTAGTAGGTAAACGTTACAACGTCTTCGTCCATCGCCTGGCTTATGACATAGGCGCCACCGACGGTCTCCTCGATTTCAGGGATCAGCTCGTTACCCCACAATTCCAGGGTTGGCGTGCAGACTTTGAATTTCACACCGGCTTCATGGGCATCCTTGATGTAGTCATAAACGGATTTAGGGCTGTCTTTCTGCACGCGCAATTTCTCGGCCACCCCCTTGATCGCCAGTTCACCGGCCCTGGCCGTCAGGATGACCTCCACTTCGTACTCCATTGCGGCCGCCACCGTTGCCTGAAAAAATGGTGCTCCCAACTCGGCCGGGTTGGAAGGGTCCGTATTCACCATCACGATCATCAGTTTGTCAGCCATGGATTTCTCCTGAATACTGGACAACGCCGGCATTTTGCTACGAGCGGATTATATCTGCCCTCCGCTTCTTAAGGCCAGAACTGAAATCAAATGCTCGCGACACACAAACCGTACACCGGGACGTCACCACAATCTTGATCGGCATCAAAATTTGAGCCCTTTAAGGTACGCATGGAACTTTTCCTTGAGCTCAGGATGTTCCAAGGCATATTCAACGGTGGCTTGCAGATACCCTGACTTGTTACCGCAATCATAGCGTTTCCCGAGAAACTCATAGGCCAGCACCTGCTCGTGGGACAATAGTGCAGCAATGCCATCGGTCAGTTGAATTTCACCTCCGGCCCCAGGCGTGACACGTTCCAACAATTCAAATATCCGGGGAGTTAGAAGGTATCTTCCCACGACCGCCAACGTTGAGGGGGCTTTGTCAGGATGCGGCTTTTCAACGATCGCTTCCACAGAATAGATGCGATCACCGGAGGCCTTTCCCTTCACGATGCCATAGCTGTGCGTATCCTCCCTGGCGACATTCTGCACGCCAATCACGGAACACTGGTGCCGGTCGTAGAGATCGGTCATTTGCCTGAGAACACCAAGTTCGCTACGAATCAGGTCATCGGCCAGAATGACGGCGAATGGATCGTTCCCTATCACCTGCTTGGCACACAAGACAGCATGACCCAGACCAAGAGCTTCAGGTTGACGGATATATACGCAGGAAGTCGAGTTGGGCAACACATTTTGCACCACGTCCAGAAGATCTTGTTTTCCATCCGCTTTGAGCTCCATTTCAAGCTCATAGGCCTTGTCAAAGTGATCTTCGATGGACCGCTTGTTGCGTCCCGTGACAAATATCAGCTCATTGATGCCGGCGGCAATAGCTTCTTCTGCGGCATACTGGATGAGCGGCTTATCAACGATAGGAAGCATTTCTTTCGGACTTGCCTTGGTGACTGGGAGAAAACGCGTTCCCAATCCGGCAACCGGAAATACCGCCTTGGTGACTCGTGTCATATTTTAGTACTGTAGCCCACTTTGTCCTGAAGGAACATCGCTACCGTCCTATTCCGCTGTACTCGAATCCAGCTTCACGCAGCAGTTTTGGATCATACAAGTTACGTCCATCAAATATAATCGGATGCTTCAGTAATTTTTTAATTCGATCGAAGTCGGGATGACGAAAGGGCTTCCATTCCGTCATCAGCACCATGGCATCAGAACCGTCAAGCGCGCCGTACTGTTCATCAACCATCTTGAGTTGACCATTAATAAACCAGTCGCCGGGAAGTTCTCGTCTAGCAGATGGCATGGCGACGGGATCGTATGCCTTGATTTTCGCGCCAGCTGCAATTAATTCCCTTAACAGGACAACAGAGGATGCCTCACGCATGTCGTCAGTACCAGGCTTGAAAGCCAGTCCCCAGACACCGAAAGTCAGGCTTGAAAGTTTCCCCCCAAATCTCTGCTGAATTTTGTCAAAGAGCACGCGTTTCTGCTGTTCATTTCGTTCCTCAACGGCATTGAGCACTTTAGGTTCAAACTCATGAACTTTGGCCATGTGAATCAGCGCTTTGACGTCCTTCGGAAAACAAGAGCCGCCATAGCCGGCGCCTGGATAAATAAATGAGTAACCAATGCGCGTATCAGAGCCTATACCCTGCCGGACATTTTCCACATCAACTCCCATGCGTTCACACAAATTAGCAATTTCATTCATAAACGATATTTTCGTTGCTAACATGGCATTGCCGGCATACTTACTCATTTCAGCGTCGCGCACACCCATGAACAGTAGTCGTTCATGAGTACGCATGAACGGAATATAAAGATCACGCATCACATTGCGCGCTTGATCGCTATCGGTGCCAACGATTACCCGGTCTGGACGCATGAAATCATCGACGGCCGCGCCTTCTTTGAGGAACTCCGGATTGCTGACGACATCGAATTCGATACTGATATTGCGCCTTTTCAATTCATGCCGGATGGCGGCATAGACCTTGTCGGCCGTGCCTACAGGCACGGTCGATTTATTTACCACGATGGTGTACCCGCTGATATGTTGACCGATATCGCGGGCCACCGCTAGGACATGTTTCAAATCAGCCGAGCCATCCTCCCCGGGCGGCGTTCCAACAGCAATAAAATACACGTCCGCTTTTGCCACAGGCTCATTGATTGACAAGGAAAACTGCAAGCGCCCGTTTTTGTAATTGTTGGCAACAAGGGTTTCCAGGCCAGGCTCGTATATTGGCAGGATGCCCTTTTTTAATCCCTCAACTTTCTTCTCATCAATGTCCACACACGTCACCGTGTTTCCCATTTCAGCGAAACACGCACCTGTCACCAGGCCGACATAGCCTGTTCCTATTATTGTCAACTTCATGGAAATCTAACTCCCAAATTCAGAGGTATGTTGAGTATCTCTGGATTAATGCGTCTGTTTTAACGGTACAACAACGGCGGTTCTTTCAGTGCCGTGCGATATCGGCACCAACCCGGTGTGCTCAGGTACCAGCTCAGCCAACATTCTTCTCAATGCATCATCATTACCTTCCTGGCAGGCCTGCTGCATCGCATTGAAGGATTCATCCAGAGCTGTCTTGTCCATCAATCGACACTGCGCCAACAGGATTTTCGGGTGGCTGGTTTCGGATAGTTTTTCCGCGTCATGAAAAAGTTCCTCGAATAGTTTTTCGCCGGGGCGTAATCCCGTATAGATGATTTCAATATCCTCTCCAGGAGTCTTTCCAGAGAGCCGAATCAACTGTTCTGCGAGATAAGAAATTTTCACCGGTTCTCCCATGTCCAACACGAAGATTTCTCCGCCTTGCCCAATAACACCTGCCTGCATGATCAGTTGACAGGCTTCGGATATGGTCATGAAGTAACGCATGATCTCCGGATGGGTCACCGTAACAGGACCGCCTTGGGAAATCTGCTGTTGAAACAGGGGAATAACGCTTCCTGAGGAACCGAGGACATTACCGAATCGGACGGTGATGAAGCGGGTATTGGATTTGGCGTTCATGCCCTGACAATACATTTCCGCCACTCGTTTGCTTGCCCCCATGACGTTGGCAGGATTGACTGCTTTGTCCGTTGAAACCATGACGAAAGACTTGCAGCCATATTTATCGGCAAGATTGGCCATCACGCGGGTGCCAAGCGCATTGTTGACCACGGCAGCATGTGCCTGATCCTCCAGAATCGGTACATGTTTGTAGGCGGCGGCATGATAGACCATGGAAGGTAAATATGTGCGCATGATCTTATCCATTTGCACCGTGTCATTGATGTCCGTCAGAAGAGTGATCAATGAAAGTTCGGGGAAATTATTGCGCAACTCCAAATCGATGCTGTAGAGGTTGAATTCGCTGCGATCGACGATAATCAGCTGGGCCGGCTTGAGACGGCTAATCTGACGGCACAATTCGGAGCCGATAGAGCCGCCCCCACCACTGACCAGCACGGTTTGCTGTCGTGTTGCATCGGTTATAGCCTGCCAGTTCAGTTTCACCGTCTCACGCCCGAGAAGATCCTCGATTTGAACGTCGCGTAAATCCTTCAGGCTCGCTTTTCCACTAACGAGGTCCTGGAGTTGTGGCAGAGTCCTGAATGGCAGGTTTGTTGTTTCACAGATTTCAACAATACGCCGGGTTTGGCGCGAGGTGGCGGAAGGCAGGGCGATAATGATCAGATCTATTCCAAGCCTGGTAACAATCAGCGGAATTTCATTGCACGAGCCATCCACTGGAACCCCGTGAATCTCCTTTCCGATTTTTCTTCGGTCATCGTCGGCAAATGCCACAGGCAAATATAATCCAGAGGAATCCCTCAACAGATCTCGCACCAGGGCCTCCCCGGCTCTTCCGGCACCAACGATTAGGGCATTCTTCCAATCCGTTTCCACAAGGATTCTTCGGTCCTGAATCCACCGATACAGATTGTGGTCCTTGAGCAATCGATATAGGAAACGTGGGCCACCTAGCAGAAGGAACAACAAGATTCCATCCAAGACAAAAACAGAACGTGGAACGTTTTGCAAACGTGTAATCAGGAATATTGCGATAGCGGCAATAAGAACTCCCGCCGCCACGGCTTTCATTATTCTCAGGAGATCAGGGATGGATGCGAACCGCCAGATACCTCGGTACAGTCCGAAATACCAGAACATGCTGCCCTGTGAGATCAAAACAATCGGAAGCAGCACTAAGGCCTGATATAAAAAGCCTTCAGGAAACGAGTCGAGATTAAAGCGTAGCCAGTATGAACCGAACCAGGCCACTGGCACCATCAACAGATCATGGGCGAAAACCGCGATACGTGATTGCAGATAAGAGTATATCTTTTTCATTCGTCCATTCTTTATCGATATATTCCTTCGTCATGCATTAGAGTTGATAAATAGTATAGCGAAATACATAATTCTTTACCTGGTTGTTTGAATATGCATTTCTGGAAAATATGGTAATCCTGGTAATGATATCTCAGGAATGCTGCTTGGAGGCGAAGCGTGTGATCCACGCGAAAAATAGAATATAAAAAATAACCCAGACTGAGAGCACCACAACTTGTACAGTTGCTGATGCATCAACACTCACGAGCGCCGAAATGCCGCATGCGAGCATGATGCCGTACTCGGCGACCAATGTTTTGTGGTGCCCCCACCCTGCTTGTACCAGTCGCTGGTAATAATGCGTCTTGTGCGGTTTCCAGAACTTTTCCCCCTTCAGTATTCGTCGTATCAAGGTCACTGTGGCGTCGGCAATAAATGGTGAAAAAATCAGCACAGCTGCCCAGAAAGGGTAGAGACCCGTTCGAACGCCCCACAAAGATAAAGCTGCCGCCATGAATCCCAAGGTGGACGATCCCACATCACCCATAAATATTCGTGCGGGCGGATAATTGAAAATAAGGAAACCTAAAGACGCGGCGGCAATAATCAGATTGACCTGTGCAAACCGGGAATCGCCTGATAGCCATCCCAAGAGCGCGATAAATCCAAAACCGCTTACTGCCATACCCGCCGCGAACCCATCCATGCCGTCCATAAAGTTATACAGATTGATCATCCAGACGATGAACAGAATCGAAATGATTACAGCAATTGGCTCCGACCAGTTCCATGAGAAGAAGGGTAACTCCAGCGAGGGTATCAATAATCCAGCGTAAACTAGCACGCTCCCCACAATGACGTGAATAATCAGGCGTAAAAAAGGGTGAACTGTCGCGCGATCATCCAGAAAAGAGATAATAGCAACTGCCATGATGCCAATACCAATCCAGATCATGGATACATCCGGCGATCCGGAAATTCCAACGACCAAAGCCGCTAATAGAACGGCCGTTAAAATAGCCAAGCCGCCGCTGCGGGGAACAGGAATGTGATGTAGCGAACGTTCATTGGGATGATCAAGAATCTTCCACCTGAAGGTCGGACGACAAAATAAAGAAGTAAGAAGCGCAGATACGATGAACGACATTGCCAGGATCACGATGCTCATCTGCCTGTTCAGTCGCCTCTGTATTCCGCGATTATTTCTGGAAGTGAGTTCTGCAGGTTACGCGAGGGCTGAAAGCCCAAGAGATGCACTATTTTGTCAGATCGGTAACACGCTGAGCCGGTAAGCTTGACCAGCGTATCCGAGTTCAGAATAAAACGCTTCCCTCTCAGACGACCAATGACATCTCCAAGTTTTGCCAGTGCAGTCAGCGCCCCCACAGGTATCGACCATCCAGGGATTCGTTTACCAAGTGCCTGGCAAATGCTTGTGTAGATCTCCCTGGTAGAATAAGTATTTCCATCCGAGACAATAAGCGTTTCTCCACTGGCCTCGGACTTTTCTGCAGCAAGCAGCAAGGCCTCTACGACATCTTCCACGTGTACCAGTGAACGCCTGTTTTTTATGTCTGGTAAAGGAGGAAATCTTCCCTTATCGATGGCTTTTATCATGCGTGGCAAATTTCCCTTGCTGTCAGGCCCGATCACCATGGACAGGCGTAAATTGCACACGTGCATTCCGTATCTCTTGCCCGCAGACAGCACTAGCCCTTCAGCTTCCAGCTTGGCGCGCCCGTAAGCTGAGCCAGGCCTGTTGGGGCTCGACTCGTCGAGGCAGTCAGATCCGGTATCCTCCCCCATGGCCTTTACGCTGCTGGCAAATACGATCCGCTTAGCTGCTATCCCGCCGACCAATTTCAGGAGATTTTTCGTGCCTTCGACTGTTATGGATCGGTGGAGTGTTTCCGATGCGCTTTCACTCCCAGAATGATCATGCGCCATTCCCGCAAGGTGAAAAACAGTATCAATGGCTACATTATCGCACCACGCCGGAGTTCGTGTCAGATCACCTTCTAGAAGACGTACCTCCTCTTCATGCCATATCTTTCTGGCTCTGGCGACACTCCGGACAAGCGCATAGACGGCCGCGCCTTGTTCCAACAATCGCTTTATAAGATTCCTTCCAATAAATCCCGTCGCTCCTGTGATCAGGACAGACTTGTTTCTAAATACATTGGTCATCAATTGTTAAGCTTCGCTGTGCTGACGGCGAAAGAACTGCGGAACACGTGAAATAATCTTTTTTGCAATGAAAAGAGGGGTAACATTAAGAGAGTGCTTCCGGCATGCGCGATAGGCTTCGATGTTTCCTTCAAGAATATGCCACACTCCCCGCGAGGCGCCTCCGCTGCGCATCCTGACGAGAACTTTAGGGATGTAGATCGTGTTTATCTTATGCACCGCTAGAAAACGCAACGTAAGCTCAAAATCCGACTGTCTACGGTAGGCAAGATCATATTTGCCGTATTTTTCATACACCCAACGCCGAGCGTAGAATGTTGGATGCGCAGGCATCCAACCTTTCTCAAAAAGCCCATCCTCGTAGGGACGTGATTTCCAGTACCGGGTCACCTTGGTCATATTCTCTTTGTCGACATAGACCAGATCTGCATAACAAGCATCAACACCCTTTTTACTAAAGGCCTCGGCAACCTGTTCCAAAACGGTATTGTCTGCAAACACATCGTCAGAATTCAAGAACCCAATTACATCACCCGTGGCAAGATTAAGTCCCTTGTTCATGGCGTCGTACATTCCACGATCCGGCTCAGAGACAACATGCGTAAGCCGAGCTCTATAGTGATTGACAATATCCATTGTCCCATCACTTGACTGGGCGTCGATGATTATATGCTCTATATAAGGATAGGTTTGAGTAGCGACTGATCGGAGAGTGTTTTCAATAGTTACTTCACTGTTATAGCAAACAGTAATAATGGATATTTTCACCAATTCGATTCCTGGCAAACTAGCTTTTTCCAATCTCGGCGAGGTTGTATTAGGTATTGATCCAAATTATAGGAACCATGCGCCACGAATATAATAATTATGTGCCTAAATCTATACACAAAAGAATATATTGGGCTTTCTGTAAGTCATCGCCGGCTGCTAATCATTATATCGATTATTCCGCTCCCAAGAATTCGATAATCCATCAACCATAACCCAGAACAAGATGCCGAACCAGGGATAACGCGTGCTCTCACAAAAGAATGCAAACACAAACACAACCATGAGTACAACAGGCACACTACAATAAACGGGGTCAAGCGTCAGGGAAATCCTCGAAATTATTATCCCATAGTAAATTACATAACCTAGATTCAAGAGATATATAGAAAGATAAACCACACCGCCGTTTTGAACTGTATTTATTCAAGTTCGATACCGCAATTATATTCTCATCGAGTCGTAATGTTATCGATCCTCGCGACAATCAACTCCAACAGCGTCTTACCGGTTCGAACTCATCAAACATGGAAAACACGCCTTCGACAAAGTCCTCTGCAGTCCAGCGAACAGCACGTTCGTAGCCCTTCTTGATCAGATCCTGCTTCAGGTCCGGATTATCAAGCAAGTATTTCACTGCGTCGGCCATCTTCTCCGGACTATGGGGATCAAAGAAAACCGCCGCATCCCCCAGCTGTTCGCGCGCTCCCGGATAATCGGAAATCACGACAGGGCATCCGAGGGAAAATGCCTCCAAAGGGGGCAAATTCTCCGGGCCCGAGAACGATGGATAAACTAGAGCCACAGCATTCCTGTACAACCAGACCAGTTCATCCGTACCTACAAATCCAAGTATATGAATCTGGGATGCCAATCCCAGCTCACCCACGACGGATTTCACATGGTCCGAGTTGTTTTTATCTGAGCCAGTAAACACAAGGTTGACGTCGAGATCATACCGATCGTGAAGTAGCTTCAATGCATGGAGCAGGTTTACATGATTCTTGTGCGGCCAGAACTGCGCAGGATAGAAAATGAATTTCTTGCCGCCCAACCTGTTGGCGCAGGCCGGCTTGGAGTAAACTCTTTCAGCAGTGAGCAATGGTGTTGGGTGGGGGAGAATCCTAATCCGGTCCTCAGGCACTTGGTAATACCAGCCGAGTTGCTCGGCCCCCGTCCGCGTACCTGTGATTACGTAGGCTGCTCTTCTCAGAAATCGCTTATGCATGAGTTCCCGGTAATCCCAACGCCCTTCTGACGAGACTTCCGGGAACCAGGGATGTGTTAGGTGTTGGACATCCCAAACAGTGGCGATGTATGGGATCTCTGGCGTATCGTAAACACCTCCTCCGACGAACCAGACGAACTCGACATGCCTTTCCGAAGCTGCCCGCTCAAATCGGCTCCCTCGCTTGTACAGATAGGCAAACAGTGGTGAGTAATGTTTAAGGGCGCTAATCGCAGTTTCGACAAAACCCTTCTCTGGAACTCCGCAGAATTCCAGCATCGGATTTTCACAACCGGCTTGAAGCGATTTGACGTGTTCTGAATTACAAAACACCACGAACTGATGAGAACTAACATGTGCCAGCTTCAGGAAAGCGTCAAAGATCTGAGATACAAATGTGTATCCCCCGCCTACCTCGGGGACAAAATCCCCCAGACACACACCTACGCGCATGAGCTACTCTTGCCGCCTTGGGTAGCGTAGGCTTCCCGGATCAGTTCACATACGTCCCTGATCGTGTCATCGCTCAGAGTGTAAGTTGAAGGAAGATACAATCCTGAGAGCCACAGTGAATCAGCAACCGGGCATGGCACTGCCTTAAATCCCGGTAATGACGTTAGGCATGGCTGCTGGTTCATCGGGCAGAAGAAGGTTCGTGTGTCGACACCCTTCGAATGCAGATACGCCGCCAGCTGATCGCGCGTAATACCGAATTCTGGCTCAATTACAAGTGCATACATCCAATATACGTTATATGCCCAATCCAACTCTACTGGCAGATGCAGTCCCGGAACATCTTCAAGGTACTTATTGTAAATCTTGGACACGCGGCGCTTCTCGGCAAGAATCTTATCGATCCTGCCCAATTGCGCCAAACCCATCGCCGCCTGATAGCCCGTCATCCTGAAATTATATCCCGCCACTTCATGGCGGAAGCGCGGCACGGTGAAGGCGAGATTTCGTAGAAGCCTAAGTCGCTCGGCGAGCGTATCGCTATTTGTGACGATCATACCGCCCTCACCTGTGGTGATAATCTTGTTAGCGTAAAAGCTGAAACAGGCGAGGTCACCGAAACTTCCGGTCATCCGGCCGCGGCAAGTTGCACCGTGCGACTGGGCACAATCCTCAATAACGGACAGGTTGTGCTTCCTGGCGATTTCCATTAGTCGGTCCATGTCAACGGGGTGTCCGAAAAGATGTACTGGGATAATCGCCTTGGTGCGCGGCGTAATGAGTGACTCGACCAAATCGATGTTGAGATTCCATGTCTCGCGTTCGGAATCGACTGGAATTGGGGTTGCATTGTTGTGAACAACCGCAAGTGCAGTAGCAATATTCGTGCTTGAACTTATCAGCACCTCATCACCCGGTCCGATGCCAGCGGCTGCTACCGCTAAATGAAGCGCGGTTGTGCCGCTGGTTACGGCAACACCATATCGGCAACCACAGTACTTCGCAAATTCGTTCTCGAAACTTTCAAGGAAATGACCAAACGTCCCAGAAAGCTCCCCGCGACGCAACGCGGTAACTACGTTGGTGATCTCCTCCTCGCCGATCACAGGCTCGAATACCGGAATCATTCCTTCACTTCCACGACGATCTTGTCGAATGCATCTCCCAGAAAAGGTCCCTGTTTCACACTGATGCACTGCATATCTTCGATAACGCGTATCGCGTGCGCCCCGTGAATCAGAACGATGGCGTCACCTGTCTTTAATATAACTTCGCGCAGCAATCGCCCTTCATCGTCATAGAGCTTGACACCAACGACGCCGCGTTGCACCACAAACATCTGCTGCAAATCGGTCACCGTGCGTGAAAATTCCTTGTGATAATGGGGCGCTTCGTGGTACCCGGCGCGATGCGCCAACAAGCCGAATTGAAACGACGACTCCGCCGGCGAGAAAAACTTTGTATTTTCCACCCGGGTAACGGCCCAGATAATCTCGGCATACCGAACGCCCTTATGCTCTATGACCTCAATTCCCATCTTGTTTCTCCTGACTAGATATTCGGAATGTCCCTGATTTTTACGATCTTTCCCGTCAAAACATCACACACATCTAGATCTTTGATTTCATTTAGTCGGTCAGCTCCCCGCAGAAATGTCAACTCACCCGTGCGCTCACGAGATTCGCGAAACTGTGATTCAACGTATGCTTCTTCGGCTTTGAGTGGTCTTAATCCATAGATGCAGTCGCGGCGGACAAAAAAGGCGTTGTTTCCGGCGCTGTTGGAACCCACTAGGGCGTATCCCTTCCTGTCTCCCAATATTTCTAGTGCCTTAAGCGAGCAGCCCCAATAGAGATTGGAGTAGTGGGCCTTTCCGCGCACGAAGGTAGGGTCGTAAGGTACTGTCACCGCATGGCGTGGACCGAACACGCTGTTATATTCGGCAACCACTATACTGGGATTGACAATGGTGATGCGATCCCACACCCAATAGTCATTGCCATCGATGTCTATGGACAGAATGCCAATCTCACCTCTTAATCCAGCGTCCCCGATCAGTTGGTTAATGTTGTCCGCGTTGATGAATGCGGCCACGGCGATCAGCCCATGGCGCCAGTAGATTGGACTTTCCTTGACCTTAGCGATGTTATCGGAGTCCCCATCCATAATAAGCCCGCGCCAATTGTCATTTACGAGCAGGAACCGAGTGTTGGCCTCCGTGTAACTCTCCACACCGAATTCGACGAAGGTGTGAAGTTCCTTGTGAATTCGCGCCTGCCGAATCAGATACTGCAGGATGCCATCCTCTCCAAACTGGGAAAAAACCCTGAACTCTGCCTCCTGGATATCCAGCAGCAGGCCCCGCTCAGCGATCTGGTTGATCAACGCCTTGGCGGTAAGTATCTTCGCCTCGGTCAAATCATCGGGCAGAGTGAGCAAACTCCGAGCATATAGCCTGACCCAGCGTCTCAATTGTCGAAATAGCGCCATCATGTCCTGCGTTCGAAAATGAAACCTTTGAACTCTACCCGGCGCGATAATCCGCCAAGCACCCCATCCACAGCTCGAAATTCTGAAACGAGTCGATATTCCCTCCCCACCAATCCTGTGAGGCTGTGCTGCGCAAATAATCTAATCGGGTAACTTGACCGCACGATGCGCTCCGGTACCACTTGCACAGAAATAACATCTTGCCCGCCTGCAATAACCGGTGTTCTGTCAATGATCATCAGGCTTGGCTTCAAGGCGGCAATACGGTCAATAATATCCGCAGGGTTGGGCACATACTGCAGGACGCCGGATATAACCGCCACATTCGGCGCGCCGCCGGCGGCACAGTCCTCAATCCGTTCCACAAACTCTACCGTTCCGTCCGCAACTCGATCCCGTCCAAGCGTTACGAAATGGGGCTGTTCGACCACGCGCCAGTGCAGCGACGGTAAGCCGTACAACCAAGGGCGACACTGGAAATAGGTACTACCCAGGGCCCCGCCGAAATCCAGCACGTCGAGGCGCCCAGTGGCCAGGGCCGCCCCGCGCATCAGGGCAGCTAGCAGGGGATAGGGATAATCTGGCTCGGCAAACAGGACACCATCTCGCTCGAATGCGGCACGGCCTTCTCGCACGGCGAGCGTTGCTTGCAATACTCGTTTAGCGATGGCATCGGCGTCATACCCTTGCGCATGACGAGAGGCTTCCTCCCATGAAACGTACTGCCCCTTGAAGTACACCCCATGGCCTGACCAATTCAGCCCGAGCCGGATCACCTCCGGCGGCAGCCAGTCTCGTAATCTTCCCAATTTCCCCCACCTTACTTTGATGAAATCTACTCTTCGAGGTGAACCCGCTCGAACTCATCGAGCATGTCACCGTGGATCGCATTGGAAATTCTCGCACCAACTGCAGTTGGGGACGGATGTCCTGCTGCCTTACCGAGGGTCCATTGCACAGCTCTTCCCAGCAATGGCTTAAGATGCTCGAGCAAAGCCAGCGGCAACCACTTCCTGGCTAGTGTCTTTGCTTGCATGGGCTACTTTACCCACCGAACCATGCTTGCCAATTTGTGTAGCGCCCTGATCGGCATCATAAGCCGTGTCGCCTTAAAGAATCTGACGATTTGCTGCCTTGCAAACTCATTTTCCTCAACAGGAATAGGATCGACATTAATCGGTGAATCCGCAATGTCGCATGCATACTGGTTGGTCGTCGAGCAATGCGTCCCACTACTATCGAAACCGATGTTAAGCACCAGGCTGCGGCCTGGATAAAGCGTGAACCTGTTTTCCAAAAAAGCACTTGCATGCCAACGTATCGCCCATGAATTGTTCTTGCCCTTAATTTGATTCTTGAGCATCCTGGTATAAGGGTAAGTACCATCATAATCAAAACGATATATCAGCTTTTGGTGTACAAGTTCCCGCAACAACAACCGGCCATCAGGCTCAAACAGATTCCAAGCACGTTTCCATGTCGCCCAACCCCAGCAGCAATCGGCGCCTCTCAAAAAGAAAGTCTCTGGCAAAGCCGTCTTGACTTGATAAACGTAGCCATGAATGCTGACAACACGTTCATCACCATCATACATATCAAGCGCATCATTCATAAACCGGAGGAAATAAGGCGAAGTCACCAAATCATCTTCCATCACGATCACGCGGCCATATTCCCCGCATAATCTGGTCACACCACCAATAATAGATCGGGCCAAACCAATATTGGTTTCACGCTCAATGATGGTAACAGCCTTGAAACCAACAATATCTCGTATATAAGACCTAACCTCGGCTACTGCCAGACTTGCAGCTTCATTCCGTGGGGCATCGGAAAACACATAGAGCGGCGTTTCCGAGGCCTCTGCATTTGCTAGCAAAGCCTCCACAGTCTGTCGCGTATGCAAGGGACGGTTATAAACGAATAATGCAATGGGGGCGTAATACATATCGTCAGTAACTGTCGTATCCTTGCTTTCCTTTTAACCGACGTAGAATTCCCCGTATGACATATCTCATTTCACCATTAGCAACTAATTGAGCCAAGCGATATGCACGGTATAGACCTGCTTCCCATAATGGCAATTCTGGTCCATAGCAAAGCCGTACCGTGGTGTGCTCTAAAGCTGATTTCTCAGGCCACTTACATAGTTTGGCTTCACCGTGAAGACGTAATGCCCCCCAGAATCTATTTACATGAACCCCCTCATAACACTTCGTCAGACGCAAGAACCATTCGTAATCAAAAGAAAAATGTAAATCTTCATCCATCCAACCAATCTCTTGATGTACATCTCTATGCCAAAAAGTTGCTTGATTAGCCAATAACATCCCTTCAACAAGCATCGCTTTATGGCTAGGTCGAACATACCGAATGTCTCGCAAGATCCGATCATTCGGATCGATCAACATCATGTTACCCACAATTAGTTTTGTGCCGGGATTTTTTCCCGCCACATGTGCCAAATTGGAAAAAACACCTGGGTAATAGATATCATCAGAATTTTGCCAAGCTACCCAGTCACCCGTGGCACGACGCAAACCTTTATTTATTGCATGAGATTGTCCATTATCAGATTCACTTACCCAATATGCCAACTGGGACTGATACTTCCGTATAATATCGACACTACCGTCAGTCGAACCACCATCAATTATGATGTATTCCAAGTTAGGGTACCCCTGATCGAGGACGGATTTAATGGTCCGTTCCAGAAACTCAGATTGGTTGAAACTTGGCGTCACTACCGAGATTTTAGGAAAATCACGCGACATTGCTTCTCTCAACTCCCTCATCCCAGGCAGAATTCGATTGCATGCCTGCTGCCAATCCCGCCAAAAGATATGTGCCGACATCTGTGAAATAATTGCCTGAAATCTGGCATGCCGCCAAATACATCATGAACCAAGCCAAGGCCTGTTGTGCAATTTGAGTAAAGTGTGTCGAATTAATATTTACTGCCTTTTGAAAAATTCTTACGAAAGTAGTTAACATTAAGCCAACGAACAAAAGTCCCCCAAAAACTCCGAGTTCAGAAAAGGCTTGTAGTATCGAACTGTGCGGGTACCCCATCTCACCGGAACAGGAATGCTGCCCGAAAGACGCCGCACCAACACCCCACCACGGGCTATTCATAAACATCGCAACGGCCTCTTGATAAAGTACCCACCTGATGGCCACTGAATTAATACCTTGTTCAAGTGGTCCGCAGCTGGCTTTCCCCAGTATGGGTTCCGATTGCTGTGCGAGCGGTTCCGATCCTCGTGCTGCCAGTTCCGATATCCATGAGGCTAGTTCCGATATCCATGAGGCTGGTTCCGATCCTCGTGCGGCTGGTTCCGATACACTCACATAGATACTGTCCGGCATAGTCAGCAGGTTCACGTACAGCTGTGCTTGCGGCTTGGGAAGTAAAAAGGTAGCCAGACCTATAATCACTGCAAGATAAAGAAGAAGTGCATACCTTCTCGATATCGACATATTGCGCACGATTAGGGCCATACAAATTATGCCTAATAATCCTGACAACAAAGCTCCGCGCGCCGCAACCCATACCAATGCCACAGTGACAAATCCTAAAACAATAAGGCCAACTGCTTGTCGCAACAAAGTTTGGGACATGTCGGCACCACCGATTAGGAAACGAAAAGAAAACACGATAAGCGAACCTGCCAAAAGAGCGCCTATTAACAGCGGTGAGTAAAAATGACCAAAAAAAGGCCAACGTCCATATGTGTTGTATAACGTAGCGTTTTGCCAATAGTCGATCGCAACTAGTATCAACATCACGAGAGCAGCCGAAGCGACGACACTAAAAAACACTTGGATGTCTTTCGCCCGTATAAGACGCCCGCATACGTATGGCACAACTACCATAAATGGCAGGTAACGCCCATACTTCCAAGGCCCAGACCAGGTGACGCCATGGATAAGCAAAGATGCCAAGACCAAAAAGATAAAAGCTCCAAATAGTACGTCGATTACACTAAACCTGCCCCATAACTTACGCTGTCGCCAGGCGAGCAACGCAACCCAAATGAAAAGTGCGCTATAAAGCGTAATTGTTGCGAACGGTTGCCAGCGTAATCCTAAAAAACTGGCGAATGCTAGGCCAAACACCATACCAAACAAGAGCACTGCGGCGGGCAGCGCGGGACTGAAGAGATTTGGTCGCACCTGAGTTAAATTGGTTCGCTTGTCACCACATTATTATTATTCAGGTATGCGTGATACCGGGAAAGCTGCTTTTGTTCACAGCGTGATCCGTTTCTTAAACTCAACCAGCATGTGGTCTCGTGCTGACAGCCAGTATGGGGGCACATGCAACAACTCTGGATAACGCTTCAAATCAATGCTTCCGCCCCCTAACCGCCTCAATCCAGAAAATAGTCGGGGCGACGCACGATAAACCAGATTGGCGAATGTCTCGTACAGCCTGTGGCTAAATGTGCTGTCATCCATGTGCGAAAATCGTTCGATGGCGACCACCTCTAATCCAAGACGTTGCGCGGCATTTCGTGCCCACTTTGGATTTATGAAGGAAAGGTGTTCCGCGATGTGGCAGTACCAATAGCTGCTACCCATCAGCCGCCACGTCGGAGCATCGGTGTTTCCGGTAGTTATGATGATGATTCCATCCTCACGGACAACAGAGGCAAGGCATGCAAGGAATTCCAGCGGGTCATAAGAATGCTCAATGACGTCCACTGCAATAGCGGCATCAACCTCTATTTGGCACAATGGAAGCTTAGAATAATCTGCGGAAACAACATGCACGCCTCGCTGGCGCGCCTTTTCTGCCGCCTCCTTATGTATCTCCACTCCCCACCGCTCGTAACCTTGCCCCAGATATTCCAGCAATCTCCCATCAAAACAACCGGCATCCAAAATGCGACTGATCCCAGAAAGTGATGAAATCATTTTTGAGACCAGTATCCAGTCGGTTCGACCTTCCACCGGCGTGGCCCAGCTTTCATTGTTGCCCAGTTGATAGAGTTTATCGATTTCGGATCTCGGAAGCCGAGGATAACGAAACTCAAGACAACAGTCTGAGCATCTCCATAAGAAACCTCCCGGCAACACCTGACCCAAAACCCGGCCTGCAAAGATGTTGCTCGGAGAGATTGGGCCCACTTGCCGCACTTCGCCCGATTCGCAACTGGGACATGTGACGCTGGATACAGGGCTGTAATCAGCGATCACTCAATACATTTCCGGGGCATCTTGACAACAATTCTAGGCACAATTCTGTCATTCAGGCTTCAGTCCTGCAGCCAGGATCACATTGATAGAGGCGCCAGGGAGGATACTTTCAATCAGGCACTCTATATCATCGATTTCGGAGAAATCCTCCTCATCAAAAAAACGATACCCCAGCTTGCCCAAATCTTTGGTGATTTCGGACAAATTCTCCCCTCTTGCCTTTGCCCATGATGGCGCAATTTCCATAAGAATAATTGGTTTAAATCGTTCAAGAGTGTTTTTGGCACCACGAATAACTTTCCCTTCGTAACCATCTACATCCAACTTGATTAAATCCAATCTACTGAGTTTATTTTTCTGGGTGAATGCATCCATCGTATCGAATACCACATTTACTTTGTCGCAAGCCTCCCACCAATTCTGCGTCAATTTACCGTCCGCACCAACATCTGTCTGTTTGCTTATTTTAAAACTAGCGCGGAATTGCTCTGTTCCATGCGTCTGCTCTTGGTCGCTTAGTGCAACTGGCACCAGCCGAATGTTTTTAAAGCTATTTAACTCCATGTTTCGCTCAAGTTTTTTATGAGCCCACACAACTGGTTCAAAGGCATACACCATGCCCTCTGGCCCGACCAACTTCGCTAACGGCAACGTATGGCTTCCGACATTTGCGCCAATATCGAAAACCACATTCCCCGGTTTGGCAAGTCTAGTCAGTGCATTAGCAGTATTTGGCTCACGAGCACCCTCATAAAACATCCCGGAATCTATTAATTCAGACAAATCAAGTTCGTAGCGTATGCCATCTATTTTCTTGATAGCCATACGATGGTTTTTCGAAGCCGTAAGATATTTCCAATAAAGTTTGATAAGCAGTGCTTTAAATGGCTTGTATGGAAGCCTTCGGTAAACTTTTACTAAGAAAGCTATTGGGCTTGCCAGGTTCATTTGCCATCCACCTTCAACATATTGAAAAAAGTTATATCTTTACTATGGGCACGAATACTGTTGTTACCACTAGAAGAAAAGTCGTTTCCCAATTCCTATTCGTTCAAGAACAAGATTAGCCATAGGCTCCCGTACCATAATCGCAGCGAGACCAAGCAACACCGCAAAAGAACCGATAAAGCTATCGCCGCCTTTTATACCCAATAATATTGCCGCAGCGAATAGTGCAATCGTCAGTGAATAACGTACTCCCTGTCCACGCAGCGTATCGCTAAGTCCGTCAATCGTGCCTGAGTTGTCTTTACACCGAACATAGATTGCCACCACGTTATAAATGGTTGCCGATAGTAGCCCGAAGGCAGCACCGATCAGCCCGATGACAGGTATGAGCGTGAAAGAAACGACGATATTGGTAATTGCCAGAATCGTCTGGCATCTGAATATAAAGCGAAGATCCCCGCGGCCAATCAGGCTAATATAAAGCGGCGTGATATAGATTATTCCTAAATTTGACACCGTGGCAATCGCGAAAAAAACCATGAGTTGAGCCGCATCGATTGCCATCCAATGCTGGGCTGCCCAGAAAAGGAAAAGCGCCCCGATGGTGTGGAGGATCACTACGGGTACCCCGATCAAAGCTATCACTCGGGAGAATGTCTGACCCACGGCCTCCTTGTCCCGGCTCCCCAGGTGAAGAAATACGCGCATCGCGGAACTGAACAGGTACTGGATACCCCAGATGACTTTCATCGCCAAATCGTAAATAGTGACGGCGGCGGGCCCAACAATATAGTTCAATAACAGCTTGTTGAGCGGTTCAAGAAACATGCTCATGAGCGAGGACGCTTGCAGCACACCGCCCAACGTGAGCAGATGCGCCACGCCGATCAGCCGATTGCGCGATGGCCAGAATAGAAGCGAAGATGGCATCACTTTACGTCTGACGAACCAAAGTAGAAACAGATCAGTCAATGCGCCGACACAAAGCGCCCCCACATAGCCCACGGCGGTGATCGGCAGCTGTGCAAAGAACGAGAAGGAAAGCACGATCAGCACAACAGTGGGGCCAATCAATTGCCATTTCATGGCGAGGTCCAGCCTGCCGGCGCTCTCTATGAGCGCAGAATGTAACGCGACCACAATCTGGATAGCCGTGAGCGCCCCCATCAGGAAAATGACCCGGCGGATTTCTGCGTCCAGAACATTGCTGGGTTCTATCGATATAAGTCGCGGCGCGTATTCACTCAGTAACAAGGTCACGATTACCAGCAACGCAACCGATATCGCACTAAATATCGTTGCTGCCGCAAGCATGACAGAACTGTCCTCGCCAGCATCGGTGGTTCGCGGCGCCATCAGTTTTGTAACCAACACCGTAAAAACACTCGAGTTCAACGACAGGTAGAGCACAAACAATGAAAGTATGGTTACAATGTGTCCGTAGTCCCCCACTCCCAGAAGACGAATCGCGAGCAACGCAGTGATCAGGCCAGAAATGGCCCGAAACGCTGCGGCGGCACCGCTCCAACTTGCGTTCCGAAATATTGTTGCCTTCATCGCTTAATGCTTCGACTGGGCAGGCAGTAGATCATTCTTGTGTGAGCCGCTGTTCACAAAGATGGCGTTGGCCCAGAGTAGTTCATCATTTTCTCCATAGTGGAGTCCGCACAATGTAAATAGGGTAAACTCACATTCCTCCATCAGTCGAAGAACGGCCGGAAAGAGTTCACTATTCTTATAGATTTGAACGAACGACACTTCGATCAGCACGACGCGCGCGCGCCGCAATGTCGATTTCGCGCCTCGCAAGGCCTTGTAGTCGGAGCCTTGGAGATCGAGCTTGATGATATCAACCCGGTTCAGATTTTGCGCCGCGCAATAGTCGTCGATCGTAGCGACATCGACTTCGACTTGTTCCACAAGTTGGCAAAGAGTCTGCAGATCTGGCTGCAGCGTATCTATTGACGGGAGCAGCGAGCTGGTCGCTCGCGAGGCATTGATGTTGAACATGGCCTTCCCCTTCGATTCCCCGAGCGCCACTCTCACTACGTGGACATTGGTCTTCTTCTTGAATATTCCAGTAAGTTCGTCGGCGAGTAGCGGGTCTGGCTCAAAACAATGGAATTCGGCATGGGGAACGAAGTGGGAAAAAGCCTCCACCGAACCCCCTCTGTGAGCGCCGCCATCAATGATAACCGGATCGAGTTGGCCGTACTGCTCAACCGCGATCCGGTACGAATCATCCTCCGGCAGGTACATGCGGGATGACTGCTTCATCACAATGATGCCAAACTTGTGAAGGATAGTCTTTATGATGCGCTTTATGGCTTGTCCCAAACTGGCAACTCGAGAGTGCTCTGATAATTTTCGTAAGCCCGCCGGATACCTTCGAGCAAAGGCATTTTGGCACGCCATCCGAGGTGAGCGAGATTGCTTACATCAAGCAGTTTTCGGGGCGTGCCATCCGGCTTCGATACATCATAAGTAATCTTTCCTTCAAAACCGATAACCTTCTTGACTGACTCAGCTAGCTGCTTGATAGTGACATCCTCTCCTGCGCCGACATTGACGAGCGGTGGCTTGAATTTTCCCGACTGGGTTTCGTCGCTACCAAGCAGGGACAGGAATTGGTCGTCCGGCAGGTTCATCAAAAACACGCAGGCATCGGCCATGTCGTCGCTGTAGAGGAATTCCCGTTTCGGGGTGCCAGTACCCCAGACAACCACGTCTTTGCTGCCTTGTTGCTTGGCTTCATGAAACTTCCGGATAAGTGCAGGAATGACATGGCTATCGTTGAGGTCATAGTTATCGCACAACCCATATAGGTTGGTGGGCATGATCGCGAGATATTGCGTGCCATATTGCCGGTTATAACTCCAGCACATTTCAATGCCCGCAATTTTAGCGATGGCGTAAGCGCGGTTTGTCGGTTCCAGCGGGCCGGTAAGGAGGTATTCTTCTTTAATCGGTTGTGGACAGTCGCGCGGGTAGATGCAGGATGAGCCGAGGAACAACAACCTTTTCACGCCTGATCGCCATGATTCATGAATCACGCTGGTCTGGATGGCAAGGTTGTCACGGATAAATTCAGCCGGATAGGTATTATTGGCATGAATGCCACCGACCTTGGCCGCCGCCAGGAAAACATATTGCGGTTTTTCGACTTCAAAGAATCTCTCGACCGCGTGTTGATCGACCAAATCTAGTTCGTTATGCGAGCGCTGGATGATATTGGTATAGCCCCCTGCGCGCAGTTGGCGCTCGATCGCGGAACCCACAAGCCCCTTATGCCCCGCGACGTAAATCTTGCTAGCCAGCTCCATTCTCTATTCGTGATAATCGTAGGCGGAATAACCGAATTTCTTGACGAGGCTGTCGCGCTCGGCTGAATCGAGATCGGTGCGAACCATCTCGGTTACCAGTTCCTTGAATTTTATTCTTGGTTTCCATCCAAGCTTTTTGCGTGCCTTAGATGCATCGCCTAGAAGTGCCTCAACTTCGGTGGGACGGAAGTAGCGCGGGTCGACGCGGACAATGACCTGCCCCTTCTTGGGGCCGGATTTTTCGCTACCCTCAATCTGGCTGACCACACCAGTTTCCTTCAAGCCCTTGCCGCGCCACTCGATCACGATGCCGAGTTCGCTGGCAACGGCGTTCACAAAATCACGCACGCTGTGTTGCTCACCGGTGGCAATGACAAAATCTTCCGGATTCTTCTGCTGCAACACCAGCCACTGCGCCTCGACGAAGTCACGCGCATGGCCCCAGTCGCGCCTGGCATTCAGGTTGCCGAGATACAGGCAAGGCTGGAGACCCAGTTTAATGCGCGCCATACCGCGAGTGATTTTCCTGGTCACAAATGTCTCACCGCGGGTGGGCGACTCATGATTGAAGAGTATCCCGTTGCAGGCATACATGCCGTAAGCCTCGCGGTAATTCACGGTAATCCAGTAGGCATAGAGTTTGGCCACGGCATAAGGTGAGCGTGGATAAAACGGCGTCGATTCACACTGTGGTATTTCTTGCACCTTGCCGTAGAGTTCCGAAGTGGAGGCCTGGTAATAACGCGTTTTCTTCTCAAGGCCAAGAATTCGCATGGCTTCCAGCAGCCGTAATGCCCCCAGCGCGTCAGAATCTGCAGTGTATTCCGGCTCCTCAAACGAAACGGCCACATGGCTCTGCGCGGCAAGATTGTAAATTTCGCTGGGTTGAACCTGCTGTACGATTCGAATCAGGCTGCTGGAATCGGTCATGTCCCCGTAGTGCAGGGTAAATTTCCGGTCCTTGACATGAGGGTCCTGATAAAGATGATCGATGCGATCCGTGTTGAACAACGAAGTGCGACGCTTGATGCCGTGAACGTCATAACCTTTCTTCAACAGAAACTCGGCAAGATAGGCGCCA
>JAOTWF010000074.1 GCA_029863005.1 Gammaproteobacteria bacterium | reverse complement strand
GTGGGATGCACCGGCGCCGGTATCCTGACCGAAGCGGAATGGGTGCTCGACAGCCCGGGTGCCGTCGCCATGGTGCTGGCGGGAAACATGCAGCTCAACATCGCCCCCACCACTATACGTAACGACGAAGAGATGGTGCTCAGCTTGTGTACGCCCGCGGGGCTTACGGCCAATTGGCTGGACATTCCGGCGAAACGCTTCGGAGCCGTGTCGGGCGATCTTTTCGGTAACGGCCCGTTCAAAGTTTGGAGCGGCGCGCGCGTGGCGGAATCAGAACAGGTGGATGCCATCCTCGGCGGCGTCACCGGCGTGCTCGTAGCCTCGCAAGGCGTACGGGCGCTGACTTCGCCCATCGAAGTGGCGGAGGTGCGAGGTTATGACATCAAGCGCCTCGGAAATTACCCGGCGCTGAGCGTGCTGGTGCAATCGCTGCCACCCGCCGTGCGGGAAATGGAGCGGGTCCCTCTGCATCTGATCATCGGTGGCGTGACCATTGGCGATCCCGACACAGCCATCCGTGAAGGACGTTACCGTTTGAATCACATCGTGGCTGCCAACCCGACAGACCAATCCATCACACTCTCGGAACGCCCGGCGCGCGGCGAACGTCTGTTCTGGGCGATGCGCGATGCCCTGGTCGCCGAACGCGACATGCGTCACTGCATCACGCGCAGCGCCCAGGAACTGGGGGGCGATCCGGAGTTTGCGTTGTTGTTTCCCTGCATGGGGCGCGGCCCGAATTTCTTCGGCAATCGCGACCGCGATCTCGACTCCCTGCGCTCGCGTTTTCCGGGTCTGCCGATCATTGGCATGTACGGCAATGGAGAGATCGGACCTCTCGATGGCGTCAATCACCTCTTTCAATATTCCGCCGTGCTGGGCCTGTTCCGGTCCAAAACCCCCTAAAGATGTTTGTTGGACAGGACCGCGATAAGACGCGAGAGGTATTTTTCCGCGCCTGGCGTGCGCACCGTGAAGGCCGCCCGCTCGAAGGAATGGAGAAGTTGATCGTGCAGGTGCTCCTGCGTCATCCTGAATACCACCCGGTTTTGGATAATCCCGAGATTGCGCGTGGACGCGATTTTTTTTCGGAAACGGGAGATGCCAATCCGTTCCTGCATCTCGGGATGCATATTGCCATCGAAGAACAATTATCCCTCGACCAGCCCCGTGGGATGCGCGATTGCTATCGTACGCTGCTTGAAAAAATGCCCGACGAGCATGCCGTCCAGCACCGGATCATGGAGTGCCTCGGCGAAATGCTGTGGCATTCACAGCGCACGCAGACACCCCTCGATGAAAAGCAATATATGCGCTGTTTGGCCCAATTGTCGGGGAATCAGGGTAATGAGGCCTAATCGATGTTTTCGCCTTAGTTGACGAGGCAACCCTTACCATCACCTGAACTTATGGAGTTGACTCAGGTCAGAATTTGCCGATGCCCTGTGTTGGGGTTTTCGTCTCAATTATCACTATCAGACCAGGAGATACAGGATGAATAAACTTAATGCTGCCCTACTGACCAGCGCCATCACCGGCGCCCTTGCCCTCGGCCTCACCGCCACGTCCGCTCAAGCCGCAGAAAAAGTTAAAATGGAAAAATGCTATGGCATCTCCAAGGCAGGAAAGAATGACTGCCAGACCGCAACTTCCGCTTGCGCCGGCACAGCTAAAAAAGATGCGCAGAAGGACGCCTGGATATTCATTCCCGCAGGGACTTGCGAAAAGATTGTCGGCGGTCAACTGGCTTCCGCGAAAAAATAGTCGGGATACATGGCCGACGCCATAATGCCCGACCGCGTTGACTCACCGATCCCGGCAAAAGCCGGGATCGGTTTGCGCGCGGAACACTACCGGGAAGTGACAGACAGCTTGCCAACGGTCGGATGGCTCGAGGTTCACAGCGAAAATTACTTTGGTGACGGCGGAGCCCCCCTCGAATACCTGGAACGGGCCCGTGAACATTATCCTATCAGTCTTCACGGTGTCGGGCTTTCCATCGGTTCCTGCGACCCGTTGAATCAACGACACCTGGCGAAGTTGAAGTCACTGATTCAGATCTACGAGCCGGGATTGGTGTCGGATCATCTTTCCTGGAGCTCGGTGGACGGTAGCTATCTCAACGATTTGCTCCCCCTGCCCTATACCGAGGAGGCACTGCGCCATTTTGCCGAGCGGGTGCAGCAGGCACAGGACTATCTCGGTCGCGAAATTCTGATCGAAAATCCGTCGAGCTATCTGCAATACACACACTCGACCATCCCGGAGTGGGATTTTCTCGACGAAGTCGCCAGAATTTCCGGATGCGGCATTCTGCTCGATATCAACAACATCCATGTCAGTGCCACGAATCACGGTTACGATGCGCAGCAATACCTGCGCGCGATTCCCGCCAACAAAGTCCGAGAAATGCATCTCGCCGGTTTCACCGTCAATCGTTATCCTGAAGGTGAAATCCTGATTGACACCCACAATGCCCCTGTGGCCGATGAGGTCTGGGCGCTATACAACCAGGCCGTCAAACGGCTGGGAAACCTTCCAACTCTGATCGAATGGGATACCGATTTACCGCCCCTGCCGGTGCTGCTCAACGAGGCGCGGCGGGCAGACGAAATCATGGAGAAGGCCCATGCCCTCGTTGCTTGAGTTACAGCGCCAATTCAGCGAAGGCGTTTTGCGATCTGCCGGGTCGAAATTCATGCAACACATCCGTCCCGGACGGTTCGCGCCAGCGCGGCATTTTCAGGTGTACCGCAACAATGTCTTCGAGAGCCTCACAAACGCACTCAAGGCGGTCTACCCCGTCACCGAGCGTCTGGTGGGTGATGGATTCTTCCGCTACGCGGCCGCGAGTTATATTCCCTTGCATCGCCCCGAAAGCGGCAATCTGCACGATTTCGGCGAACATTTCGCCGGTTTCCTGTCCGGCTTTCCGCCCGCCCGCGAACTGGTCTATCTTCCCGACGTCGCCCGCCTGGAATGGGCCATGCACGAGAGCTTTCATGCTGGTGTCGGTCAGCCCCTGGCATTGACGACCCTGTCTTCAATTCCGGCGGAAGAGTACGGGAACCTACGATTCAGACTTCAGCCTTCCGCGCGCTTGCTCGCTTCGAGTTATCCAATCCTGCGCATCTGGCAGGTAAATCAGCCAGACCATGCGGGCAGCCCGGACGTCAACCTGGAAGAAGGGGGAGTGAAACTTCTGGTGATTCGCCGCCAGGAAGTTGAAATGCGAACGCTTAGCGATGGCGATTACTCCCTGCTTTCTGCCATTGACGCGGGTTCCACCTTGGCGCAAGCCGCCCGTGCGGCCATGGACGCCCAGGCGGATTATGACCTTACAGGCGCCCTGGCAAGCCAGATACAGCTAGGCACACTGGCGCAAGTAGAAAATGAAAAAAAAATAACCGGAAACCCGGTCTTATGAATAAACCCAACGGAGGAAAAACTCATGTCCATCATTGACGGCACGACCCGGCTGGCTCGGCCGGTGATAGGCGGACTCGAGAGGCTGGCGCCACTCGCGGATCTCGGCATCCGCCTGTGGATAGCGAAATTCTTCTGGGACGCGGCACTGACCAAGGTCATCCTCGGCGGGGGTTTTCCCTTTATCCACATGAACCCGAGCACTTTCACGCTTTTTGCCTACGAATACGAAGTGCCATTGCTCTCACCCGAAGTCGCGGCCTACCTTGGCACGGCGACAGAGTTTGTTTTCCCGATCCTGCTCGCGATCGGACTCGGTGGAAGGCTCGCGGCGGCGGTGTTGTTTTTGTTCAATATAGTGGCCGTGATCGCCTATCCTGCCTTGGAAGCGGCCGGCGTCATCCAGCACCAGTTCTACGGCACGCTGTTGTTGCTCCCGCTGCTGCGCGGCCCCGGGAAGATTTCCATCGACCATTTCATTCGTCGCCACTGGATGGAGCGTTAGAATAAACGGAATGAACCGTATAGCCGTCAGGCTGAAGACCGTGTCCGGCTCGCCCTTTTCACGCTGCCTGCAGGAAAGCGGTCAGTCCCCGCTGCGCCGGGAACGGCTGCGTGAACTGCAGGTGAATGTCGGCCGGCTGTGCAACCAGGCCTGTCACCATTGCCACGTGGATGCCGGTCCCAAACGCACCGAGATCATGACCTGGGAAACCATGGAAAAGATTCTCGAATGGACTCAGGACAAGTGCATTACGTCCGTGGACGTCACAGGGGGCGCTCCCGAGATCAACCCGCATTTCCGCCGTTTCGTAGACCGGTTTCTCGCGCTGGGTTTGTCCGTGACGGCACGCTGCAATCTGACCGTGCTGCTTGAGCCAGAACAACAGGATCTGGCGGCCTGGTACGCGCAGCGAAAAATCCGGTTGGTCGGCTCCCTGCCCTGCTATACGCAGAAGAACGTGGACGCCCAGCGCGGTGACGGTGTGTTTGATAAAAGCATCGAGGCTTTAAGACAGCTGAATACTGCCGGTTACGGGCGTGACGCCGCGCTTGTACTGGACCTGGTCTACAACCCCGGTGGGGCATTCCTCCCGGGGGAGCAGGAAACACTTGAGTCGGATTACAAGCAGCATTTAAGGGAAGACTTCGGCATAGTCTTTTCGCGTCTGATGACCATTACTAACCTGCCGATCAACCGCTTTGCGCATTTCCTCGAACGCACCAATCAGTACGACAGCTACATGCAGCTGCTGGAAAACAATTTCAATCCCGCCACCGTTCCAGGGCTGATGTGCCGGCACCTAATCAGCGTGGACTGGCTCGGCCGTGTCTACGATTGCGATTTTAATCAAATGCTCGATCTGCCCCTGGGAGACAAACCTCACCGCTACCTGTGGGATCTCAACACCCCGCAGCTCGACGGCACACCGATCGCCGTGGATAGCCATTGCCTGGGATGCACCGCCGGCGCCGGCAGCAGTTGTGGCGGCGCGCTGGCCTGACTACGCTCATGACAAGACGGACGCAGCGAAGGGAAGTACAGCTATATTAAAAACTGTTTCAGCGGTTCGTATTTTTGCGCCGCGATCCACAGGTCATTCGCCGTGTCGACATCCCGGAGCTTCGAAAGCAATTCAAATTCTATGCCCAGCTTATCAGAGCGCGCGAGCGTCATCGGGAGTACCTGGTTACTGCTCCAGGGAATATTGTCAAACAGTTCGGGGCAAGCCTGCTGGAGACCGATAAAATAGTAACCGCCGTCCTCGGTTGGCCCGAGGACATTTTTCCCACGCGCGAGCCAATCGTTGGCCTGATCGATGACATCCCACCCGCACTGCGGTACATCGCAACCCATTATTGCTGTTCCCGCGCCCATAGCGATTCCTTCGCGGATGGCACTCAGCATCTTGGCGCCTAAGTCCCCTCCAGCCTGTGGCGCCAGCAAGAGGCGGAAATCACGCGCCAGCTGTCGGAACAACGGATGTTCGATGTCAGGTGAGGCATACAGCATGACATCACCCGGCCAAGCGGAGACGGCCAGCTCGACGGTGGCGCGTATCATGAAGGCGGCGATTTCGGCCGATTCTTCCGTGCTGTAATCCGGCTGCAGACGGGTCTTGATCTGTCCGGGTATCGGTTGTTTGGCAAATATAAGCAGTCGAGGCTGACTCATAAATTTAGCCCTACTCCGCTTCGCTGCGTTCGTCTTGTCATCATATTAGGTGGGGTACCAGCGCGCGAGCCGCGCGGGAGCAACACCCAGCCAGTAGAGCAAGCGCAACAACGACATCCTAAATATCGTGCGGACGATTCCGTTTTTTTCCCAGCGCCGCGAGGAAGTGATTAGGGGTCCGTGCAGGCATAATGGTTTGCCGACCGATTTCAGGCGCGTGCAAAACTCGATGTCTTCCATCAAAGGCAGCGAGGCAAACCCGCCCAGCAAACGATAAACGTCGCGCCGGACAAACAAGCCCTGATCGCCAGTGGCAATCCCGGTCAGTCGCGAGCGCCAGTTCATCAGTCGCTCGATCACGCGATAGAAATAATGAATTCCGGACAGACGCACATCAAAGTGACCCCATATTTCACCCCGCTCCACCGCATCGCGAATATCTTCGGCGGCGCCGGGCGGGAGTGTGCTGTCGGCATGAAGAAACAGCAGGATGTCCGATGAAGCGGCCTGCGCCCCCGCCTGCATCTGAGTCGCCCGTCCGCGTGGGCTCTGGATCAGCTGTGGCACCGGTTCCACGTCGAATGACATAAGCTTGCAGACAGTCTCCATGCTGGCATCCGTGCTGCCGCCGTCGACTACGATAATTTCATCGAAATGCTGAATCTCGATCAGTTCTGAAAGGGAGTCATCGAGATTTTCTGCTTCGTTCAGAACCGGCAGGATGACAGCAATCGTTAACGGGAGAGAGGCCGGTGAGGGGGTCACTGCGAAGCACCGCTCAAGCGGACTGGCCGCTCTTCTTTCCTGACAACGCCTGGCGTATCAACCGGATGACCAGCAATAACGGCAGGGAGGCATGCATGAGCAGGTCAAAGATATCGATAGGCTGTATCAGCGTTCCGTTGACCAGCATCTTAATTTTTTCCCATAGATGCGGCTCCGGGGAGAGCGGAGCCAAACCCAGCGCCAAGGCGGCAATAACGAGTGCCAGCAACGGAATTTTATCCAGCCATGACATGGCTATTTCGTGCTTTGTGTTCCCTTTTGAATGAGCTCGATCTTGTAACCATCCGGGTCCTCGACAAACGCGATCACGGTACTGCCATGCTTCATCGGACCGGCCTCGCGCGTCACTTTACCGCCGCGCTTCTTGATCTCCTCGCAGGCTTTGTAAGTGTCATCCACTTCAAGCGCGACATGGCCAAAGGCGTTACCGAGATCGTATTTTTCGGTTCCCCAGTTGTAAGTCAATTCGATAACCGCCTGTTCAGTTTCCGGGCCGTAGCCGACAAACGCCAGCGTGAACTTCCCGTCCGGGTAATCCTTGCGGCGCAGCAGTTTCATGCCCAGGACATCGGTGTAGAACTTGATGGAGCGGTCCAGGCTCCCAACCCGGATCATGGTGTGCAGTACGCGCATGGCAGACCTCCTTGCCGTGAATCAACCGAAATGACAGACGTAATCGAACAGATCGGTGACTTCGATCTCGAAATGGGAATTGCCGGGAATTGAAAAACTCTGTCCCGCCTGGTATTCGGTCCAGGTTGGGTGGTCCGCGAGCCTGACCCGGCAGTGTCCCTGGGTGATGTCGATCTTCTCCGGCGCCTGGGTGCTGAAACGGTACGTGCCAGGGAGCATCACGCCCAGCGTTTTCATTTCTCCTTCAGGGGTGATGATCGTCCGGCTTGTCACGCGGCCGTCGTGATAGATGTTCGCCTGCTTTTTGATCTCGACGTTCTTGAAGCTCATTTCTTCCGACGTCTCTTCGCCGCGATGCGCAGGCGCAGGGCATTGAGCCTGATAAAGCCCTCGGCGTCCTTCTGGTTGTAGGCGCCCTTGTCATCCTCGAAGGTCGCGATGCTTGAATCAAACAAGCTGTCGGAATCGGATTTCCGGCCCACCACGCTCACGTTCCCCTTGTAGAGCTTCAGCCGCACGATGCCATTCACCGTCTCCTGCGAGACGTCGATCATTTCCTGCAACATCTGGCGCTCGGGGCTCCACCAGTAGCCGTTATAAATCAGCGAGGCATAACGCGGCATCAAATCATCTTTGAGATGAGCTACTTCTCGGTCCAGCGTGATGGATTCAATAGCACGATGCGCCTTCTGCATGATGGCCCCGCCGGGGGTTTCGTAAGCGCCGCGTGACTTCATGCCCACGTAGCGGTTTTCGACGATATCGGTGCGCCCGATGCCATTGGCACCACCCAGGATATTGAGGGACTCGAGCACCGTGGCCGGCGACATGACCTTGCCGTTGATGGCGACGATATCACCTTTCTTGTAAGTCAGCTCGATGTAGGTCGGCTTGTTCGGCGCTTTCTCGGGGGAGACCGACCAGCGCCACATGGATTCTTCCGGCTCCTGCCACGGATCTTCCAGCACGCCGCCTTCATAGGAGATGTGCAGCAGGTTGGCGTCCATGGAGTACGGCGATTTCTTGCCACGCTTCATTTCGACGGGAATGTCGTGCTTCTCCGCGTAGTCCATGAGTTTTTCGCGTGAGGACAGGTCCCACTCGCGCCACGGCGCAATGATCTTGATGTCCGGGCGCAGGGCGTAATAGCCGAGCTCAAAGCGGACTTGGTCATTGCCCTTGCCGGTGGCGCCGTGCGCCACGGCATCGGCGCCAACCTTGTTGGCGATCTCGATCTGGCGCTTGGCGATCAGCGGGCGCGCGATGGAGGTGCCGAGCAGGTATTCACCCTCGTACAGCGTGTTGGCTCGAAACAGGGGGAAGACAAAATCGCGTACGAACTCTTCCTTGAGATCGTCAATGAAGATTTCTTTCACGCCCATTTTTTTGGCTTTGGCGCGCGCCGGTTCCAGTTCTTCACCCTGGCCAATGTCGGCGGTGAAGGTCACCACCTCGCAGTCATAGGTTTCTTTCAGCCAAGCAAGGATGACCGAGGTATCGAGGCCGCCGGAGTACGCCAGAACGACTTTTTTGATTTTTGCCATGGATCAACCCAGCGTATTCGTCAGGAAGTGCGGCATTGTAACGGATTTTCCGGCGCAGTTCCGTCGCTGGCGCCCTGCACCCAGTCTGGGAACAGCGGTTTTCCAGTCGCTCTCGCCTCTATCGTCGCTTCTGCGGCATCAGATCGGTGCAGACCCCTTCAAACACCTCGGCGGCCATGCCGACCGACTCGCCGAGCGTGGGATGCGGGTGGATGGTCTTGCCGATATCTTCCGGGTCGCAGCCCATTTCGATGGCGAGCGCCAGCTCGCTGATGAGGTCGCCGGCATGGGTGCCCACGATGCCACCGCCGACCACGCGGTGAGTATCCTTATCAATAAGGATCTTGGTGAAGCCTTCATCGCGGCCGTTGGCAATGGCACGACCGGAGGCGGTCCATGGGAACCTGGCCTTGCCAATCACTCGACCCTGCTTCTTGGCCTCGTCTTCCGTCACGCCCACCCAGGCGATTTCGGGATCGGTATAGGCGACCGACGGAATGACCGTCGCATCGAAGAAGGACTTCTGCCCGGCGGCCGCCTCGGCGGCCACATGGCCCTCATGCACCGCCTTGTGCGCCAGCATCGGCTGGCCATTGATATCGCCGATCGCGAATATGTGCGGCACGTTGGTGCGCATTTGCTTGTCGACTTCGATGTACCCGCGATCGGTGACGGCGACGCCGGCCTTTTCGGCGGAAATAGTCTTTCCATTCGGCGCGCGGCCGGCCGCGACCAGAATATAGTCATAGACCTGCGGCCCGTCGGGTGCCTGCTCGCCCTCGAACGTGACTTTAATACCGGTCGTAAATGCCTCGACCTTGGTTGTTTTGGTCTTCAGCATGATGCGATCGAAGCGCTGGTGGTTCATCTTCTCCCACACACGCACGAGGTCGCGGTCGGCGCCGAGCATGAGCCCATCCAGCATTTCGACCACGTCCAGGCGGCAACCCAGCGTCGAATACACGGTCGCCATTTCGAGCCCGATGATGCCACCGCCGATGACAAGCATCTTTTTTGGAGCGCTCTGGAGTTCGAGCGCTCCGGTGGAATCGACGATACGCGGGTCATCGGGAATGAACGGAAGCTTCACGGCCTGGGAACCGGCGGCGATGACGGCATGGGCAAACCGGATGATTATTTTTTTGCCAGTCGGCGCCTTGCCTTCGCCGGCAGTGAGCGAGATTTCCATATGATGCGGATCGAGAAAGCGCCCGACGCCGCGTATTACCTCAACTTTACGACCCTTGGCCATCATGCCGATACCACCGGTGAGCTTGCTAACGACTTTGTCTTTCCAGTCGCGCAGTTTGGCGAGATCGAATTTCGGCGCGCCGAAACTGACACCATGCTCGGCAAGTTTTTGCGCCTCCTCGGTCACGGCCGCGACATGCAGCAGCGCCTTGGAAGGAATGCAGCCGACGTTGAGGCATACCCCCCCGAGCGTGGCGTAGCGCTCGACGAGCATCGTCTTCTTGCCGAGATCGGCGGCGCGAAAGGCTGCCGAGTAGCCGCCGGGACCGGCACCAAGCACCAGGACTTCGCATTCGGCATCGATTTTGCCGGTATAAGTCGCCGCGCCCGGAATGGGTTTGGTGCGACGGGTCGGTGCAGGCGCGACGGCGGTTGTCTCGACTTTGGGCGCTGGGGCCGATGCGGCGGCCACGGCCGG
>JAOTWF010000073.1 GCA_029863005.1 Gammaproteobacteria bacterium | reverse complement strand
CAGAATGATCACAAAGAATATGACAGAGCGGTTCTCAAACCGGCGGCCGCGTGCGGCTTCGATGCGGTCCAGTATCCAGTCGGAGGCAAAATAAAGCCCGATTCCCACCAATGTAAAGTAGATGATTTCCACTGCGGCCCGTCGCTCGGTTGATCCCACGAAACGACATTGTATCGGCTCACGCCGCCGGGCATTTGACGGAAGTCAACGGACCCTCCGGACGGCTTGACCCAAATAAAGCCCAAGCCGCCGGCGCGAGATATTTGCCGTTTAAAACCCGGAGAAAACCCTTTCATCGCGCCATGATCCAGTCTCAACACCGTCTGCCGCGACGGGTCTGTGAAGCAAGCCAAATCCGGTTACTATTGACTCAAGTCAAGGAGCGGTAAGGCGACCGATTCTACAGTTTCACCCATATCCGATTTTAATCTCATGCGGAGGACTGCGATATGAAATTCAACTATCTGGCACTGGGCGCCGGCTTGATGGCAGCAACGGCTCTGTCCATCTCGGTCGCGATGGCGGCGGAGAAACCCGAGAAGCATCCCGGCACCGGGGGAGCCGAGATGCGCTACCAGGGCGCGCCGACCACGATCAAGCCCGAGGAGGCGAAAGAAGCAACTGCGCCGGATGCGCCTGGACTCAACAAACAGGAATTCGCACGCGCCAAGCAGATATATTTCGAGCGCTGCGCCGGTTGTCACGGCGTGCTGCGCAAGGGCGCGACCGGCAAACCCTTGACGCCGGACATCACCATCAAGAAAGGGAGTATCTACCTCGAAACGTTCATCAACTACGGTTCCCCCGCCGGCATGCCGAATTGGGGCTCCTCCGGAGAGTTGAGCCACGATGATGTCGATATCATGGCGCGCTACCTGCAGCACGAACCTCCAACACCACCCGAATTCGGCCTGACGGACATGAAGGCAAGCTGGAAGGTCATGGTGCCGCCCGAGAAGCGTCCGAAAAAGCAGATGAACAATATCAACCTCAAAAACGTTTTCTCCGTGACGCTGCGCGACTCCGGCGAAGTGGCCGTGATCGACGGCGACACCAAGAAGATCGTCAATATCGTGAAGACCGGTTATGCGGTGCATATCTCGCGCGTGTCGGCCTCCGGCCGTTACCTGTATGTCATCGGCCGCGATGCCAAGGTCAATCTGATCGACCTGTGGATGGAGAAGCCGGACAACGTCGCCGAGATCAAGATCGGTCTCGAGGCGCGTTCGGTCGACACCTCCAAGTACAAGGGCTACGAGGACAAGTACGCGATTGCCGGCGCCTACTGGCCGCCGCAGTACGTGCTGATGAAGGGCGACACGCTCGAGCCGCTCAAGGTCGTCGCCACCCGCGGCATGACCGTGGACACGCAGGAGTATCATCCGGAGCCGCGCGTGGCCTCAATCGTGGCCTCGCACTTCCATCCGGAGTTCGTGGTGAACGTGAAGGAAACCGGCCAGACGCTGATGGTGAATTACGCCGATATCAACAACCTCAAGGTCACCTCGATCGGCACCGCCCGCTTCCTGCATGACGGCGGCTGGGACTCCACCAAGCGCTATTTCCTAGTGGCCGCCAACCAGTCGCACAAGATTGCGGTGGTGGACGCCAAGGAGAACAAGCTGGTCAAGCTCGTCGACGTTGGCAAGATCCCGCACCCGGGGCGCGGCGCGAATTTCGTCGATCCAAAATACGGTCCGGTCTGGGCCACAGGCCATTTGGGGGATGAAACCATCGCCGTGATCGGTACCGACCCGGTGAAGCACAAGAATCAGGCCTGGAAAGTCGTGCGCACGCTCAAGGGGCAGGGCGGCGGTTCGCTGTTCATTAAGACCCACCCGAAGTCCAAAAACCTGTGGGTGGACACGGCGCTCAACCCCAACCCCGAGATCAGCCAGTCGGTGGCGGTGTATGACATCAACAATCTCGACAAGCCTTACGAAGTCGTGAAAATCGCCGAGATGGCGGGTCTTGGCGAGGGTCCGAAGCGCGTGGTGCAGCCCGAGTACAACCAGAAGGGCGACGAGGTCTGGTTCTCCGTGTGGAACGGCAAGGAACAGGAGTCGGCCATTGTGATCCTTGATGACAAGACCCGCAAGCTGAAACACGTGATCAAGGACAAGCGCCTGGTCACGCCGACGGGCAAATTCAACGTCTATAACACCCAACACGACGTTTATTAGAAAGGCCGTTGCGACCGGGGCAGCTTGTCTGCCCCGGTGTTTCACGGGAGACAAGGTTGCCATGCGCACGCGTACGCCCATGACCGGCATCATGCTTGCAGCGCTGATGTCGCTGGGGCCGGGCATGGCCCACGCCGAGGTACCCGAGACGCGTCAGGCCGAGTTGATGCATCTGCTCACGCAGGATTGCGGCTCGTGTCACGGGCTGAAGCGCCGGGGCGGGCTCGGCCCGGCACTTACGCCGGAGGCGCTGACGGGCAAGCCGGCCGTGATGCTGCGCGAAGTGATCCTGCACGGTCTCCCGGGAACGGCGATGCCGCCGTGGAAAAACTTCATGAGCACACAGGAAGCGGACTGGATGGTGCAGATGCTGCTCGAGGGCCGGACCGATGCGCCCTGATTCCCGTCTGCTTTTATTCCTCAGCCTCGCCGGTGTCTTGCTGGTTTCGGCCTGCGCCACGCCGCGCGGAACGGGCGACCTCGGCATTGTCATCGAGCGTGCCGCCGGCAGCGTGCAAGTGGTGGAGACAACGACACGCACCCGACTCGCGCGGGTCTCGGGTTTAGGCGATCTGTCGCATGCCTCGGTGGTGTATTCGCGCGATGCGCGGTATGCCTATGTCTTTGGACGCGATGGCGGCCTGACCAAGGTGGACATGCTGCGCCGTCGTATCGAGAAGCGCATCGTGCAGGCAGGCAACGCCGTCGGTGGCGCCATCTCGCAGGACGGCCGGCTGATCGCCGTTTCCAATTACGATCCGGGCGGCGTAAAGATATTCACCGCCGATACGCTCGAACTGGTTGCCGATATTCCGGCGGGCTCGGGCGACAGCGCACGGCGCTCCAAGATCGTGGGGCTGGTAGATGCTCCGGACCGCCGGTTCGTGTTTTCCCTGTTCGATGCCGGCGAAATCTGGGTCGCGGACATGCGCACTCCACGCCAACCGCGCCTGCAGAAATTTTCCAATATCGGCAAGCTGCCCTACGACGGCACGGTGACGCCGGACGGTCGCTACTACATCGCCGGTCTGTTCGGGGAAGACGGCCTGGCGCTGCTTGACCTGTGGCAACCGGACAAGGGGGTGCGGCGCGTCCTGGACGGCTACGGACGCGGACAGGAGCCGCTGCCGGTCTTCAAGATGCCACACATGGACTACTGGGCGCAGTCCGGCGGCCTGGCTTATGTACCGGCCGTGGGACGGCATGAAGTCTTGATGATCGATCAGAAGAACTGGACGGAAACGGCCCGCATCGCCGTGGCCGGCCAGCCGGTGTTCGTGATCGCGCGCCCGGACGGGCGCCAGGTATGGGTCAATTTCGCACCACCGGACAACGACACAGTACAGGTCATCGACACTCTTACGCTCAAGGTGATCCGCACGCTCAAGCCCGGAAAAGCGGTGCTGCACATGGAGTTCACCCCGCGCGGCGAAAACGTATGGCTTTCCGTGCGCGATGAGAATCGCGTGGATGTCTATGACACTGAAACGTTAGAGCGTGTGACATCGTTGCTGGCGGACAAACCAAGCGGGATATTCTTCACCGCGCGGGCGCAGAGGATCGGCCAATGAAGCCGGAGCTGAGTGAGCTGGACCGGCGCCTGCTGAATGATTTTCAGCAGGATTTCCCGCTGTCGGTCACGCCGTATGCGGACATGGCGCGAAACCTCGGAGTGACCGAGGAACAAGTACTCGCGCGGTTGCATGAGCTCAAGCAGGCCGGCGCCATCAGCCGGGTCGGCGCGGTCATCCGGCCGAACACCGTGGGCGTCAGCACGCTCGCGGCCATGGCGGTGCCGCCGGAGGCGCTGGACGCGGTGGCGGCGATCGTGAGCGGTTATGCCGAAGTCAATCACAACTACGAGCGCGAACACCGCTTGAACCTGTGGTTTGTGGCGCAAGCACCGGATTCCACTCGTTTGACGGAGGTACTGGAGGAAATCGCCGGCCGCACCGGGCATGAAGTACTGTCCTTCCCGCTTATCGAGGATTACCACATTGACCTGGGTTTTGAGATGCGATGGAACTGAACGTCATTAAACATTCCGTGGTTTCTCCGCACCGTCCCGTCGTGGACGAGGCCGACCGACGCCTGCTGGCGGCCATTCAGCACGGGTTGCCGCTCAGCTCACGGCCGTATGCCGAGATCGGTGCGCGCCTGGGCCTGTCCGAACAGCAAGTGATCGCGCGCCTTCAATGGCTTAAAGAGGCCGGGGTGATACGCCGTTTCGGCGTCGTGGTGCGCCATCATGAACTGGGATATGCGTCCAATGCCATGGTGGTGTGGGACGTGCCGGATGAACAGGCGAGCGAACTCGGCCGCTGCCTCGCCGGATTTGATTTCATCACGCTCTGTTATCGTCGGCCGCGCCGCCTGCCGCAATGGCGCTTCAATCTCTACTGCATGATCCACGGCAAAAGCCGCGAGGAGGTGATGGCGCATCTTGAGTGGATGGTCAATCATTGCGACCTGCAAACGTTGCCGCATGCCGTGCTGTTTAGCCGCCGGCGTTTCAAGCAGCGCGGCGCGGTATACGCGCTGGGAGAACGCTGATGGATGCCATCGACCGCGCTATTATCAATAACCTGCAGGGGGGATTTCCTTTGAGCGAGCGCCCGTATGCCGAGGCCGCCGCCAGCTTGGGGCTGGACGAAGACGAGCTGATCCGCCGCCTCGAAATCCTGCTTGCGCAGGGTACGCTGACCCGATTTGGGCCCCTGTATCACGCCGAACGCCTGGGCGGGGCACTCACGCTCGCGGCCATGAAACCCCCCCCGGATGACTTCGAGCGAGTAGCACGAATCGTGAACGGATTTCCCGAGGTCGCGCACAACTACGCGCGCGAGCATGAATTCAACATGTGGTTCGTGCTTGCGACCGAGTGGCCGGAGCGGATTGGCGAGGTGATCAGCGAGATCGAGAAGGCTACCGGTTACGCGGTATACAACATGCCCAAGCTTGAGGAATTTTTCGTCGGCCTGAGGTTCGAGGCATGAATACAAAACCCGCCCTGCGCGAAACACGGGTCGACGCCGGACCGATGCTCGATGCGACCGACCGCCGGATCATCGTGGCCACGCAGGAAGGTCTGCCACGCGTGCGCCAGCCGTATCACGCTGTCGCCAGGCAACTGAATATCAGCCCGGAGGAGGTCATTTCGCGAATGCAGCGCATGCTGGATACTGGCGTGATCCGTCGCCTCGGCGCGGTCCCGAACCACTATGCCCTCGGTTATCAGGCGAATGGGATGTCGGTGTGGGATGTACCGGATGATTGCGTGCGCGAACTGGGAAAGAAGATCGGCAATCTCGATTACGTGAGTCACAGTTATCATCGCCCGCGTCATCTGCCCGATTGGCGTTACAACCTCTTCGCCATGGTGCATGGGCGTCACCGCGCGGAAGTGGAGTCCAAGGTAATGCAGATCGCGGAATTGCTGGGCGATGCTGACCGCGGGCACGCGGTGCTGTACAGCACGCGCATCCTCAAGAAAACCGGCTTGCGACTGGGGGGCTGAGCGTGTTCCGAATTTCGCAATACATGCAGGAAATCAGACATCCCACGCCTCTGGGCCCGAAAAGAAAACCGTCCGGACCGGTGGTCATTTGGAATCTGATCCGGCGTTGCAACCTGACTTGCAAGCACTGCTATTCCATCTCCGCAGACACCGATTTCCCAGGTGAATTGTCGACAGACGAAGTCTACAAAGTCATGGACGATCTCAAGGGATTCCACGTGCCGGTGCTGATCCTCTCGGGTGGTGAGCCGCTCATGCGACGTGACATCTTCGACATCTCGCGTCGCGCGAAAGAGATGGGTTTTTACGTCGGCCTGTCCACCAACGGCACGCTGATCGACGAATCCAATATTGAACGCATTGCGGACATCGGCTACGACTATGTCGGCATCAGCATTGACGGCCTGCGCGAAACTCACGACCGCTTCCGTCGCCGCAAAGGCGCCTACGACGCCTCGATGACTGCTATTCGCCTGTGCCATCAACAAGGCATCAAGGTCGGCATGCGCTTCACCATGACCCAGGACAACGCCGGCGAGCTGCCGGACCTGTTGCAGCTCATGGAGGAAGAGGGTGTCGACAAGTTCTATCTCTCGCATCTCAATTACGCCGGTCGCGGCAACATCAATCGCCAGGACGACGTGATCCTGAAGACCACGCGACTCGCCATGGACCTGCTGTTCGACAAATGCTGGAAATACACGCAGCGCGGGCTGCACAAGGAATTCGTCACCGGCAACAACGACGCCGACGGGGTATATTTATTGTTCTGGGTGCGCCAGCACTTCCCGCATCTTGAGGACCATATGCGCGCGAAGCTGGCGCAGTGGGGCGGCAATTCCTCGGGCGTCAATATTGCCAATATCGACAATCTCGGCAACGTCCATCCCGACACCTTCTGGTGGCATTACAGCCTGGGCAGCGTGAAACAGCGGCCGTTCTCTCAGATCTGGCAGGACGTATCCGATCCACTCCTGGCCGGGCTCAAGGCCAGCCCGCGGAGCATCAAGGGCCGCTGCGGCGCGTGTCATTACTTCGACGTCTGCGGCGGCAACACCCGCGTGCGCGCGCACCAGCTGACCAACGATCCCTGGGCCGAAGACCCGGCTTGCTATCTCACCGACGAAGAGATCGGCGTGCGAGGCCTTGGCGAGCGCTTGCAAAACCGGCCGTATACACGCATTCCCATAGCGGTCGCAACCAAATAGACTGGCCGGAGAGAACGCAAAACTTCACCGAATTACGATTGCATGAATCCCGTCTGGCGTATTGCCTTAATTCTCTCCGTTTCCCCCGTGTTGCTTCCGGCCGATATTTACGCTGTCGAGCCCGCCGTGGCGGTGAAGCTCTACGCGCAACATTGCGCCTCCTGTCACGGCGCGGACCGCCTCGGCGGCATCGGCCCGGCCTTGCTGCCGGAGAATCTGGGAAGGATCAAGCGTGACGAGGCGATCGCGGTCACCCGCGACGGACGCGTTGCAACCCAGATGCCGGCGTTCGGAGATAAGCTGGACACGGAGCAAATCGCGGCGCTGACTAGCCTGATCTACCAGCCGCTGCCGGAGTCGCCGCGCTGGGGCATGACGGAAATCAACGCGTCGCACATCCTGCACGTGAAACTCGGTCAAAGGCTTTCGGACAAGCCTGTTTTCAGTGTCAAAGATCCGCTCAATCTTTTCATCGTGGTCGAACTGGGTGATCACCATGCCACGCTGCTGGACGGTGACCGCTTCGAGCCGATCACGCGCTTTCCCACGCGCTTCGCGTTGCACGGCGGGCCAAAGTATTCCCCCGACGGCCGCTACGTCTATTTCGCCTCGCGCGACGGCTGGATTTCGAAATACGACATCTACAACCTGAAGTTTATCGCCGAGGTCCGTGCCGGCATCAATACGCGCAATGCCGCAGTTTCGGGCGACGGCAAGTACGTCGCCGTCGCCAATTACTTGCCGCACAGCATCGTGATCCTGGATGCGCGCGATCTGGCACCGGTCAAGGTGATCGAAGCCAAAGGGCACGGCGGCAAAACCTCGCGCGTCTCGGCAGTCTACGATGCTGCGCCACGCAAGAGCTTCATCGCCGCGCTCAAGGATATCCCAGAGGCCTGGGAAATCACGTACGACGAAAATGCCGAGCCGGTGTACGAGGGCCTGGTGCACGACTACAGGCTGGGCGAGGCGATTCCGGTGCCGGGCCCGTTTCCGGTCCGCCGGATCCCGCTGGATGACTATCTTGATGATTTTTTCTTTGACCAGTCCTATGAGCACCTGATCGGCGCAGCGCGCAACGAGAAAAACGGGCAGGTGGTGAATCTCCACGTCCGCCGCAAAATCGCCGAACTGGCGCTGCCCGGCATGCCGCATCTGGGTTCGGGCATCACCTGGGAGCGCGACGGACATACGCTAATGGCAACGCCCAACCTGCGCGAGGGCGTGGTATCGGTCATCGACATGCAGGACTGGAAACTCGTTAAGCGCATCGACACGCTCGGTCCCGGTTTTTTCATGCGTTCGCACGAGAACACGCCTTATGCCTGGGCGGATGCCATGATGAGCCCGAAGGACAGGGATAAGATCCAGATCATCGACAAGCGCACGCTCAGGGTCGTCAAGACGCTGACGCCCGCGCCCGGCAAAACCGCGGCACACACCGAGTTCACGCGCGACGGAAAATACGCGCTCGTGAGCGTGTGGGACATGGACGGGGCGCTCGTGGTCTATGACGCCGCGACCTTCAAGGAAGTGAAACGGCTGCCGATGAAAAAACCATCGGGCAAGTACAACGTCTACAATAAGATCACGCGCTCGGCAGGAACAAGTCACTGAATCCCGCACCATCCATGTCACTATCCGAGCGCTTCGCTCGGATTGGGCGCGTAATAATTAATATATGTTTTCATTCTTCCGGCTATAGGCAAGGAGGCTTTCATGTCCCGAACTCAGGAACGGCTGGACGTTGAGCTCGACAAGGACAGTTTGCTCTTGCATCCAGAGGTATGGAACGAAGCGGTCGCAACGGAAATCGCGCGGCGCGAGGGTATCGGAAAGCTTACCGACGAACACTGGGAGATTATCCGCTCCCTGCGGGAACATTATGCGAAATTCGGTGTGGCTCCCGCCATGAGTCACGTTTGCCGCCGTCATGGCAAGGACAGGCACTGGATCCATGATCTTTTCCATACCTGTCTCAGTGCCTGGCGCGTGGCAGGCCTGCCCAATCCCGGAGAAGAGGCGAAGGCCTATTTGAACGATATGTAGGTATTGCCACTTTCGCCCAGCGGCGACCCGTGTAAATTATTTGTTTCCTGCAGCCACGAGGTATTCGTGCGGAATCCGCAACTGCCCGTCGTGGATGAAGTCGCGGGCAAACCGCCCAACCTCGTCGCGTATTTTTCCGCGTTCGTTTTGTGGAAGTGCATCGTATTGTTGCTTGAGTATGTCCGAGGCTTCCACGGTGTCCCAGAGTTCTTCGAAGGATCCGAATTGGTAATCAAACGCCCGACGCTCCACTGAGAATCCGGCGAAACCCGCTTCGTTCAGCAGATCCTGGAGCAGACCGGGCGCTCCCAGGGATGTCACCTTGGCGAGCGGTGGATGCAAATCCTCAGGCAAGCGGGTTTTGAACGTCTCGTACGCCCAATGCATGACCGGCATGGCTTCCGGGGTGCTCCAGACCGCGATGGCAAAACGGCCACCGGGCTTCAGAGCTCGTCGCATTTCCCTCATACCCTGCAAAGGATCGTTGAACAGCATCACGCCAAAGCGGCACAGGATGCGATCAAAACTATTGTCATGATAGGCCAGCTGCTCGGCCGGCATGCAGTGAAAGGATATACCCTGAAGTTTTTCCTTCATCACCTTGGCCTGCGCCACCTGTACCATCCCGTCCGCGGCGTCGATGCCGATAATAGTGGCGTGTCCTTTTAGGCGGCGTGCCAGCGTCAGCGCCGGTTCACCGGTACCGGACGCGATATCCAGAATCCGCTCCCCCGGTTTGACCTCGAGCGCGGCCAGCAATACCTCTCCGACGGGCGCGATGTGCGGCAACCACATGTCGAATTTCTCGGCGATCATGTTCCAGTCGGGTTGATTGTTTTTCGCGCTCACGGCGTCTCTCTTGAAATTCTTTATGTATCGGCCGGCGACGGGACCGGATTACGGTTTAGAAGCTGTCTATTCGGGATATTCCGCGAAGTGTGCAATTAAGCCGCGGCGCGGCGGGCCCGGGATTGTATTGCTCAGACTACCATAGTCGTTGCATTGACCGTACCATGGTTCTGGTATTAAGTATTTGCTCGCAAGAAACCTGCCAGGGTCGGCCAGCCTGCCTACGCCGGCGAAACTATCCGGAGAATCATCATGCCACAAACAAAAATTCTGCTCGACGAATCCGACATACCGATCCATTGGTACAACGTTGTTGCCGACATGCCGAATCCGCCCTTGCCGCCACTCGGCCCTGATGGCAAGCCGATCCCGCCACAGGCGCTCGGTGCAATTTTCCCCGAAGCGCTCATCATGCAGGAAGTATCCAGTG
>JAOTWF010000131.1 GCA_029863005.1 Gammaproteobacteria bacterium | reverse complement strand
TGGCAATCCGGCGGACATGGTGTCGCCGGGCAATGTCCGCCACGAGGCGATTGGCCTCCTCAACGCTCTCCGCCCAATGTACCTCGGCCCCGCGTGCTGTCGCTTCCAGCTCGAATCGCCGTAAATAGTCATCCAGCTGAGTAACCACGCGTTCGCGGATATCCGCCGCCGCATCGCGGATTTCATTGAAATTCGGGAGTTCCGCAATAGCCGCCGCTCGACCGTCGACGAATTTCGACTGGAGTTTATTCAGCGCCTGCTGGAGTTTCTCATCACCCAGCTTCTCCACCGCCTTGCGCTTGAAATGCATCGAGCTTACGTGCATTCGCCATTCTCCCCTGCCAGCACTTCGGCAATATGCAGTGTGCGGGTAAGCAGATCGCCGCGTCGGCGCAGGCGGCCCTCGATGTTCAAGAGGCAACCGAGATCCCCAGCGACCACGGCGGCAGCGCCAGACTTAACGATGTGCTCACACTTCTTGTCCGCCATGCGCGCGGAGATATCACCATACTTCACCGCGAAAGTGCCGCCGAAACCACAGCAGGTAGTGGATTCGGTCATTTCGGAGAGGGTTACGCCCGGCATTTTTGAAAGCAGCGCGCGCGGTTGCGCCTGCACGCCGAGTTCGCGCAACCCCGAGCAGGAATCGTGATAGGTCAACGAACCGGAATAACGGCCGGGTATTTTTTCAATCTTGAGAACATTGACCAGGAAGTCGGTCAACTCATAAGTCCGTGCGGACAGGCGCTGGATCGATTCAAGAACGTCCGGATCGCTCGCGAACAGCGTGGGGTAATGCACGCGAATCATGCCGGCGCAGGAACCAGAGGGCAGAACGAGATAATCGCAACCTTCGAATTCCCGAAGCAGCTTCCGCGCCAGGACCCGGGCGGATTTCTCATCGCCCGAGTTGTAACCGGGCTGCCCGCAGCAGGTTTGGGTGGATGGCACCACGACCTCGCACCCCGCTGTCTCCAGCAATCGCAGCGCCGCGAAGCCGATGCTCGGCCGCATCAGATCCACGAGGCAGGTTACGAATAATCCAACGCGCATGTCATTTCCCGGGTGAACTGGCCCTATTCTCGCTTGCGAATGCGCCGGGGCACAACCGTCGGTACGGAAGAAAAATCCGGCGTGTGCACCGGCTCAGATCAATTCGATCTCGCCCGTGAGAAATGCCACACACTGGCCGCCGATCAGAACGCGCGTCCCGTTGAGTTCGCAGCGCAGTTCGCCACCACGATGTGAAATCTGGCGGGCACGCAGCGCCGTCCGTCCCAGACGCGCGGACCACAGAGGCGCCAAGGTGCAGTGCGCCGAACCGGTGACCGGATCTTCATCAATTCCGAACTGGGGCCCGAAGAAGCGGCTGACGAAATCGCAATCCTTGCCGGGCGCGGTGGCGATCACACCATGTTCGCCAAGGGTCGCGAGCCGGCGGAAATCCGGGGTCAGCATTCGCACGATTTCCTCGTTGTCATATATCGCCACATAGTTCCGCGCCAGAAGCACCTCGCGCGGTGGCCGGCCCAGACCGGAAACCAGAGCCGATGGCACGACGCTGGGTTGTGCCGGGTCGGCCGGAAAATCCAGCCACAGCCAATCATCGTCACGCGTGACGCGCAGCTCGCCGCTGCGGGTCTCGAAACGTATTAGCGGTGCGCGCTCACCAAGTCTTTCCCACAACACCCAGGCCGTGGCGAGCGTTGCGTGCCCACAAAGTTCCACCTCGCGTGTCGGCGTAAACCAGCGCAGATGGTAGCCCTCGCCCAGTTTCACAAAATACGCGGTTTCCGAAAGATTGTTCTCGGCCGCCATCGCCTGCAGTGTCGCCTCCGGCAACCATTGTTCCAGCGGCACGACCGCCGCCGGATTGCCGCGGAACAGCCGATTGGTGAAGGCATCGACCTGAAAAAGCTTAAGCTTCATGTTTCTATCCCGAGTCCGTACGCGAGATCTTTTTTCAAGTCCTCGATATCTTCCAGACCCACCGAAATCCGTATCAGTCCGTCGCTGATGCCGGCCTCCTGACGCTGCTCGGGAGTGATCCGGCCGTGTGTGGTGGTGGCAGGATGGGTGATGGTGGACTTGGTGTCGCCCAGATTGGCGGTGATGGATATGACGCGCGTGTTGTCGATCAGTTTCCAGGCAGCATCCTTGCCGCCGTCCAGTTCAAAAGAAACAATCCCGCCGAAGCCTGATTGCTGCTTTTTGGCCAGCTCATGCTGCGGGTGCGAGGCGAGGCCCGGATAATAAACCCGCTTCACGCGTTTTTGCATCTCAAGCCACTTTGCCAGTTCCTGTGCATTGGCACAG
>JAOTWF010000017.1 GCA_029863005.1 Gammaproteobacteria bacterium | reverse complement strand
GAGGGCCGCCTGCGCCGACGCGGCGATCTGCTTACCCGCACACTGCATATTGCCGAAGTGCTGGCAGGGGAGAATGGCGAATGCACGTAAGCTCGATGCATTTCAAGCGCAAGGCGGTGGAAAAGCTGGGTGATGAGAAACTCCAGCAGGCGCTGAATAAACTCCAGTCGAAATTCGTCGACGGTCGAGCGGCGGCTATTGCGGAACTCCCGAATTTCAATGAAATCCGCGATGCGGCGGAGGATATCCGCGAACGCGTGGTTACTCAGCTGGATGACTATTTACGGCGATTCGAGCTGGAAGCGACAGCACGCGGGGCCGAGGTACATTGGGCGGAGAGCGTTGAGGAGGCCAATCGCCTCATGGCGGACATTGCCCGGCGACACCATGTCCGCCGGATTGCCAAGTCCAAGTCCATGGTTTCCGAAGAATGTGCGCTCAATGATCATCTGGAAAGCGAAGGATTCGATGTGATCGAGACGGATCTGGGTGAATATATCCTGCAGCTGGCCAAGGAGCCGCCGTCGCACATCGTGGCGCCGGTGGTGCACAAGAGCAAGGAGGAAATCTCCGACCTGTTCGAGGAGAAGCACCGACGCACGCGCATCACGGAAATCACGGAGCTGTGCCGCGAGGCGCGCGAAATATTGCGGCCGAAATTCCTGGCGGCCGATATGGGAATTTCCGGGGCGAATTTCATTATCGCCGAGACCGGCTCGGTATTGATCGTGACCAACGAGGGCAACGGCCGGTTGGTGACCACGCTTCCGCGCGTGCATGTGGCGATCACTGGCATTGAAAAAGTCGTTCCCACGCTTGAGGATGCCACGACGCTTTTGCGGCTCCTGCCGCGTTCCGCCACGGCCCAATCCATCACCAATTACGTCTCGATTTTGACCGGTACTCGTGGCCAAAACGATACCGAAGGCGCGGAGCACTTTCACATCATTCTGCTGGACAACAGCCGCAGCCGCCTGCTCGGCACCGAACTACAACCGATGTTGCGTTGCATCCGCTGCGGCGCCTGCATGAATCACTGTCCCGTGTACCAGAACATCGGTGGCCACGCCTACGGCTGGGTGTACCCGGGGCCGATGGGCTCGGTGCTGACGCCAGCTTTCGTGGGGCTGGAAAACGCTCTCGATCTGCCCAATGCCTCGACGTTCTGCGGCCAATGCGCGGTGGTTTGCCCGGTGAAAATTCCCTTGCCCGACCTGCTGCGGCATTTACGCACCCGGCAGGTGAAGCAAGGTTTGCGGCCTTGGCGCGAACGCGTGGCCTTGAGAATCTGGTCGTGGGTGGCACAACGTCCCTCAGTTTATGGTCTCTTCTCGCGTCTGGCAGTGCGAATGTTGCGGCTCGCCGGTGGCAAGGAAAAACGATTGCATTATCTTCCAGGCGTCTCCGGCTGGACCAAAGGACGCGACCTGCCCGCACCGGCGGGCCGCACATTCCACGATCTCTACCGGAGAAAGCCAATCGCATGAGCGCGCGCGATAATATTCTGGCCCGGATTGGCAAGGCACGACAGGCCGCCGGTCATGACATCGAAAGCGAGATCCGCCGACATCCGTGCGGACCGGTTCCGCCGTTGGCAGGCGATTTGGCCAGTCGTTTCGACGAACAGGCGGTAAAACTTTCAAGCGATGTCGCTCACGCCGGAACAATCACGGAAATTCCGGGAATCGTTGCCCAATACCTGCGGCAGCACGATCTGCCAAGAAAGGGCGTCTGCTGGCCGGTGCTGGCACCGTATGACTGGCGTTCCGCCGGGATCGATTTGCAGGCGCGCGGCGCGCGCGGGGATGATATGTTGGGCATCACCGGCGCCTTTGTCGGCATTGCAGAGACCGGCACCCTGATGCTGCTTTCCGGACCCGACACGCCGGCGACAGTGAGCCTGCTCCCGGAGACGCATGTCGCCGTGTTGGGCACGGAACGCATCGTGGCGACCATGGAACAGGCCTGGGACCGGTTGCGCCTCGAGCATGGAGCGCTCCCGCGCGCGGTCAATTTTATTTCCGGACCTTCGCGCACAGCGGATATCGAGCAGACCGTCACACTCGGTGCGCATGGTCCTTATCGCGTATTGATTATTATCGTTGGCTGACGTTAGAAGAGGTACCACCATGACACAACCACTTTTGTCCCTTTGGATCAACGGCCAGTCACAGGCCAGCCAGAGCCAGCGTGCCGCGGACATTTTCAATCCGGCAACCGGTGAAGTCATTCGGCGCGCACCGCTCGCGGATAAGCCGGACGTGGACCGGGCGGTGGCGGCGGCGCGCGCCGCCTATCCCGGATGGCGCGATACCACGCCCTTGCGCCGTGCGCGCATCCTCATGCAGTTCCGCGAACTGTTACAGGCGCACCGAGAAGAACTGGTCGGGCTCATCACCGAAGAACATGGAAAGACGCATGAAGATGCCGCGGGTTCGCTTCAACGCGGCATCGAAGTTGTCGAATTCGCGACCGGCGTTCCACATCTGCTGAAGGGCGAACAAGCCGAGGATGTCGGCCGGGGCGTGGATTGCCATTCGTTGTTGCAGCCGGTCGGCGTGTGTACCGGGATCACGCCGTTCAATTTTCCCGTCATGGTGCCGCTTTGGATGTTTCCAGTGGCCATTGCCTGCGGCAACACCTTCATCCTCAAACCCTCGGAGAAAGTACCTTCCGCCAGCCTGCGCATGGCCGAGTTGTTTCACGAAGCTGGACTGCCGCCGGGAGTGTTCAATGTAATTTCCGGAGACAAGGAGGCGGTGGATGCGCTGCTGGCGCATCCGCAGGTGCAGGCGGTTTCCTTCGTCGGTTCCACCCCCGTGGCCCGATATATCTATGAGACCGGGGCGCGCCAGGGGAAGCGGGTCCAGGCCCTGGGAGGGGCGAAGAACCATGCCATCGTCATGCCGGATGCCGATCTCGACTTTGCCGCGAATGCGCTAACGGGTGCGGCCTACGGATCGGCGGGGGAACGCTGCATGGCCATCTCTACCGTGGTCGCCGTGGGCGCCGCCGGCGATGCGCTGGTGGAAGAATTGCGTGACCGGGCGTCGCGCCTGAACGTCGGGGCGGGCGACGAAAAAGATGTGGACATGGGCCCGCTGATCACCGGCGCGCATCGCGACCGGGTGCGCAAGCTTATCGATAGTGGTGCGGCCCAGAAGGCCAAGCTGGTGCTGGATGGCCGGCAACATCCGGTCGTCGAGAAATCGCGGGGTTTTTATCTCGGACCGACCTTGTTCGACCATGTGAAGCCTGAAATGACCATCTACCAGGAAGAGATCTTTGGACCGGTGCTGATCGTATTGCGGGCCGCAAACCTGGATGAGGCCATTGCACTGGTCAATGCCAATCCCTACGGTAACGGTACCGCCATCTTCACTAGTTCCGGCGCCCACGCACGTCGCTTCGAACGCGACATCGAGGTCGGCATGGTGGGCGTCAACGTACCGATCCCGGTGCCGATGGCGTTTTTCTCCTTTGGCGGTTGGAAGGCCTCGTTGTTCGGCGATTTGCACGTGCACGGCATGGAAGGGGTGTATTTCTATACCCGCAGCAAGGTAGTTACCAGCCGCTGGCCCACGGGACACAAGGAAGACCCCTCCAGCCTCTCCATGCCAACCCTCGGTTAGCCGCGAACCGCCATGCTTGATGCGCTGCTGGAAGGAATTTATAACTATCGCCGGCTGAGCGATACGCTCGCCACGGCCGGACAGCCGACAGAAGATGAAATGGTTGCCGTGGCTGAAGCCGGATTCGAGATCGTGGTGAATCTCGCGCTGCATGATGCAGAATATTTCCTCCCCGGCGAGCGCGAGATCGTGAATTCCCTCGGCATGCGCTACATTCACATTCCTGTTCAGTGGGAGCGACCCACGCGCACTGACCTGGAGAAATTCTTCGAAACCATGGACAAGCTGTCAGGCCATCGTCTTTTCATCCACTGCGCCGCCAATAAGCGGGTCTCGGTGTTTGTCTCACTTTACCGCCGGTTGCGGCAGGGATGGTCAGCGGAGGACGTGATACCGGATGTGCAGGCGATCTGGGAGCCAGATGCCGTGTGGCGGCCGTTCGCGGAAGAAATGGTCCGTCAGTTGGCGCCCGAACACAGCCTCATATGACCAACCGGCAACGAGAGGATCTTCTGTCCATCTTTCAGTCCGCCCTGACGGCGGTTGATGGACGTGCTTGTGTGCGCGATAGGTTGAAGGAAAGGCCACTGCCCGGAGAAGTCTATATGGTAGCGGTGGGCAAAGCCGCCTGCGCCATGGCGCAGGGCGCACAAGACGTGATGAAAGATCTTATTGTCGAAGCGCTGATCATCACCAAGAAAGGATATGCTGAGGCATTGCCCTGGCCGGTGTTGGAGGCGGGGCATCCTCTGGTGGACGAGTCTAGCCTTGCAGCCGGTCGGCAGTTGCTGGCGTTCGTGGATCGGATTCCTACGAATGCCGCGGTGCTTGTATTGATATCCGGAGGTGCCTCAGCATTAGTAGAGGCTTTGCCGCCGCCGATCAGTCTCGAGCAGTTTCAGGAAATCAATCGCTGGATACTCGGCTCGGGACTGGATATCAACAATTACAATCGCATCCGTCGGCGACTTTCGCGTCTCAAAGGGGGAAGGCTGGCCAAACTGCTCTCCCCGCGACGCGTCTTGTGCCTGGTGGTGTCGGATGTGCCGGGAAATGATTTGCGTGCGATCGGTTCCGGCCCGCTGGTGGCGGATGAAGACCTGCGCCGGCCTTTGACGATAAAGGGTCTCCCGGACTTTATCACCGAGGCGCTGAAGCATATGCCACCGGCACCCGCGCCCGATGATGTCTGCTTTCAGAATGTCAAACGCGAGATCGTCGCGACACTCGATAACGCCAAAAGCGCCGCTGTGGAAGCGGCTAAGAAAATGGGCTATCCGACAATACTCGAGACAAGTTTTGTTTCCGGTGATGCGCTGGAAGCCGGTGCACGACTGGCAACAAAATTGTTACGATCTGATCCGGACACCGTTCACGTCTGGGGTGGCGAGACCACCATCCGGCTCCCGGAGACGCCGGGACGCGGCGGGCGCAACCAGAGCCTGGCACTGGCTGCGGCACTGGTACTTCAGGATCGGAACGATGTCTGGTTTCTCGCCGCCGGCACGGATGGCTCGGACGGTCCCACGGACGATGCCGGTGCACTGGTAGATGGCAATACCATCGCGCGTGGCGCGCAGGCGGGGTTGGATGCGAAGCGATCCCTGGATCAGGCCGATGCCGGTACATTTCTGGAAGCGACTGGCGACCTGGTGCAGACCGGACCGACCGGCACCAATGTGATGGACATCATGCTCGGTTTGAAAGTCCAGGGAGGAAATTGAGAGTTTATGGTCAAACGTTTATTACTTATCGTCGTCCTGTGGTTGCCCGCCATGTTTGCCTGTTCAACCCCGACGACGCCGGCGACTGTTCTGTATTTTGTCGAACACGAGCCGGGCGCTGATCCCAACCGTACACGCATGATCGTCACGGCGGGCTTCCTGCGCATGGACGGTGGGGCCGATGATGTAAATTTCCTCTTGTTTGACCGGGCTGACGGAACCATTTACAGCGTTACCGGGGGGGAGCGGCAAATCCTCGTCATTCCTCCACGACCGATGGACGCCAAACCGACTGCCACTCTGAAGAATGAGGTGATGGCGGACAACGCTGTCTTTCCATCGGTTGGGACGTTTAAAGTCAGCCATTTTGAATTACGGACGAACGGAAAACGCTGCTATGAGCTGTATGCCGCGGCCGGTCTGATGCCGGAGGTCGTGGCAGCGTTACGCCAATACCACACGGTGCTGGCGGGGCAACAGGCGAAGACTCTCCCGTTTACACCAGCCGAAATGCAGTCCCCTTGCGGTTTGGCAAACAATATCTTTTCCCCCGCGCGTCACCTGGAGCATGGGTTTCCGGTGCGGCTCGTGGACATGACCGGCAGGACAACCGAACTGGTGGATTTCAACACGGAATTCCGCGCCACGGCCGCCATGCTGCGTTTGCCCGGCGATTACCAGCGTCTGTCGATCGACGCACTGCGCAGCCGCTAGGCGCAACGGGTGTTACGAGGCATCTGCCCGGACGGTGGCGGGATTTCTCGCGGTTAGCGGGAGCGATTCCAGCCGCCAGCCGCGCGCATCCACGCTCAGCACGCTTCCCTGTTCATACCAGTCGCCGAGAACCATGCGGCGCGCAGGCCGGCCGTCGAGGTCGAAGACATGCTCCTTCGGACGATGCGTGTGGCCATGAATCAGGCGCTGCACATTGTGCGCGCGCATGACGCTTTCGACCGCCTCCTGATTGACGTCCATGATTTCCGGTTTTTTGTTTGAGGTGGAGTTTTTGCTGATTTCCCGATAGTTGCGCACGATCGCATCGCGTTCCGCAATGGACTTGCCGAGAAATTCCTGCTGCCAGCCGGAGTCCCGCACCTTGGCGCGGAAGGCCATGTACTCGATATCATCGGTGCACAGGGTATCACCGTGCATGAGTAAGGTGGGGGTGCCGTGCAGTTCAATGAGCGTCGGATCGGGCAACAACCGGCAGCCGGTGGATTTTTCGAACCCGCGTGCCATCAGGAAATCTCGATTGCCGTGAATGACCAAGACCGGCGTTCCGTTCGTAGTGAGATCGCGCAAGCCGCCGATGATCACGCGGAATTCATCTTGATCGACGGCTTCGTCGCCGATCCAGTATTCAAACAGGTCGCCGAGGATGTAGAGGGCGTCGGCGGTACGCGCGCGGTGCCGAAGGAAATCGAGGAACAGCCGGGTGATGGCGGGGCGATCACCGCAGAGATGCAAGTCGGAGATGAATAATGTGCTGACCGGCATCTCTGGCGTCTAGCTCCTATTTTTCCTCGATGATCTGCATTTTTTCGATCAGTACATCAGACAACGGCACGTCCTTGTGACCGAGCTTGGAGCCGGTGGCCACGCCTTTGATCTGGTCGATAATGTGCATGCCGTCGATGACTTTCCCAAAAACGCAATAGCCCCAGCCTGCCGGCGTAGGCGCCGTGTAATTGAGGAAATCATTATCGACGATATTGATGAAGAACTGACTGGTGGCGGAATGCGGATCGGTGGCGCGCGCCATGGCGACGGTGCCGCGGGCGTTGCGCAGGCCATTATTTGCCTCGTTCTCAATCGGTGGGCGCGTCATCTTTTGCGTCATGCCCGGGCCAAAACCGCCGCCCTGGATGACAAACTTGTCGATGACTCGATGAAACAACGTACCGTCATAAAATCCGTCATTGGCGTAGGCAAGGAAATTCTCCACGGTCTTCGGTGCCTTCTCCCGGTGGAGTTCCAGGACAATGGTGCCGAAGTTGGTTTTCATATGAATCATCAAGGGTTGCCCTTTTATCGCTTTACGTTGAATTATCCCGCGGATGGCAGGCTCCTTCAGTGAGTTTACACCGGATTGGCGGGGCTGTCGTACCGGTGGGACTACGCCGAATCAGCGGATTCCGCTAACATGGCGCCCTGCACGATGACTTCGCGACCCATCAAGACCCGTTTCGCCCCCAGTCCCACGGGCCTGTTGCACCTCGGCAATATTCGCACGGCGTTGTTCAATTTTCTGTTGGCTAGGCAGGCACAAGGTTTGTTTTTGCTGCGTCTCGAAGATACCGATGCCATGCGTGGACACGAGAAATATGCCCGCGCCATGGAATTGGATTTGCGTTGGCTGGGACTCGACTGGGACGAAGGACCAGAGATTGGCGGCCGGCACGGGCCATATGCCCAGTCCGAACGTGGACCTCTCTACAAGGAATATTTTTCTTCGCTCGAATCCCGAGGTTTGGCCTACCCGTGTTTTTGCAGCGAGCACGAACTCGCCATCTCGCGCAAAACAGCACTCGCCGCCGGTCGTCCTCCACGCTACACCGGGAAGTGTCGCGCATTGTCAGCCCCGGATGTCCAGGCGCGGTTTGCTCGGGGCGAACCCGCCACGCTGCGTTTCCGGGTGGACGAGGGTAAAACCATCGAATTCGAAGACAAAGTGCGTGGCCCGCAAATCTTCCGCACGGACGATATCGGCGACTATGTGATTCGCCGCTCGGATGGCACTCCGGCGTTTTTTTTCTGCAACGCCATTGACGACGCGATAATGGGAGTGACGCTGGTCGTGCGCGGCGAGGATCATCTCACCAACACTCCGCGCCAGATCATGTTGCTTCAGGCGCTCGGTTTGCCGCTGCCGGAGTATGCCCATATCGCACTCGTGGTTGGGGCAGACGGTGCTCCACTGTCCAAGCGCACGGGCAGCAAAAGTGTACAGGAGTTGCGAGAAGGCGGTTTTCTGCCGCTCGCAGTCAGTAATTATCTCGCCCGGCTCGGCCATACGTACGATGCCAGCGCCTTCATGGACCTGGAAACCTTGGCGGAAAATTTTAATCTGTCACGGCTGGGCCGGGCACCGGCTCGCTATGACGAGAGTCAGCTAGTGTATTGGCAGAAGGAGGCTATTAAGCATACATCCAATGAGGAACTCTGGGTCTGGATGAATAGCAAGGCTATCTTAAGTTCTTATGTCAGCAGCTTTGTTCCGAAGGGCAAGGAATTATTATTTGTAAAAGTTATTCGCGATAACATCACAACTCCTGAAGATGCTTTCATATGGGCTGGTAATCTTTTTGCAGAAAGTCATAAATATGATCGCGATGCAAAATCTGCGATTGATAAAGCAGGAAGCGATTTCTTCAAGAAAGCTCTTGAATGTTTCAACAATGACACCGCTACGTTTCATTCATATGTCAAAATGCTGGAGATAGTCACAAATAAAAAAGGAAAATCCTTATATATGCCGCTACGCGCTGCGCTGTCTGGTGAAGTAAATGAGCTTATATCTCAGTCAGGCCGTGTATACGAGTGGAATCATGGTCCCCAGCTTGAGGCCATATGGGAGCTTTTGGGGGTGGATCTAATCAAACGACGTCTCAGCGAAGCTAAGACAACAACTAAATAAGTAATAAGGTTTGTAATAATGCTCCAGATTTTTAACAGCCTCACCCGCAAGAAAGCGACTTTTAGTCCCATCACGCCCGGTCAGGTTCGACTCTATGTCTGCGGCATGACGGTATACGACTACTGTCATCTTGGGCACGCACGCGTCATGGTGGTTTTTGACACGGTGGTGCGCTACCTGCGTGACCGAGGTTTCAAGGTGACCTATATCCGCAACATCACCGATATCGATGACAAGATCATCAACCGTGCCAGAGAAAATGGTGAGGATATCGGCGTGCTCACGGAGCGTTTCATTCAGGCCATGAACGAGGACGCCAACGCGCTGGGCGTGCTGCCGCCGGATGCGGAGCCGCGCGCGACAGTTCACATGCCCCACATTCTGGAAATGATCGAAAAGCTGCTGGAAAAGGGCTACGCCTACACCGCAAAAAACGGGGATGTTTACTATCGTGTGCGTAAATTCAAACCCTATGGCGCGCTGTCCGGCAAGACCCTGGATGAGCTGAAGATCGGGGCGCGCGTCGAGGTCGGCGAGGATAAGGACGACCCGCTCGATTTTGTACTGTGGAAGGCGGCCAAGCCCGGGGAACCGCAGTGGGATTCAGCCTGGGGGCCGGGCCGTCCGGGTTGGCATATCGAATGTTCGGCCATGTCCACGGTTTGCCTCGGGAACCATTTCGACATCCATGGTGGCGGCATGGATCTTAAGTTTCCACATCATGAAAACGAAATTGCCCAGAGTGAGGCGGCCACCGGCAAGCACTTCGTCAACACCTGGATGCATGTCGGTTTCGTGCAGCTCGATAAGGAAAAGATGTCGAAATCGCTCGGCAATTTCTTCACGGTGCGCGAAGTGCTCAAGCAATTCGATCCGGAAGTGATACGTTACTTCATACTCGGTGCGCATTACCGCAGCCCGCTCGATTATTCCAATGAAAATCTGGATGACAGCATGAAAACTCTGGTCGGTTTTTATATCGCGTTGCGCGGTATACCGAAACAGACGTCGGGAGAAATTGTGAAAGAGCATGAACATGCTTTTTGCGCGGCGATGGATGATGATTTCAATACACCTAAGGCTCTGGCAGTACTTTCATCGGTCACGCGCGCCCTCAATACCGCCAAGTCAGCTGGCAATGGCAAACTTGCTGCGAGTTTGGCCAATACTCTTCGGTACTTAGCGGAACCGCTGGGCCTGTTGCAAGGCGACCCCGAAAAGCGGTTACAGGGAGGGTTAGCTATTAGGGGCACTCTGAGTGCCACCTTACATCCCTTTAAAATGGATATGCGTGGTACCGTCAGTTTAAGCGATGATCAAATTGAGAAGTTAATCCAAAAACGCTCTGAAGCTCGAAAAAACAAGGATTGGGCCGAATCGGACCACATACGCGATGAACTGAAGGCCCAGGGAGTGATTCTGGAGGATACCGCCGGCCAAACCACCTGGCGCCGGCAGTAAAAGAAGCTGTTTGTCACTCACCGCTATTGACCCTGCGGATACTTATAAGTAATTTCCTAGTTTAAACCGGCAAACGCCAAGGCCCGCGCGCCCGGTTTGGGGCGTACGCGGGTTTTTATTTCCCTTGAGGTATTTGTGGAATTAACGGGTGCAGATATTTTTGTCCGCTGCCTGGCTGATGAAGGCGTGGAGCATGTCTTCGGCTACCCCGGCGGCGCGGCGTTGCACATCTATGATGCGCTTTACCGGCAGGACAAGGTCAAGCATATTCTGGTGCGGCACGAGCAGGGCGCGGCGCATGCCGCCGACGGTTACGCACGCGCTACCGGTCGCCCTGGCGTGGTGCTCGTCACCTCCGGCCCGGGAGTGACCAATACCATCACCGGTATCGCCACGGCGTACATGGACTCCATCCCACTCGTGGTGTTCAGCGGCCAGGTGGCCACCAGCCTGATCGGCGATGACGCGTTCCAGGAAGTGGACGCGGTCGGCATCTCGCGCCCCTGCGTGAAACACAATTTCCTGGTGAAGGATGTGAAGGACCTGGCGGCGACGATCAAAAAGGCCTTTTACATCGCCAGCACCGGGCGGCCTGGCCCAGTGTTGGTGGATATCCCGAAAGATGTCACCGCGCACAAATGCGAGTACGAATATCCCCGTACCGTTTCCATGCGGTCCTACTCACCGGTGACCGATGGCGACCCGGCGCAGATCCACCAGGCCGTCGACCTGATGCTCTCGGCTAAACGGCCGATGATTTACACCGGCGGCGGGATCGTACTCGGCGAGGCTTCGGCGGCGTTGACCGAATTGGTGCGTCTGCTGGGTTATCCCTGCACCAATACACTCATGGGCCTCGGCGCTTATCCTGCGACCGACCCACTTTTCGTCGGCATGCTTGGCATGCACGGCACCTATGAAGCGAACATGGCTATGCACGAATGCGATGTGCTGATTGGCATCGGCGCGCGCTTCGATGACCGTGTAACCGGCGATCTCAACAAGTTCTGCCCACACGCGCGCATCATTCACGTGGACGTTGACCCGTCCTCGATTTCGAAGAATGTCCCGGCCGCGATCCCGGTGGTGGGCGCCTCCGGACCGGTCATTAACGAGATGATCCGACTCATCAAGGCCTCGGACCGGAAACCCGACAAGGAGGCGCTGGTGGCTTGGTGGAAGCAGATCGGTCAGTGGCGCGCGATGAACTGCCTGGAATATGATCGTGAAAGTCAACTCATCAAGCCACAGTACGTGGTGGAGACGCTCTACGACATCACTGGGGGGGATGCCTATATCACTTCCGACGTGGGCCAGCATCAAATGTGGGCGGCACAGTATTACAAGTTCGACAAGCCGCGACGCTGGATCAATTCCGGCGGGCTCGGCACCATGGGTTTTGGCCTACCCGCGGCCATGGGAGTCAAGCTCGCGTTTCCTGACGCCACGGTGGCCTGCATCACCGGCGAGGCCTCGATCCAGATGTGTCTTCAGGAGTTGTCCACCTGCAAGCAATACGATCTGCCAGTCAAGATCGTGAATCTTAACAACCGCTACATGGGCATGGTGCGACAGTGGCAGGAATTCTTCTACGACCGGCGCTATTCGCATTCGTACATGGATGCGCTCCCGGATTTCGTCAAATTGACTGAAGCATACGGGCACATTGGTTTTAAGATTGAGAAGCCCGGCGACGTGGAGGGGGCGCTCAAGGAGGCGTTCGCCATGAAGGACCGCCTCGTGTTTTTGGACTTCATTACTGACCAGACCGAGAACGTCTATCCCATGATCGCCGCGGGCAAGGGTCAGCACGAGATGCACTTGAAGCCCTGCAAGGCCGTGGTGCCGACCGACCGGGAGCTGGCTTAGATTATGATCGAACGAAGTGAAGTAGGCAGACATTAATGCGTCACACGATATCCATGCTGTTGGAAAACGAGTCAGGCGCGCTGTCACGCGTGGCGGGTTTGTTTTCCGCGCGAGGATACAATATTGAATCGCTCACCGTCGCACCCACCGAGGACGAGACCCTGTCGCGCCTAACGCTCGTGACCAGTGGTTCGGAGGACGTCATCGAACAGATTACCAAGCAGCTCAACAAGCTGGTAGATGTGGTCAAGCTGGTGGATCTCACGGAAGGCCAGCATATCGAGCGCGAGATGTTGCTGATCAAGGTGAATGCCGGCGGCGCAACGCGCGATGAGATTCGGCGGGCGGTGGATAAACACCAGGCACGAATCCTGGATGAAAGTGAAACCACTTGTACCATCGAACTGACCGGAACAAGCGACACCCTTGATGCGTTTGTCACGGCGGTCAGCCGCGCTGGCATCATCGAGGTGGTGCGTTCCGGTGTTTCCGGTATCGCCCGCGGCGAAAACAGTTTACGGGTATAATTCAAGAGAACGACAGACGAGGAAGCATGAAAATTTTCTACGACAAAGACGCCGATCTTTCGATCATTCGTGGCAAGAAAGTCACCATCGTGGGTTACGGCTCCCAAGGCCATGCGCACGCGCAGAATCTCAAGGACAGCGGAGTGGACGTGACAGTTGGCTTGCGCGAAGGATCGGCCTCGGTCCAGAAAGCGAAAAATGCCGGTTTGACCGTGAAGAGCGTACCCGAAGCGGTCAAGGATGCAGACGTGGTCATGATTGTTGCTCCGGACGAACAACACAAGAAGATCTATCAAGAGAGTGTAGAGCCGAACCTGAAAAAGGGTGCCATCCTTGCCGTGGCCCATGGCTTCTCGATCCACTTCAACTTTATTCAGCCCCGGCCCGATCTCGATGTCATCATGATCGCCCCCAAGGGACCGGGGCACCTGGTGCGATCCACCTTCACCCAGGGCGGCGGCGTTCCGTGCCTGATCGCGGTCAAGCAGGATGCCTCTGGCCGGGCGCGCGACGTGGCGCTGTCCTATGCCTCGGCCATCGGCGGTGGCCGTGCCGGGGTTATCGAAACCACCTTCAAGGACGAGTGCGAGACCGATTTGTTCGGCGAGCAGGCGGTGTTATGCGGCGGTGCCACGCATCTGGTACAGGCCGGATACGAGACGCTGGTGGAGGCGGGTTACCCCCCCGAAATGGCTTACTTTGAATGCCTGCATGAGCTGAAGTTGATTGTCGACCTCATGTACGAGGGCGGCATCGCCAACATGCGCTATTCGATCTCGAATACCGCCGAATATGGCGACTACACTCGCGGCCCGCGCGTCGTCAACGAACAGACCAAGGCCGAAATGAAAAAGATTCTGAAGGAAATTCAGTCCGGCCAGTTTGCCAAGGAATGGATGGCCGAGAACGAGACCGGCGGCAAACGTTTTCCTGAAATGCGCGCCCAGGCAGCCAAGCACCCCATCGAAGAAGTAGGCGCCAAGCTGCGTGACATGATGCCCTGGATCAAGGCCCAACGCATCGTTGATAAATCCAAGAATTGACCGGCCGTTCCATCCGGCACATGGCTGACAGCCGTTATCCCCTTTTGGCCCGCGAAGGCCGGGTGCATGTGGCGCTGGCGATAACGGTCGCGGCGCTCACGCACTATTTCGCCGGGGGGGGTTGGGCGGCACCGCTGTGGCTTGTCGTTGTATTCATTCTCCAGTTTTTCCGTGACCCACCCCGCCGGATACCGGACATGCCGGATGTCGTGGTCTGCCCTGCGGATGGCAAGGTTATCGCGCTCGGCGAAGTCGAGGATCCTTATCTTAAGCGGCCGGCCCGGCGTTTGAGTGTGTTTATGAATGTCTTCAACGTCCATTCCAACCGCAGCCCAGTCGCGGGAGTCGTCAAGGAAGCCTGGTACAACAAGGGAAAATTTATCAATGCCTCTTTTGACAAATCCTCTCTTGAAAATGAGCGTAATGCCCTGTGGATTCAGACCGACGAGGGCCGAGACGTGGTGGTGGTCCAGGTTGCCGGTCTGATAGCGCGGCGTATACTGTGCTATGTGCAAGCGGGCGAAAAGATGGCGCGGGGTGAGCGATATGGTTTCATCCGCTTCGGATCGCGCGTCGATGTTTATCTCCCTCTGGATGCACAATTTGAGGTAACGCTGGGCGATTCCGTGAAAGGTGGTGCCGACGTGATCGCCCGGTTTGCGCCCAAGGCGCAGGAGCATTGATGGACCATTCAGAAGAATCACCCGTTCCCGGGGAGAAGAAACGCCGCCGCGGCATCTATATTCTTCCCAGCCTGTTTACCACGGCGAGCCTGTTCGCGGGTTTTTACGCCATCGTGCAGGCGATGAATGGAAATTTCGAGTATGCCCCTTTGGCGATATTTATCGCCATGATCCTGGATGCGCTGGATGGGCGCATTGCGCGCTTGACGCATACGGAAAGTGATTTCGGCGCCGAGTACGACAGCCTCGTGGACATGGTGTCCTTCGGGCTCGCGCCCGCGCTCATCATGTATGAATGGGCCCTGTCCGGTATGGGCAAGCTCGGCTGGTTAGCAGCCTTCATATACACCGCCGGCGCCGGCCTGCGTCTGGCCCGTTTCAATACCCAGGTGGGCGTGGCAGACAAGCGCTTCTTCCGAGGTCTGCCGAGTCCGGCGGCGGCGGCGCTGTTGGTCGGGCTGGTCTGGGTGCTGCACGCCAACGGCGTTCCCGGCCGAGAGATCAGCATCGCCGCCTTGGTCGTAACCGTGATGGCGGGGGTGCTGATGGTAAGCAATATCCGCTATCGCAGCTTCAAGGACGTGGACCTGCGCGGGCGGGTTTCCTTTATGACCATCCTGTCGCTGCCGTTGGTGCTGGTGCTGCTTTTCCAAGACCCACCATTGGTGCTGTTCCTGACTTTTCTGTTATATGCGCTGTCTGGCCCGCTCGCGTTTATCTTCCGGAGGATACCCCGGGACGAAAAAGATCCTGCTGAAAAACACCCCCAAGGCCGGGTTTAAATTTTCCCCGGTTTGATTTAAGCTTTGTTTATGCAGAGTCATTGCTTCATTTCATTTAGCACCCCTTCGCACCGCCGCACGGTGTCATTGTCCTGCGCGCTATTCTCTCTGTTTGCCCTGCTGCTGCGCCGCTAGGCGCAAACGATCCCCTTCCTGGCGAGGATACAATACGCATCCATAACCTGTATTTAGTCCGGATGATTTGAAAGAATCATGCCACGTCTACTAATAACGGGACATCGTAGCAAGGCTGTATTATCGGCAGAGAGAAGACCATGAACGAACCATTGATCATATTTGACACGACGTTGCGCGACGGTGAACAGAGCCCCGGCGCTTCCATGACGCGCGATGAAAAAGTTCGCATCGCAAAAATTCTGGAGCGCATGCGCGTGGACGTCATCGAAGCTGGATTTCCCGTTGCCAGCCCCGGCGATTTCGAGGCGGTCAAGGCCGTGGCCGAGGCTGTCACGGAGAGCACGGTCTGCGGCTTGGCGCGCGCCGTGGAGAAAGACATCGATCGCGCCGCCGAGGCCATCAAGCCGGCCAAGCGCGGTCGCATCCATACTTTCATTGCCACCAGCCCGATCCATATGCAGAACAAGCTGCGCATGACGGAGGAACAGGTGTTGGAGCGAGCAATCTGGGCGGTAGAGCGTGCTCGTCAATACACCGACGATGTCGAATTTTCACCGGAAGACGCTGGCCGCTCGGAGATTGATTTTCTTTGCCGTGTACTCGAGGCCGTCATCAAGGCGGGGGCCGGCACCGTGAACATCCCCGACACGGTGGGCTACAACCTCCCGCATCAATTCGGAGCGCTGATCAAGTCATTGCGCGAAAGAGTCCCGAACTCCGATAAGGCGGTTTTTTCCGTGCACTGTCACAATGATCTCGGATTGGCGGTGGCCAACTCGCTTTCGGCGGTGTTGAACGGCGCGCGTCAGGTGGAATGTACCATCAATGGCCTCGGCGAGCGCGCGGGCAATGCCTCACTCGAGGAAATTGTCATGGCGGTGCGCACGCGCCGGGACATTTTCCCGTGCGACACGCGCCTCGACACCACCCAGATCGTGCCAGCCTCACGCCTGGTATCGAACATTACCGGTTTTCCCGTGCAGCCGAACAAGGCGATCGTGGGGGCCAATGCGTTCGCCCACGAGAGTGGCATCCACCAGGACGGTGTCATCAAGAAACGAGAGACTTACGAAATCATGCGTGCCGAGGATGTTGGTTGGCTCGCAAACCGCATGGTGTTGGGTAAACATTCCGGGCGCAATGCTTTCAAGAGCCGTCTCAAGGAACTTAACATTGAGTTCAAGTCCGAGCAGGATTTGAATTCGGCGTTCGATCGGTTCAAAGATCTCGCTGATAAAAAACATGAGATTTTTGACGAAGATCTGCAAGCGCTGGTGACCGAGGTGGATCTGGAACAGGGAAACGAACATTTCCGTCTGGTGTCACTCAAGGTCTGCTCGCAGACCGGCGAGACCCCCTACGCCAATGTCACGCTTGCCGTGAACGGGTCAGAAGAAAAGGCCGGTGCGCCAGGGAGTGGTCCGGTGGATGCCGCGTTCAAGGCGATCGACAGCGTGGCGGGCAGCCAGGGACAATTGTTGCTCTATTCGGTCAATAACATCACCAGCGGCACCGATTCGCAGGGGGAAGTAACGGTGCGATTAGAAAGAGGTGGCCGCATCGTTAATGGCCACGGGGCGGATACTGATATTGTCATTGCCTCCGCCAAGGCCTATCTCAATGCACTGAACAAGCTGGTCGCGCCAGCGGAGCGTACCCATCCGCAAGCGGGTCAACCGATATGACATCGGAACACGGGACGATACTCGTCCCGTGTATTTCCGGGAGAACGTCGATGCCAGGTCATTCTTTACGGTTTGTCCCGCATGTGACGTACGCGTTAATCGCCGCGGCATTGCTGAGTAGTGGTGCAGTTGCCGACAATCATCCTGATGCCTCGGATAAACCGGTTGCTTTGGCTGGCTGGAAGTATCGCGTTGCAGTGGAAAATCTTCCCGGCATAGACAATCTGGTGTTGGAGAAAGAGGGCGCGCTCTTTGCCACACAGGAACGGGGTCGAGGAGCGGGGAAGGTAATCCATATTGACCATGGAAAGATTACCACGTTGATCTCCGGGCTTGACCGGCCGGACGGTCTCCTGTTGCGAGGGAATCTCTTGTTTATCACCGAGGAAACGCTCAACGGGAGAGTTTTGGAATTCGATCTGACCACAAAAAAGATGCGTACCTTAGCAATGCTGTCCAAACCGGAAGGCATTGCGATGTTCCCCAACGGCGATCTTCTGATTTCGGAAGACGTCCTGGGAGGGCGCCTGCTGCGCGTGCCACGCGAATTCGGAAAATCCATAGAAGCGATTCTCGACGATCTACAACGACCCGAAGGCGTACTGATCAAGCCAGATGGTGTCATTGTATTTGCAGAAACCGCGAGCGGGAGTGTGCTCTCTTATCAAAATGGAGAAGCTAATGTAATCGTTGACGATCTTTCTGAACCGGACCAAGTTGAGCTGGCACCGGATGGTTCACTGTGGATCACAGAAGACGTCAGGAATGGCCGCTTGCTCCGATTGAAAGATGGCGTGTTGGAGACGGTACTCAGTGGATTGCGCTACCCTCAAGGTATGGCTATCGAAGCCGATGGTTCCGTGTGGTTGGCCGAGCAGGGTCGTCAACGGATCCTGGTCATTCTCCCCCCGGGCCGTCACTGACATATCCGGCTTGTTTTTCTCATTCTCTGCCTTATGCTTAAGTCCATGAATATTGAGGAAGCCAGGCGTCGGCAGTATCTTGATGCGCTCGGGATCACTTTCTGGGAAACACGTCAACATCCCGATCTGGCGGCAACGAACGCGATGGCCGCTGATCTGAGTCTCGCCGGAGACATTCCGGGAACTCCCACCTCTTCAGTTCAGCTGAAAAATACAGATGACTCAATAGGTGATCTCCACGTGTGGAGGGAACTCGAATCGGCGGTACGTACCTGCAAGAAATGCTCGTTGCACGCCACCCGCACCCAGACGGTTTTCGGGGTCGGAAATTATCAGGCCAAATGGATGTTCATCGGGGAAGCGCCGGGAGCGGACGAAGATCGTCAGGGCGAACCATTCGTGGGTCGTGCCGGCCAGTTGCTGAATGCTATTCTGTTTGCGCTCGGCCTAAAACGCGAGGAAGTCTACATCGCCAATGTGCTCAAGTGTCGGCCGCCGGGAAACCGTGACCCGCAACCTGAAGAAGTGGCGCAATGTGAGCCGTATCTCCTGCGGCAAATTGATCTGATCAAACCTCGCCTGATCGTGGCACTCGGACGCCATGCAGCGCACAGCCTGCTTAAAACCGAGGTTCCCCTGGGAAAATTGCGTGGACAGCAGCTTACCTACCATGGGACACCGCTCTTCGTGACCTATCACCCGGCCTATCTTCTGCGCAACCCGGTCGACAAGCGCAAGGCATGGAATGACCTTTGCCATGCCAGGGCCGTGATGAAGCGATTGGAAACCGCGTGAGCGCCGTCGTCATATCAGATCAGCCGAGGCTTCGTCCCATGTCGGGACTCGATCTGAAGGCCGTGATGGAGGTCGAACACTCCTCCTATGAATTTCCTTGGACTCTCCCGATATTCCGCGATTGTTTGCGTGTGGGTTGCTACTGTTTTGTCTACGAAACACTGGAGCATGGCATTATCGGTCATGGCATCATGTCGGTGGCCGCCGGGGAATGTCATCTCCTGAATATCTGTATTCATCCGGAGTTTCAGCGACAGGGACTTGGCGAGGGCATGGTGCTGTATCTGCTCGATTTTGCACGCAAGAAAAAGGCGCGCGTGGCACTCCTGGAGGTACGCATTTCCAACACGGCCGCCTACAAACTTTATATCAAGCTGGGGTTCGACGAGGTTGGCCTACGCAAGAGCTATTATCCCGCGCACCACGGGCGCGAGGATGCCATCATCCTGGCGCGCGATCTGACAATCAGCACCTGATTTGTGAACGCCTTCCTCAGGGTTTCCGGTATTCCATTTCGGCCTGCGGGATGATCCCCTCGATCTGGCGGATGCGCTGTTCATCGAGCGGATGAGTGCTGAGAAACTCCACCTGTTTCCCCCCGCCTTTCTTGTCTTTGTATTCCGCAAAACGCTTCCAGAAACCAATCGCCTCGCGCGGTTGATAGCCAGCGCGCGCCATATACAGCACGCCGAGACGATCTGCCTCCAGTTCCTGCCCGCGCGAATGCGGTAGAGCCACGCCGACAGTGGCGCCGATCCCGTAGGCCTGTTGCATCAGTATGCGGCTGGTCTCGGAGCGGCCGATTGTCGCCTGTTCCAGCAATTGTCCCCCGAGCTGGATCAGCATGGCCTCGGACATGCGTTCCGCACCGTGGCGCGCCACCGCATGCGCCACTTCATGTCCGATGACGGTGGCCAATCCAGCGTCGTCTTTTGTAATAGGCAGGATCCCACTGAAGACACCGACCTTCCCGCCGGGCAGGCAAAAGGCGTTGGGCGTATCGGGCTTGTCGAACAGCACGAATTCCCAGCGCGCGTTGGGCAACGGCGCCACGGCTGCAATTCGTTGACCTACGCGTTGCAACTGTGCAATCGCAGCTGCATCTTGAGAAATCGGAACGGACTTTTTCAGCTTCTCGAATTCCTGGAAACCAAGCTGGGATTCCTGGGCCGGGCTGACCAGCAGGATCTGCGAGCGGCCAGTTTCAGGCACGGTGGCGCAAGCGCCCAGGAGCGCCCCGGTTACCAGAATGACGATCGTGAACTTCAGGGATTTAGCGTAAGGTGTCATAGGATGGTTCAAATTATTTCCATGGCGGGTCCAGTGTGTCGCGCGATTCTACCTTTAGATGTGGTTGCTTCCACTAATTTTAACGGCAGTAATAAACCTTCTTGGCGGTTAGAATGTAATCTTGTGCTTGTGTTCCAGACCGCGAGGAAAAATTGTGACAGACAGCAAAACTCTCGTTTATCATGGAAAAATCATCGATCTCTGGCTGGAGCATGTTACGCTTCCCAATGGTGCCCAGACTGAGCTAGAGATTGTGCATCACCCCGGTGGCGCCGCCATCGTGGCCCTCGACGTCGATGGCCGCGTGTGTCTGCTGCGACAGTACCGGCATGCGGCGGGTGGCTGGCTGTGGGAATTGCCCGCCGGCAAGCTTGACCCGGGAGAGCCACCGCTCGTTACGGCGCGGCGTGAATTGCAGGAGGAAGCCGGAAGGCAGGCGACCCGATGGGAATCTCTGGGAAATATCATCAGCTCCCCTGGCATATTTACCGAGATTGTGCATCTCTTCCTGGCGCGGGAACTGAGCAGCGTTTCAGCCCAGCATGAAGCCCATGAAGTATTCGAGGCGCACTGGGTTCCCTTTACCGAAGCGCTGGCGCTGGCCGGGACAGGTGAAATAACGGATTCCAAAACCCTGGCAGGACTGTTTCGGGCAGAAAGAGTTATAGGCCGGGCATAACTCGAAATCCCTAATGTGAAGCCCGCAAAGGTGGCAGTTTTACATGGCCCTGGCTTGAAAAGCCGTTTTTCTCGGCACTGACTGGAATAATCCTAACCACTACATAAACTTATGGGTAGAAGGGATACAAACCGCGAGCATCGGGTTTGGAGTGTTTCGCGAATCCGCGGGAAGTAGCTCGCGGATTCTGTTCTATTGATCGCTGAAAAGATTATTAAACTTTCGGCAAATTTTCGAAACAGAAACATGGGAACAATCAACACATTTCCAGGTTTGATCGGGTTCTATGTGCTGACACCCGAGGGCCAGCTTGGTACTTATAACCGGAGCGGCAATTTCGTTGTGGACGCAAAACTGACGAAGGCTTTCGAAGACTATAACCGGCGTTTTCTCATGTCCTATCTTCAAAATCCAGCCAAGAGCAGTTCCCGCTTGGCCATTATTCATCGTACGAAGGAAAAAAGGCCCTGGGGTTCAGAAACGCTGTTATTTGAGAAAAATATCGTGCGCCGACTTTATCCCATGACCGGAACAACTGAACTGGATTTGACCACATTTCAGAAGAAAAACAGAGAGAAAAGCATTTACCGGGGTATGGAAATATTCCTTGAGTACAAGGACAACTCGACGCCGGACATTTTGGTGTACTGCCCCGTGCTGTACGACAGAAACACGACACTGACAGATTACGCCTCTGAACTCGACCGTGCGCCGATCTCAGACGAACGGGGAACATCGGTGGTGGAGGTCCTGAACATTCTGGCCGGAATACCCGTCGGCAGGCGCTACACCCCTGAAATTGGCATGCTCAAGGAAAAAATCTATCAGGGGATCATCAAAAAAGACGTGCGTAAGTCTGAGGAATTCACGCTCATCGGGGATATCCGTCGCCGCGCGACGCGCGACTCAGGAATTGACCCGTATGGCGATGTTGATAAACGGGCTGAACGCCAGGTGACCTTCTTATCGAAGAACGGTGATCAACCAGGACATGCTGACGGCGGCAATACTTTACTCAGTAATATTGCATCTTCGCTGGTCGGTCATCCGGAACCGGCGGATGTTGAGACCCTCAAACTCTTCTCTCGTTTCCGTAACATGGAGCATGAGAAACTTGAACGGCTTGCCAATGAATGCCTGGTGTACAAAGTACCGCCGGGGACGCAGCTGCTTGAGCGGGGAACGAACGATACCTTTAACCTTTATCTTGTCGAAGGCAGCGTTCAGTTGGTGGCGGCTGATGGGAACCGGAAAATCATCGAAGGTGGGACGCCTACTTCCAGTAATCCGGTTTCCTACCTCAAACCACGCATGTATACCGTTTCCGCGGTAACGCGAGCGGCATTCTTGTGGATCGACGACCGTCAGATTGAAAAAATCCTTCAGGAAAAAAATTCACCCGTTCAGCGCGACGGAACGAAGTAAACCAGTTATTGCACCATCACAACGCACAATCTTGTAACTATTGTTCGAACAGCTCTCCTGGCGCATTTTTCTGCATATCACGCAGCATATTGCGCACGGCAGCACGCCGTTGTTCCTTTTTTCGGCTCTGATCCTGGCTATCTCCCGTTCCGCTTCAGTTTTTTCGACGACGATTAACTTGCGGGAATTGACTGCCAGAAAAATTTTATTTTTGCATGACCTCATCCAGCAGGGTCCGGTAGTGTCGGACAAGTTCATTGTCCACCCCCAACAGGCTGAAGATGGCATGCATTCCACGAGACGCGGCTTGACCACGGAAGTCAAAGTCGCGTCGGGCTATTTCCAGCAACTGTTGCATGGCAGCTGCGTAGTCATTCTGCGTTATCTTGACGGCGCACAATTGGTACCTAGCTTCAAGGTCATCGGGGCTGTCTGAAAGAGTTTGTTCCAACGCGGGCACAGGCGGGGATTCTTGTGCTGTACGTATGAAACTTACATGTGCGGACAAATCTTGTATTTCAGGATGGTCCCTTACTTTTTCAGGGAAGTTCTTCAAAAGGCTTTCCGCCTGGGCGAAACGCTGTTGCAGCATGAGCAATTTCACCAAATCGATGGCAAGGTGCGGATTTTCCGGTTCGGACAGTGCCGCTTCGGCCACCTGTCTCACGGCCTGATCTAGGTCTTCGCGCTGATATCCTTGAACCGACGCGGCGATCTTGTCGCTGGTCTCGCGCAACATGTGCTTGGAAATAAATTCCCGCAAAACGGTTTCCGACTCCGCGCCGCGCAAGGTATCCACCACCTTGCCGCGCCGGAATACTTTGATCGTGGGAAGGCTGTTGACGCCGTGTTCACGTGCCAGGAGGCCGAGATCATCGGTGTTGAGCATGACCAGCAAAAAGCGTCCACCGAATTCAGTGGCTAAGCGAATGAGGCGGGGCATCAGCATCAGGCAGGGTCCGGCGCGTGGAGACCAGTAATTTACCAGTACCGGTCCCTTGTCGGAGTTTTCCAGTACCAGGGTGTGAAAATTCTCCGCCGTGGCATCGAAGACGTATGGGGAATGGGCCATGAACCTAACGATAATAAAATACGTTACCGGCGTACAAGAAAACATTCGACTCCCGGAAGGTCTATATTTGGGAAGTAAGACCCTTTTTGCGGGAGGTAAAGATGCCACATGCCTATCCAACGCCGCGCAACATCGGTTTGCGAGCCCCAGCCTACTTGCGGGAAGCACGCTTCAATGCCGGTTTCGAGCACGCCCTCAAGGGGGGTCACCTGACGGAAGTCGAATACTTTCGGCGCTCATTCCGGCTCGGTTTCCGCGCCGCCAAGCTGTACCTGCGTGAGGTGCGACGTAGCCGGGGACTGCTGGATTTCCCGATGCGAGCAAAATTTAGATTGCGCGCGCTTTGGCACGGGGTTTGATACCCGGCCATTCTGGCTGCCGCCACCGGGCCAGGGCACCTGCCGGTGGCTTTTCACCAGTTGTTCGGCTATATTGTTATGGCTGCAGTTTGTTGTCAGTGTTTCGGTGGATCCGCATTCAAGATCACTCCCGTAAATTCCTTTCACGCTCTGCATCACAACACAAACTTTTATTCGAGGTTATTAATGCGTACTGGTACCGTAAAATGGTTTAACGATTCAAAAGGATTTGGTTTTATCAAGCCGCAGGACGGCGGCGAAGATGTGTTTGTACATCACTCCGTTATCCAGGGCAGTGGTTTCAAGTCCCTGGCCGAAGGGCAGAGCGTGAGCTTTGAGTCCCAGAAGGGACCGAAGGGCATGCAGGCGACCAAGGTGGTGGTCGACGCCTGAGGCTGGTATAAGCCGTCAGTTTGGAAACCCCGCCGTGGCGGGGTTTCTTTTTTGTATAATTGCGCATCCCATTTCACATCCGACATGACTGATTTTCAATCCGAGATCGCGCGGCGGCGCACGTTCGCGATCGTCTCCCATCCCGATGCGGGCAAGACCACGCTCACTGAAAAGCTGTTGCTGTTCGGTGGCGCGATCCAGTTTGCCGGTGCTGTAAAAGGGCGTAAGGCCGCGCGTCACGCCACGTCCGACTGGATGGAGCTTGAGAAACAGCGTGGCATCTCCGTGACATCGTCGGTGATGCAATTCCCGTATCAGGACCATGTCGTCAATCTGCTGGACACGCCCGGCCACGAGGATTTTTCCGAGGACACTTACCGAACCCTGACGGCGGTGGACTCGGCGCTAATGGTGATCGACGGCGCGAAGGGCGTGGAGCAGCGCACCATCAATCTGATGGAGGTCTGCCGCCTGCGACACACGCCGATCATGACGTTCATCAACAAGCTTGATCGCGAGTCGCGCGACCCGGTCGAACTCATGGACGAAGTTGAAACTGTGCTCAAAATCCGTTGTGCGCCGGTGACCTGGCCCATCGGCAGCGGCCGGCGCTTCAAAGGGGTATATCACCTTGCCGAGGACAGCGTGCATTTCTTCAGCCCCCAGCACGGCGGCAAAATCCAGGAAGGTGTGATCATCCACGGCCTGAATAATCCGAAGCTGGATGAGGTTCTCGGCGAGCAGGCGGGTGAACTCCGGGCAGAGATTGAACTGGTCAAGGGCGCCAGCCATGACTTTGATCCACAACAATACCGGCGCGGGGAACAGACGCCGGTGTTTTTCGGTTCTGCAATCAATAATTTCGGCGTGCGCGAGCTGCTGGATGATTTTGTGCAACACGCACCGCCCCCACTTTCGCGGGAGACCGCGACACGCACGGTCGAATCGAACGAGACGGCCCTGACCGGATTCGTTTTCAAGATTCAGGCGAACATGGACCCCAAGCACCGCGACCGCATCGCGTTTTTGCGCATCACGTCAGGAAAATACTCACGCGGCATGAAAATTCGCCAGGTGCGCCTGAATCGTGATGTGCAAATCGGTAATGCGATCACCTTTATGGCCCGTGAACGCGAGCAGGTGGATGAGGCGTATGCTGGCGATATCATTGGTCTGCACAACCACGGCACGATCCAAATCGGCGATACCTTCACCGAGGGTGAGGACCTCAAATTCACCGGGGTACCGTATTTTGCGCCCGAGCTCTTCCGGCGCGTGATATTGCGCGACCCGCTGCGCATGAAGGCGCTGCAGAAGGGGCTGGACCAGCTGAGTGAGGAGGGGGCCACACAGATTTTTCGGCCCCTGATCAGTAACGACCTCATTCTTGGTGCCGTGGGGGCGCTGCAGTTCGATGTGGTGGCCTATCGTCTCAAACACGAATATGGCGTGGAATGCACTTATGACACCATTGACGTGGCTACGGCGCGCTGGATCGACAGCGATGACCCAAAGAAGCTTGAAGATTTTCGCCACAACGGCGAAACCCGACTGGCCCTCGATCGCGCCGGTAACCTGACCTACCTGGCCCCGACGCTGGTCAATCTCCAGCTCACGATGGAGCGCTGGCCGCAGATTCGCTTTAACGCCACTCGCGAACATTAACGCGACACCAAGGCGTCGATGTCATCGACAATCATGTGCGTTTACAGGCACTGCCGACGCGATTTACCATGGCGCTATCCATCATGCAGAAAATGAATCTGGAAGACCGGATCGCTCTAACCCGTGCTGTGGTCGGCCTGCTGGACAGCTGGGGGGCCAGCGCGGCCCAACAGGTTGCTTTGTTGGCGCTGCCGCACAATACGCGTCCTGGCGCCATCCGTCAGTTCCGCCAGAACACGCCGTTTCCAGAAAACGAGCAGGTCATGGAGCGCATTGAGCATTTGATCGGCATTGCCGATGCCCTGCGCACGTCCTATCCGCACAATGCGCACATGGGAAACATCTGGATGAACCGGACGAATCACCGTTTCGAGGATCGTACTCCGATGGCGGCCATGCTCGAGGATGGACTCGCCGGCATCATCGCGGTGCGCACCCACCTGGACTGCGCCTATGATTGGCACATCAGCGGTTCCGACCATTAACCGGGTTAAACGAAAAGAACCAAAGGATGGAAGAATACAAATGTGCTTTCAGCAACACGCTCGTGACCAACCAATTCGGCTGCGAGCAAGGCGAGCCGGTCGCACGGCGCGGCGGACCGGACGTTGTCTGCAAATCCCATGATGCGCATCGGCGTTGTGCAATGCTGTTCATGCAGATGAAATCCGCGGCATTGCCCGCCTTTGGCGTGGAAGATGATTTACTCACCATGCCACACAGCGTGCTGGGGAAAATCCAGTTCGGCGGCCTGCTGGGTCTGCAACGGATCCTGCAGGCCGGTGCCACCGGTTCCGGCGAGGTGAAAAATGTCCACGCCCTCGTCGCGCTGGCGGTAGAAAAATACAACAACATTGAGGCCATTCCCTATCCGGAACTCGTGACGGACATGACCGCCTACAAGCTCCGGCGCCGGGGGTAGCCAGGATTTTGTTATTCTTCTCTCTTCGGTTTCTTGCGTTTGGGCCTGCTTTCATTGGTATTGCTTTCGACTGAAAGCAGCTCAATGTCGAAAATTAGTACTTCATTCGGCCCGACGGCGGCACTGGCCCCGCGCGGCCCGTAGGCGAGATCCGCGGGAATGAATACCTGCCACTTGGAACCTTCCTTCATCAGCGGCAGGACTTCCTGCCAGCCTTTGATCACACCGCCCACCGGAAAGGTGGCGGGTTCATTGCGCTGGTAGGAACTGTCGAACTCGGTGCCATTGATCAGCATGCCGCGATAGTGGGCGACGACGGAATCGGTGCTCTTTGGCTGTTTGCCCTTACCTTCGGTGATGATTTTGTATTGCAGTCCGCTGGGGAGCGTCACCACACCGGGTTTTTTCTTGTTGGCCGCCAGGAAGGCCTGTCCGGCCTCTAGATTCTTTTTTGCCATGGCTTCGTGTTTTTCCATGGTCTTTTTCTGTTGGGCCTCTATCGCCGCCTGCATCTCCTCCGGCTTGAGCTTAGAGGGTTTATTGGCGATGGCGTCCTGCGCGCCCTGGCTGAAGGACTTCGAATCCAGATCAAGGTTTTGGCGCTTGATATTTTGACCGACCTGATAGCCCGCGGAATAGCTGAATTTCTGCTTGTCAGTCTTAAGGTCTGTCGAATCCTTGCCCCAGGCGTTCAGGGAAATGGGCAGGGTGAGAAGGAAAAATACGATACAACTTTTCATGGAGACTCCTTGAAGAGGCGATGTCAATAGGAGTAAAGGGCGGGCGAATATCAGCCCGGTAACGCATCGACCTTGCTGCGCTGATTCCGCAGTTTGGCCAAAGCTGTTTCGAATTGCTGCACCCGCCCCTGTTCCTGTTCGACCACATTTTTCGGGGCGCGGGTGACAAAATCCGGATTGGTCAGCTTGATTCTGGCCTTGGAAAGTTCCTTTTCGATTTTATCCATTTCTTTCCCGAGACGCTCAAGCTCCAACTGCTTGTCGATCAGCGAACCGAGCGGGATAAGGACCTTCAAATGCCCGACGAGGGCCGTAGCGGCCTCAGGCGCCTCTTGGCCCTTCCCAAGCCAGGTGATGGATTCGGTCCGCGCCAGGACGGAAAGATAATGGCGGTGGTTCGCTAAGAATTTCTTATCGCTGGTCGAGCCGTCTTGCAGGAGCAATGGTAAAGGCTTGCCGGGCGAAATGTCCATTTCGCCACGGATGTTGCGCACCCCGGTGATCACCGCCATGACCCATTGCATCTCTCCGGTGGCTTTGGCGTCGATCTGTTTTTTCACGGGTTTCGGATATGGCTCGCGCATGATTGTCGCGTTTTTCTTGCCCGCGAGCGGGGCCACGCGTAACCAGATTTCCTCGGTGATGAAGGGCATGACGGGGTGGAGCAGGCGCAGCGCCGCTTCCAACACCTGCACCAATGTCCGGCGTGTGCCGCGCAATGCGCCCGGTCGGCTGTCCGGCGCGGTCAGCACGACCTTGGACAGCTCAAGATACCAGTCGCAGTACTCGTGCCAGATGAAGCTGTAAATCGCCTGAGCGGCCAGGTCGAAACGGTAATCCCGGAACGCGGCCTCCACCTCGCCGGTGACAACCTGAAGGCGCGAAACAATCCAGCGGTCGGCGGCATTGAGTTCAAATTTTCCCTTCAAGCCGCAATCCTGACCCTCGGTATTCATCAACACATAACGGGCGGCGTTCCAGAGCTTGTTGCAGAAATTGCGGTAACCCTCGATGCGCCCGAGGTCGAACTTGATATCGCGCCCCTGGGTGGCGAGGCTGGCCATGGTGAAGCGCAAAGCGTCCGTGCCGAAGGCAGGAATGCCCTGCGGGAATTCCTTGCGCGTGGCCTGTTCGATCTTTTTCGCCATTTGTGGCTGCATCAGCCCGCTGGTGCGTTTGCGCACCAGGGATTCAAGGTCGATGCCATCGATCAGGTCGAGCGGATCGAGGATGTTGCCCTTGGACTTCGACATCTTCTGGCCATGGGCGTCGCGAATCAGGCCGGTGATGTAAACCTGACGGAACGGCACATCGTCCATGAACTTAAGGCCCATCATGATCATGCGCGCCACCCAGAAGAAGATGATGTCAAAGCCGGTGACGAGCACACTCGTGGGATAAAAGGTTTTTAACTCTTTTGTCTGCTTCGGCCAGCCGAGTGTCGAAAACGGCCACAAGGCCGATGAGAACCAAGTGTCGAGCACGTCCTCGTCCTGTTCGAGCAGGACGTCCTGGCCATGTTTTTTCCGGGCCAGGGCGTGCGCTTCCTCCGCGTTGCGCGCAACGTAAATATTGCCATCGGCGTCGTACCAGGCCGGAATGCGGTGGCCCCACCAAATTTGTCGCGAAATGCACCAATCCTGGATGTTGCGCATCCATTCAAAATAGGTTTTGCTCCAGCTTTCCGGCACGAACCGGATGTGGCCGTCTTCCACCGCTTTGATGGCCGCTTTCGCCAGCGGTTTAACCTTGACGTACCACTGGTCAGTGAGAAACGGCTCAATGACGGCGCCGGTGCGATCGCCGCGCGGGACCATGAGCTTGTGGTCCTGCACCCGTTCGAGAAGTCCCCGCACCGCGAGGTCGGTGATGATTTTTTTGCGCGCCTCGAAACGGTCGAGATCGTGATACGGCGAGCCTGGCAGATTGATGCCGGCGTCAGAGTAGAAAATATTTATCAGCGGCAGGTTGTGTCGCGTGCCGACCTCGTAGTCATTGAAATCATGCGCCGGCGTGATTTTCACGCAGCCAGAGCCAAATTCCCGGTCCACGTACTCATCCGCAATGATTGGAATTTCCCGGCCCGTGAGTGGTAATTCGACCATTTGGCCGATGAATTTCCTGTAGCGCTCGTCCTCCGGATGGACCGCGACGGCGGTATCGCCCAGCATGGTTTCGGGGCGGGTGGTGGCGACGACCAAATATTCCTTGCTTCCCGCGATGGGATAGCGGATATGCCAGAGATGTCCTGCTTCTTCCTCCGAGACGACCTCCAGATCAGAAACCGCGGTGTGCAGTACCGGGTCCCAGTTGACCAGGCGCTTGCCGCGGTAAATCAGTTTCTCTTTATAGAGTCGCACGAAGACTTCGGTCACGGCGCGCGACAATGTCTCATCCATGGTGAAGCGCTCGCGCGACCAGTCGAGAGAGGCGCCCAGGCGTCTCAACTGGCGCGTAATCGTGCCGCCGGACTCGGTCTTCCACTGCCAGATACGGTTCAGGAACTCCTCGCGTCCGAGATCGTGGCGGGTTTTGCCTTCGGTTTCGAGTTGGCGCTCGACCACCATCTGGGTGGCGATGCCGGCGTGGTCGGTGCCCGCCTGCCACAACGTGTTCTGGCCCTGCATGCGGTGGTAACGGATGAGTGCGTCCATGAGCGTGTCCTGGAACGCATGGCCCATGTGCAGGCTGCCCGTGACATTAGGCGGCGGGATCATGATGCAGTAGGGTTTTTTCTTACCCTCGGGCGCAAAGTGGCCCTGACGCTCCCAAGATTCGTAGATCCGCGTTTCAATGGCGTGCGGATCGTAGGACTTACTCAGGGTGGCATCGGGTGCAGCGCCGCCGCCAGCGGGGTTTTGTGGGTTCTGGCTCATCGAAACAGTAACAGTTGAAAAGCGGGCGGAATTTTAGTGAGTTATCGGTAATTTTTCACTCATTAAACAGGCCGATCATTTCTTACCGCCTTTTTCAAGTTCCTGGCGAATCAGTTGCTGCAGCCGCAGGATGGTGCGAGTGTCGAGTCCCGCGCTCCCGGATTTACGCATCTCGACGTTGAGCTTGGCCACGGCGCGCACAACGATCTCGCGGGCGCGGTCGGGCGCGGGCAGCGGTGACTCGGTGGCTGGCGTGGCGGTTTTCTTTCTTCGCTTGCCATCCCCCGGCTGGGCCACGACGTCTTTCAATACCGGGATGTCGTCCAGTTCGTGAGAAGCTGGCGCCTCAGGCGCCGGCGATTCTCCGGTCTCATCGGGTGGCTCCGTTGTGGGGGTCGATTCGGTTTTGGCCTCCATGGCGGGTGCCTCCGGTGCGGGAGCCGTGGTTTCCGATTCAGGCACTGGCTCAGCTTCCGGTGTCGGGGGGCTGTCGGCTGCGGGGGTATCGACCGGCGTTTCGCTCTCCGCGGAGGGGCTTGTCTCTGGCGGGGACAGTTCCGGTTCATTCGGCAGGGGCGGACTCAATTCGGATGAGTCGAAATCGATAGAATATTTGTCGTTGGCTTTCTCTGGAGCGGGCTCATCCATGATTGCCAGTGTGATTTTCTTTCCGCTGGCTTCGGTTGGCGTCTCCGAAGATTGCTCCGGTTCCGGCACGGCTGGCGTCTCCGCAACAGGCGGTGTATCGGTCTGCGGTTCAGAAGAAATGTCGACACTGAGATCGATGGTCTCTTCCGAAGGCGGTGGCAAATGCTCGGGGGACGGGACTGAGGTGAAATAATCGCTGTCATCGAAACTTTCCTCGACATCAATCGTCGGCAAGGCTTCGGCCGCCTCTTCATGTTTCGCTTCCACAGCCTGATCGTGTTCTTCCAAGGGTGCTGGCGGTTCCGGCGCCAGCTCGGGTTCCGGTGACGGTACCGGGGTGGAATCCATTGAAGCCGATTCCGATTCGGGGGCAAGCGATGGCGCCTCCCCGAAGGACATTTCATGTTGTGCGCCCGGCGCCGGGTCTTTCTCTAGTTCCGGCGAAAACCCTTCCCCGCCAGGCGGTGCAGAGATAGGTGCTTCGAGTAACTCCGGTGAAATTTCTCCCGGAAGCTCCGTGGTCTCTGCGAATTTGGCGGGCGAGGGCTCGGGCGCCGCCGGTGCCTCGAAGCTCAATTCCTCATCAAGCGGTATGAATTCTTCCGCGTCAGGTTCTCCCGGACTCTCCTCCGGTTCCGGCGTGATTTCCGCGGAGAGGTCCATGGATTCCTCCTGGGAGGCGGGGAGGGCTTCTGGCTCCGCCGGTGCTTCGATGGTCAATTCCTCATCGGGCGGAGTCAAATCTTCCGGCGCAGATAAATTTTCATTTATTTCGGGCGCCAGAGCCTCTTCAGGCGATGGCGCGGCTTCGGGTTCCCCCGAAATGGGCTTGTCACTGATTTCCAGTTTCTCATCCAGGGGGGACAAGCCTTCCGGGATGTATTCCTCGATATTTTCATCTCTCGCAAGGTATTCATCATGAGCCGCGGCCGGTTTGGATTCATTGCTGACGTTGAGCTCGTGGGTGATCAGGTCTCTCAGGGAGCGCATCACGGCATCGAGATTGACTGGCCCCGAGCCCGGCGACGACGGGGCGAAATCCTCTCGCTGACTCGAGGGTTTCTCGCGGATCGGTTTGGTCTCGGTGGGGGCGTGCGCCGGTGAGGTTGACGGTGGATTTTCTGCCTTGCTTGCCGCGGATTTGTCCTCGGATAAATCCACACGAATCAGGTCCTGCAGCGACTTCAGCACCTCTTCAAGGGTGTGTTTCTCAGAAGGCTTGTGCTTGTATTTCGATTCGGATGATTCCATGGTTCAAGCCTCGACAAAATCGCCGGATGGGATTTTGTGAGTTTGCAGCGCATAGCCGCGATCGCGGTAAAAACGGAAGCGTTCGCGCGCCTGCGCCTTTTCCTCTTCGCCGCCGTTGACCACCTCGGCGACGCGTTGGAACCGGCTGAAAAACTCCGGAACCTGCGGCGTGAGCTGAATCAGCACATCCTCGTATGTCACCGGAGGGTCATCATATCCGATCAGAACCGGGATGTCGGCATCCGGCGCATTCGCGCTTAGCCCATGCGGGATGAAGCTGCCCTGATTGAATGTCCAGAGTAAACGGTCGAGTGTCTGCGCCTGCCCGGAATCGGGGGCGTAAATATAAATGTGGTGACCGAGGGAAAATGCCTTATGCGCAAGCTTGCAAACAGCGAGGTTCTTACCGGTTTCGGTATTGTCGTGGAGCAGGTAAAAATCGACGCGCGTCATGCCGTGGTTTCCGCGTCTCGTTTGTGCGCGCGGTTGATCAGGTATTGCACCAGCAACGGCACGGGACGCCCGGTCGCACCTTTTTCCTTGCCGGTTTTCCAGGCGGTGCCGGCGATGTCGAGATGCGCCCATTTGAAATTTTTTGCATAACGCGAGAGAAAGCAAGCGCCGGTAATGGTGCCGGCCTCGCGACCACCGATGTTGGCCATGTCGGCGAAATTGCTGTCGAGTTGTTTCTGGTATTCATCCCACAGCGGCAGCTGCCAGGCGCGGTCGTGGGTGTATTTTCCGGCATTCAGGATTTCGCGCGCGAGTGAATCATTGTTGGCCAGCAGTCCGCTGGCATGGGCGCCAAGCGCGATCACGCAGGCGCCGGTGAGCGTGGCAATATCGATGACCACAGCGGGATTAAATTTTTCAGCGTAGGTGAGGGCATCCGACAGGATCAGCCGGCCCTCGGCGTCGGTATTGAGCACCTCCACCGTCTGGCCGGACATGCTGGTAACAATGTCTCCGGGCTTGTTGGCATCGCCATCGGGCAAATTCTCCGAGCTTGGCACAATGCCGACAAGGTTGATCGGAAGCTTCAGTTCGGCCGCGGCTTTCACGGCGCCGAGCACGGAGGCGCCGCCGCACATGTCGAATTTCATCTCGTCCATGTTGGCGGCCGGCTTGATAGAGATTCCACCGGCATCGAAAGTCAGTCCCTTACCAACGAGCGCCACGGGGGCTTCGCTTTCCTTGCCGCCCGAGTATTCGAGGACGATCAACTTGGGCGGCTGGCGGCTTCCACGCGACACGGACAGCAACGCGCCCATGCCGAGTTTCTGCATGTCATCCTTCTCGAGCACTGTCGTCTTCAGGTTGAATTGTTTGCCAATCTCCTGAGCCTGTTCCGCGAGGTAGCTCGGGGTGCACAGGTTTCCGGGCAGATTGCCGAGATCGCGCGCGAGTCGCACACCTTCGGCGATCGCCTGACCTTCCCGGATCGCCTGCTCGCCGGTGCCAAGATCGCTGCGCTTGGGCACGGCCAGGACCATGCGCTTGATGGCGCGGCGTTGATTCTTCGGTTTGCTCTTGAGCTGATCGAAGCGATACAGCGCGACTTCCGACACTTCCACCGCCTGGCGGATTTTCCAGGCGATGTCGCGGCCCTTGATGTCGAGTTCGGTGAGGTAGGTGGTGATTTCGGTGGCGCCGGTGTCGTTCAAGACCTTTACCGCTTTCGCGGTGGCCTCGCGGTAGCGGGTTTCATTGAATTCTTTTTCCTTGCCACAACCCACGAGCAGCACGCGTTCGCTGGGAAGATTGGCGATGTTGTGCAATAGGAGGGTCTGGCCGGCTTTTCCTTCCAGATCGCCGCGGCGCAATATGGCAGCGATGGCGCCGCCCGAGACTTCGTCAATCTGGTGCGCCACGGCGGAAAGCTTGCGCGTCTCAAATATCCCCACCACGATGCAGCCGGTACGCTGTTTCTCGGGTGTACCGCTTTTAACAATGAATTCCATGCCGAATTCCTGTATTTATTTCACGCCCCGCCAGTGCAGGTTATGGTATATTTTTGGCGACTTTAGGTCACGGTTCCGTTTTGCAATCAAGCCATTAGGGATGACTTTGCGCATGAAAACGGTAATTTTGATGGTAACCCCTTAAGGCTGGCAGTTCCGGGGCATTTTCCAATGATTGTGCATTCCTTGTCAAAACCGGCCAGGCACATCTGCTTTGATCATTAATCGCGCGTTTTACCGGGAAGTGGCCGTCACCATGCTGGGTACCGCGTTGGTGTTGCTGATCGTCATGACCCTGATGAACATGACCCTGCTCCTCGGGCGGGCGGTGCGCGGCGGCCCGCCGGAAACCGTGGTTTATGTCCTGCTCGGTTACCAGATGCTCGGCAAGATCGACGTGTTGCTGCCGCTCGCCTTTTACCTGGGCATTCTCCTGACGTTATCGCGCTGGTATCGCGACAGTGAAATGACGGTCCTGGCCGCCTGCGGGGTGGGCCTGATGCATTTCGTGCGGCCGGTGATGCTGATTGGCATCGCACTCTCAGTGGTGGTCTTATCGGCGTCGTTTTACACCACACCACTTTCGGTCCGCCAAATTGAAAAGGTTAAAAACGAAAGTTCCCAGCGCACCGATCCCGAGCAGGTGGCCCCGGGTGCATTCACCGAGGCACCGGGCAAGGGAAAGATTTTCTACGCCGAAAATATTCGCGGCGACAATAGTCTTGAGGGAATTTTTGTCAGCAGCCTGGAGCAGGGCCGCCAGGGCGTGCTGGTGGCGAAATCCGGCCGCCCGTTCATCGATCCCGGAACCGGCGATAAGTTCATCGCACTGCATAACGGAACACAATACGAAGGCGAGCCCGGTTCCGCCAATTACCGCATCCTCGAATTCGAAGTTTACAACCTGCGCATCGAGCCTAAAAAACTGGATGAGCCGCTAGTACCGGTCGCGGGCCAGGCGAATCTGATGCTGTTGGGACAGCTCAGCAACCCACAGGTTATCGCCGAACTGCACTGGCGCCTGGGCAAAACCATCGTCTTGTTCGTGCTGATGCTGTATGCGCTGGTGTTCGCCTACACCGACTTGCGCCGGGGGCGCATGTCTAATTTCTTCGTTGCCATCGTGGTTTATTTCGTTTATTCCAACTTGCTCGGTATCGGCAGGACCATGCTGGAGAAGGGCACTGTTCCGCCGGTGCTGGGCCTGTGGTGGGTGCACGGCGTCATGGCGTTGGTGGCCCTTTATCTGCTGTGGCAGCGTCAGCGGAACCAACCGCTGTTTTCCCTGCCCACGAGGGCACGAAGCGCATGATGCTCTCGCTCCTCGATCGGTTGATCGCCCGGCATGTCATCCACAGCACCCTGCTGGTACTGAATGTGCTGGTGGCGCTGGCGGTGTTCTTCGTCCTTATCGATGCCCTAAAGGATTACGGCATTGCCCAATTCGGGTTGTTCGAACTGCTGAAGTACGTCGTGCTGCGCCAGCCGCAGCAGGTCTACGAGCTTTCCCCCATCGGTGCCCTGATCGGGACCATCATGGGGCTATCCACCCTGGCGCTTAACTCCGAGCTGACCGCCATGCGCGCAGCCGGAGTGTCGGTGGCGCGCATCGTCATCGCAACGCTCAAAGTCGGCCTGCTGTTCGCCGTCGTGATCCTGCTGGTGGGTGAATACATCGTGCCGGTCTCTGAAAACATGGCGCAAACCGGGCGCGCCCGCGCGCTGGAAACTCCGTTGCAGAAGAAAAGCACCGGCATCTGGCTGCGCAGTGGGACATCGTTTGTGAACATCGGTGAGGTGCTACCGGATTTCAGCCTGTTGCGCATGAACATCTACGTGTTCGGCCAGGACAATCGCCTGCGCAGCCAGACTGCCGCGCAACGCGCCCGCCATGACGGCGACGCCTGGCGGCTGGAAGGCGTGACGGAAAGCCTGATCGTTGGGCAGGAAGCAGTGCAAACGCGGCGCGTGAAGCAAGAGGTATGGCATTCGGTGTTGACCCCCGACGTGGTCTCGGTGTTCGCCATCCGGCCCGAGAGCCTCTCACTCCAGCAGCTTCATTACTACATCGGGCACCTGCAACAGAACAACCAGGACACGCGCAACTTTCGTCTGGCGTTCTGGCAGAAAAGCTTCATGCCGTTGGCCACGCTCATCATGATGCTGCTGGCCACGCCCTTTGTATTTCGCCAGCTGCGCAGCGGTGGCCTGAGCCAGCGCGTGTTCATCGGGATTATGCTGGGGCTCGTGTTCATTATTTTTCACAAGAGTATCGGTTACTTCGGTGCGCTGTATGCTTTCCCGCCCATGGCGGCGGCGCTGTTGCCGATCCTGCTCTTTTTTGCCTTGGCGATGTACCTGTTGCACCGTGCCGCGCGCGGAATATGATTTAGGCCCTTTCTGTCATACCACTTTGAACTTGAAACTGAAATCTCCTCCATGAAAACATTGCAAGTTACTTTATTGGCATTTGCCGTGATGGTTCTCGTGCTCCCCCCGGTTGCCGTGGCCGACACCCCTCGCGGCCGGGTCACGGGCGGGGTGAATTACGAACTGCCCGGCTGGTTCAAGAGCAGTTTTTTGATACTGAACGAGGACGTGGAAGAGGCCAGCCAGCGAGGCCGGCATTTGATGCTGTTCGCTCATCTGGAACAGTGCCCTTACTGCGCGCGGCTGCTGGATGAAAATTTCCGCCAAGGTGAGACCAAGGAATTCACGGAAAAACATTTCGATGTCATCGGCATCGATATTCGCGGCGGCAAGAACGTGGAATGGTTCGATGGCAATTCCTATACGGAACAACAGGTGGCCAAAAACCTGAAGGTCAAGGCCACGCCGACGATGGTGTTTTTCGACGTGAAGGGAAATATCGTGTTGCAGTTGAACGGGTACCGCAAGCCGGCCGCCCTGCGCCAGGCGCTCGAGTATGTGCACGGGAAACATTACCAAGCGCAAACCCTGGCCGCATTTGTGGAAAAGCAGAACAAAGCCGCGGTGTATCAATTCCGCAAGGATCCGCGATTTTCCGAGATGGCCAATTTCAAAAACTACGACAAGCCCCTGGCCGTGATCTTCGAGGACAAGGACTGTGCTGATTGCAACGAGTTCCATGCCAAGGTGCTGAGCCACAACGAAGTCAAACCGGAATTGGCGAAGTTCACTATCGTCCGGCTCGATGCCTATTCGGATTCACCCATTATCGACATCGACGGCGAAAATACGACGCCGAAAAAGTGGGCGCAAAGCTTAAACTTGGTTTACCGGCCGGGGATCGCGTTGTTTAACGAGGGCGCTGTGCGCACGCGCATGGACGGGATGCAATTCCATTTTCATTTTAAGGAATTGCTGCGCTACGTCAGCGGAAAGTATTACCACCAGTTTGATACGCCTTCTTTATACAACGCCGCCCGGCGGGAGGAGCTTCTGAAACAGGGCGTGGTGATCGATTACTCGCAGTGAAGCAGGTAACACCGCGGCGGTGTTTCCGATAACCGGTCTCAAGCGCCGACGTGTTGCGCCCCCAGCAGTACCACCCGGATGATCCCACTGACGAGCAGTGCCACACCGATAGACAGAGACACCGACGCCAACGCCTGCTTGCGGCCGATGGTTTTGAGCATCACCGCGAAGGTCGACACGCACGGGAAGTAGAAAGTCAGAAAAATCAGAAATGTCATGATTTGCACCCAGTCAAGATGCGCGCCGATGTCGAATGTGCCGAGCGCCTGGTAGACCATCAGCAGCGACAGTTCCTTGCGCAGGATGCCAAACAGGATCGGCACCCCGAGCAGCGCCGGGAGACCGAGCCACCACGAGGTAATCGGGGTGAAGGCGGTGTTGATGACGTCGTCGGCGCCCACATGCGCCAGCAGCGCCAGCACCACGCTGCCGCCGACGAGCAACGGCGTCACGATGGTGAGGATGTCGCTGGTCCGTGCCCAGGTCATGGGGAGCAGCGAGCGCCATCGGGGTAGGGCGTAGGGCGGAATCTCCAGCACCTGCCCGGGGCCACTTTCGGGATAACGGCGCGTCAGCACCTGGCCCAGAATCGCGATCACGATCATGCTGAGCAGGAAGATCGCGAGCACGCCGAGCCCGCCGAGATATTTGCCGGCGAGCGCGAGGATAATGGCGGAACGCGCCGAGCACGGCACAAAGGTGATCAGAAGCGAAGCAATCAGGCGTTCGCGTCCCTGGGTGGTGCGGGCGGCGGCCGAGAGCGCCGGCACGTTGCAGCCAAGTCCGATCAGGAACGGCACCGCGACACCGCCGTGCAGGCCGAGATGGTGGAAGCCACGGTCGACGACGAAGGCGATGCGCTGCATGATCCCGGACTCCTCCAGCGTCACCAACAATAACACCAATGGAATCATGTACGGCACGACGATGCCGATAAGACCAATCAGACCGTCCACCACCGCGCGTGCGACCACATCACCGGTCGATTGCGGCTGCCACGCCGAAACCCATTCGACCAGTTTTGCCGAAGTCATCGAATCGATCCAGACGCTGACCTCGAAGACCACGAACAACACCGCCGCGAACACCGCGAGGCTCCCGAGCAAGCCCCACTGCGGATGCAGGAACAGTTCATCGAGCCAGTAGCGCCAGCCGCGGCCTTCGTGCGGGGCGCCAAGACGGGTCACCGTCTCGTACAGCATGGCGGCACGATGGTGCCGGTCGGCATGCAGTTCCTCGGCGAGCGTCCGCGGCAGCGCTTTTTCGGCCGCAGCGCGCAGCTTCAACAGCCCCGGCAGGAGATCAGGGAAGTGCTGCTGCATCTCCCCGCGGAAGTAGGCGTCGTTTGCCGCCAGTTGCATAACCAAA
>JAOTWF010000130.1 GCA_029863005.1 Gammaproteobacteria bacterium | reverse complement strand
CGTTACGCGCCACTGCCTCGCGGGCATACGCCAGCATGGCCGGAGAGCCGTCTAACCCAGTCAGCGTGGCGTCGAGGTAGGCATGGGCAAAGCGAATGGTGATATCCGCTGCACCGCATCCGAGATCGAGCACTTGCCGCGGCCGGTGCCGCGGAAAACACAGCGCGAAGCGCTCAAGGAAGGCCTGATGGGGTTCGGAGAAATCGGCAGCGGCATAGGCACGCGCTTGTTCCGGATCATCCATCAATTCCGGCTCGAGTATTCTTTCCTGCCATTTCACAGCGCGACGGTATCCAGCTTGAGCGTTACTTGTCCTTCGGCAGCATCGTTTCCGCCGCCATCAACTCCTCGACGGTTTCGCGGCGACGCACGACATGGAAGCGCTTGCCGTCGACCATCACTTCCGCGGCGCGCGGGCGGGTGTTGTAGTTCGAGCTCATCACAGCGCCGTAGGCCCCGGTGGTGATCACGGCGAGCAGGTCGCCGGCCTCGATACCGAGTTCGCGGTCATGCCCGAGGAAATCCCCGCTCTCGCACACCGGGCCGACGACATCGTATTTGCGCAACGTACGCGGTGCGTCCACCGCCACGGGCGTGATGTCGTGCCAGGCGTCGTACAGGGCCGGGCGAAGCAGATCGTTCATCGCCGCATCCACCACGGCAAAATTCTTTTCCACCCCATGCTTGAGGTACTGCACACGCGTGAGCAGCAGGCCGGAGTTGCCGACAATGGCGCGGCCCGGTTCGAAGACCAGACGCAGTTTCTGGCAACGCCCGCCCTTGGTCTGCAATCGCTCCATGATGGCGCGGATATAGTCACCTGGCGGCGGTGGCTGCTCCTCGTTATAACGGATACCGAGTCCACCACCGAGATCAAGATGTTCCAGGTCAAAACCCTTGTCGAGCAGCGCGTTGGCCAACCCAAGCAGGTGATCCAGGGCCTCGAGGATAGGCGCCATGTCCGTAAGCTGTGAGCCGATGTGGCAACCCACCCCAATCACGCGCAGGTTTGGCAGCGCTTGCGCCTGCACATAGGCCGCGGCAGCGCGTGCAATATCGATCCCGAACTTGTTTTCCTTGAGTCCCGTGGCAATGTACGGATGCGTGACCGGATCCACATCCGGATTGACGCGCAGCGCCACCGGCGCCTGCTTGCCCATATCACCCGCCACGCGGTTTAAGGCCTCCAGCTCGGCTTCCGATTCAGCGTTGAAACAGTAAATGCCGGCCGAGAGGGCCTGGCGCATTTCATCGTCCGTTTTGCCGACGCCGGAAAATACGATCTTTCCCGGGTCGCCGCCGGCAGTGAGTGCGCGCGCGAGCTCACCGCCCGATACGATGTCGAAGCCCGACCCCTGGCGCGCGAGCAGATTCAATACCGCAAGATTGGAATTGGCCTTCACGGCGAAGCACACGAGATGATCGTGCCCCTGCAAGGGGTCTTCGAAAGCGCGGAACTGCGCCTCAAGGCTGGCGCGCGAGTAGACATAGCAGGGCGTACCAATCTCTTCCGCGATGTCGGCCAGATTCACCTCTTCGGCATACAGGCGCCGATCACGATAGCTGAACGGGGTCATGGTGAGATGTGAAAATCAATTTTGCTTGTGCAGGGCAAGCATCAGGCTAACGGCCTGAATGCTCGGGTTCACCGCTGCGGCGTCCTTGGGGAGATAGAGCGGTCCCTTTTTGCCACAGGCGCCGAGAAGCAGAGCAGCGAATATCATACACAACAGCACAAGACACTGGCCGCGGCGTCGGGAAACAAAAGGACTTATAGAGGGAATCATGACGTAAGCTTACCTTGCCTGTTCCTGCCGCATCCAGTAGCAGCTACTGTCGTACCAGGACGATGTCATGATCGAGCATCTCGGCCTTGATCTCGTCCCAGGAGAGCAGGCCGACGCAGGGCACGGCGCCGAAATCCGGTACGCCGTGGTTAACCCAACGACGAATCAGCGCCACGGCCGGACTGCAAGAAATCTCCAGGCCATTGCTGTCACGCGCAATGAGGAACACGGTGTGTTCCAGTTCCTCGCCGTCCCGACGCCCGCGCACCAGTACTCGCATGCCGCCTGCGGTACTGCCGATATTACGAAACAAACGTCCGGTGGCGATCAATCCTGGCGCCCACCAGGGAAGATTTTGTATCCAGCCCCAACGCCGCATCCTCGCCAACAGAAACAACCCCCGATTGAAAAAATTTAGTCCCAGCCCAGTGCGAAAGCTTACCGTCTGTGCGCCATAGCGCGGAGGGAAAAGATCCAGGTCCGGGACATCGCTCAAGTACACACGTCGCTTGCCGACCGGTTTCGGATAAATTACTTTTTCCGACTCGCTCCAGCC
>JAOTWF010000129.1 GCA_029863005.1 Gammaproteobacteria bacterium | reverse complement strand
CGCCGTTGCCGTCAGGAACTTGCGGCGGGACATGGGTTTCTGGGTAGTTTTCGGTTTGGTGGGATTTGCTTTACTTGTCAGTTTCTTGTTCATGCTTCCTCCTTGTTGCGATATATCTGTCTATAGACGTAAGGTATTCGAACTAAGCCGCCATAGTCTACTCTCGATTATCGGGCGATATCCAGCAATGAAACGGAATCCCAACAACTGGCGGTAATTTCACAGCCGGGAACATGCTTTTTGAAATCAATCCGGTAGCCCCGTTGAGGGTGACTGATTAACGATTAATCATCGATCCTGGGGGGAATTCCTTTTCACAATACGCAACTGACGCCTGGCATGGGTTTCAAGATCAGAAGAAGGAAGATCAGGACCTATCTAAAAATAAGCGAAATTTATTATCGATTCTATCAGTGAAACCTTTCCCGGCATGCCTGAAAGTTCACGCACCGCCGCGGCACCAGATAACCCGGCAAGCGATGATTGAGTTCCCACATCAAACTTCTGGTGACAGATTCCTTTACCTCGAAATGCGCAGCGCCCTGCACCCTGTCAGGCTGATGATATGTTCCAGGGCGGTGTGCCACCGGTCGATGGCGGGATTGGCGTTGGGCTTGAGGTGTAGTTGTTCGATCAAGATCGGCACCGAGCGCGTTCACTGGTGTGGCCTAACCGGCCGGGTCAGTCGCTTTTCGACTGCAGAGATTCCCAGAGGTCAACCAGCATCAGCACGATACCGATGATTATCACAAGAGTAAGCGCTGGGTTCCATAGTTTGAGTACGACGGGCCCGAGGTACACCAACATCAGCATCACCGCCACGATCCCTGTAAAAATTTTGAATGTCATCGCGGTCTCCTTATCCGTCTTGCAGTTCGCCGCAGGTAACTTGCCGCCACCAGCCAGCATGCGTTGTTCAACAAGCGCGCGTCAAGTTGGCTTGGCTGACAGCCATATTTTGCTGCAAGGCATCCATATGCACTCAGCGTCCGCCATAGAACAGATCAGGCAGCCAGAACATCAGTTGCGGGAACACGTACACCAGGAACATGGTCACGAATACCAGGCCGAGGAACGGGAAGCAGCCCTTGAAGATGGTCCAGAGTTCCACAAAAGGTGGGGCGATGCCTTTCAGGTAGTACGCCGACATGGCCATCGGTGGCGTCAGGAACGAGGTCTGCAGGTTGAGCGCCACCAGGATGCCGAAGACCATCGGGTCGATGCCGAAATGCGGCAGCAGCGGCAGGAAGATCGGCACGAAAATGATAATGATCTCGCTCCACTCCAGCGGCCAGCCAAGCAGGAAGATAATGAACTGCGAAAGGATCAGGAACATCACCGGGTTGAGGTCGAGCCCGAGCACGAATGCCTTGATGACGCCTTCGCCGCCGAGATAGGAAAACACCGAGGAGAAGGTCCACGAGCCGATGAACAGGAAGCACACCATCGCCGAGGTGCGCGCGGTGAGATAAACTGCCTCCCGCACACGCTGCCACGTCAGCGCCCGGTAAGCCGCCGCCAGGATCAGGCTCCCGAGCGCACCGACCGCGGCGGCCTCGGTCGGTGTGGCCAGGCCGAATATGATCGAGCCGAGCACCGCGAGTACAAGCACCGCGAGCGGCACGAATGCCTGCGCGAGTAACATGAACGCCCTGCCCCACGGCACGTCGCTCTGCTCCTTCGGGAGCTTTGGCGCCAGCGCGGGATTCAACACCACGCGGATGACCACGTAGATGCCATAGAAACCCGCAAGCAAAAAACCCGGGAGTAACGCGGCGGCATAGAGCCGCACCACCGAGACCGAGGCCGCGGCGGCATACACAATCAGCATGATCGAGGGCGGGATCAGGATGCCAAGTGTGCCGCCGGCGCAGATCACACCACAGGAAAGCTTCTGATCGTAGCCCGCCTTGAGCATCGCCGGAAGCGCGAGCAGCCCCATCAGCGTCACCACCGCTCCCACGATGCCAGTGGCCGTGGCGAACAACGCGCACGTGACCAACGCCGCCACCGCCATTGAGCCCGGCACGTTACGCAGCGCCACCTGCAGGCTGTAGAACAGCTTGTCAAGGATGTTCGAGCGTTCGATCGCGTAGCCCATGAAGAGAAACAGCGGCACCGCGACCAGCACGTCGTTGCTCATGATGCTCCAGGTGTTCTGTGTAAACAGGTAGAATATTCGGTTCTCGAAGAACTCCTGGTGTGGCTGGAAATAGGCGTAATAGCCGAACCCCACGCCCATCCCCATCAGGGTGAAGGCGATGGGAAAACCGAGCAGAATGAGGAAAATGAACAGCCCCAGCATCACCAGGGCGAGTTGCGGATCGCTCATGCGGACCCCTGTTGCGTTGACCG
>JAOTWF010000072.1 GCA_029863005.1 Gammaproteobacteria bacterium | reverse complement strand
TGATCCTCACTGGCCTGCAAGATATCACCGCACACGTCGACTTCACGGGTATTGCCGAGGCCGGCATTGGGGCCGGTCTTTCTATTCTCGGATATACCTCGCAAGCGGCATTTTTGCTTGATTGCGGGCTTGAACACATCATGGCCGCCTCCGATCCCAGCGACGTGCGTGCGCACCTGGCTCTCACACAGCAGGTCAAGAAACTCACGCTCCCGCATGAAATGGGTGAACTCTACAAGGTCATCGTACTCGGGCGCGGCGTCAGGGAAACACTGCCGGGGTTCACCCTGCAGGACCGACGCGGTAGGCTTTAAAAAATCGGAAACCGACCATGACCAAGGCCATACTGACCGACATCGAGGGAACAACCTCATCGCTGTCCTTCGTGAAAGACGTGCTATTTCCCTATGCGCGCGAACGCATGGCGGAGTACGTGCGCCAACATGCACAGGAGCTCTCCGTAAAGAAAGAACTGGAGGAAGTGCGCCGACTCAGTGGGATAAATCTGAACAATTCCGAAATCATCGAGCAGCTCATTCGCTGGATTGACGAAGACAAGAAAATTACACCGTTAAAATCTTTGCAAGGAATGATCTGGGAGAACGGTTATAAAAAAGGCGACTTCAAGGGGCACGTGTACGAAGACGCTGCGCGCAACCTGAAAAAATGGAAGCAAGCAGGCCTGAAACTTTACGTTTTCTCCTCTGGCTCGGTGCAGGCGCAGAAATTGCTATTCGCGCACACAGATTATGGCGACCTGACTCCACTTTTTTCCGGCTATTTTGATACCACCATCGGCAATAAACGTGAGGAGAATTCCTATCGCAAAATCGCTGAATCCATTGGCACCCCGCCTGGAGAAATTCTTTTTCTTTCCGACATCCGGGAAGAACTCGACGCCGCGCGCTCGGCCGGAATGCCCGTGACATGGCTGTTACGGGATGGCGCACTCGATCCCAATGCAACGCTACGGCAGGTTCAGAATTTTGACGAAATTCTGTTCTAAGCTGGTTTTGCCCAGAGATCGTGTTCGCCAGCGCGGGTTACACGGACTTGGCAGAAATCGCCCGGTTTTAGATTTCCCCCTCCCTCCACAAAAACCACTCCATCGATCTCCGGCGCATCGGCGCAGGATCGGGCCACCGCCGTGTCATTTTCAAAGTTGTCAATCAACACGGTTAGGGTCTTGCCAACCTTGCGTTGTAATTTATCTGTGGAAATCTTTGCCTGCACTTCCATGAAGCGGGCTAGACGTTCCTGTTTGATTTCCTCAGGCACCGCCTCGGGCAAGGCGTTGGCCGCGGCCCCTTCCACCGCCGAATAGGTGAAACAACCCACGCGGTCGAGCTGCGACGCACGCAGGAAATCGAGCAGTTCGTTGAATTCCGATTCGGTTTCCCCCGGGAACCCTACGATGAAAGTCGAGCGCAGCGTGATATCGGGACAGGTTTGGCGCCACGATTCAATCCGCGCAAGATTATTTTCGGCGTTTGCCGGGCGTTTCATGAGCTTAAGGATTCGTTGGCTCGCGTGCTGAAACGGCACGTCGAGGTATGGAAGGATTTTCCCCCGTGCCATCAGCGGGAGGATTTCGTCCACATGCGGGTAGGGATAAACGTAATGCAACCTTACCCATACCCCGAGACTGCTAAGGGCCTGCGCGAGCTCCACCATGCGCGTCTTGACCGGCCGCCCTTGCCAGAAACCGGCGCGGTATTTCACGTCCACACCGTAAGCACTGGTGTCCTGCGAGATCACGAGCAATTCCTTCACGCCACTGTTTACCAGGTCTTCCGCTTCCTGCAATACCTCACCGATGTCGCGGCTCACGAGATCGCCGCGCATCGAGGGGATGATGCAGAATGTACAGCGGTGATTACAGCCCTCGGCGATCTTAAGATAAGCATAGTGTCGCGGCGTGAGCTTGATGCCGGCCGGCGGCACGAGGTCGATATAAGGATCGTGCGGCTTCGGCAGGTGCGCGTGCACCGATTGCATTACCTCCTTAAGCGCATGCGGGCCGGTGACCGCCAGCACCTGCGGATGGGTCTGTCTGACGATATCGCCCTTGGCGCCGAGACAACCGGTGACAATCACGCGGCCATTTTCCGCCAGCGCCTCGCCGATGGCATCGAGTGATTCTTCGATCGCGTCATCGATAAAACCGCAGGTGTTGACCACCACGAGGTCGGCGCCGGTGTAATCCGGCGCGACGGCGTATCCCTCGGCGCGCAATTGCGTAAGGATTCGCTCGGAATCCACCAGCGCCTTGGGGCAACCGAGGCTGACGAAACCGATCCGCGGGACGGAAACCGGACCGGCCGGCTTGACCGGCCGGGATAAGACCACTTTGGGCATGAGGCTTATTCGATTTTGAGGTAGGCGAAGCCCTGGTGCTGCAACTCGGCGATGCGCACCACACCCGAGCGCACCGAGGCCACCCCGGGAATGATTTTCGTTTTGGCCAGGTTAAGGACCTCGCGCGTGATTTCACACAGTTCAAGTTTGACGCCGTGCAACTCGCGTAATTGCTGCAGGCGCAGGATCAGGTCCGTCCGGCGCTGTTTGAGGTCCGCATCTTCCTCGAAAGGCGTGCCCTTGAGTGGGTCCTCCGTGACGAAGCGGATGCCACCTGCGAGAAATACAATGCGGATGTCATAGTCTTCCAATTTGTTCTGGTAAGTCGTCACCATGTTGTTGACGTTCTGGATCATGGCACTCAGGCGGCGCGGGTCAGTGAAGTCCACGTGCCAGACGACCTTGGCCATGGGCACCGCCTCCGCGGCAACGGCCGTATTCCCGGCGAGCGGCAACATGCCCGCCAACAACAAAGCCGCAGGAAATACCGTCAATCGAATAAATGCCTTCATCACACCCTCCTTCGAACTTCAACCAAGTTCAATCATTCAGGAATCATAATACCGCTTTGACCGCAGCGATTCGCGCCTCGCGTACCCGCGCCCCGATATCGGGGCCTTTCCCGCCCTGTGCGGCGACCGCGGCGGCATCCACAGCACGGGCGGCTTCGAAGGCGCGGCGAAACACTTGGGCCTGATCATAGGGTTTGTCTTCGCTGCCAAAGCGTCCGCGGAAGTCCGCCTCGCAAGCCAAAATAAACTGTTCTATCCGCTCCGGGCGCCGGAAACCGTCCAAACCCTCCAAGGTATCGACCACCGTTGCCGGCCGGAGTTCGGCAATCCGGTGGCAGTGCGCATGATAGCGCGCCGCCAGCACAGCGAGATCGCGATGCTCGTTTGGCACGCGTAAACGCTGGCAGAAATTTTTCACCAGTTCCACGCCGCGCGCTTCATGCCCGATATGTTTCGGCCATTCCCCCTCGGGCGTATTGCCCTTGCCGAGATCGTGCATCAGCGCGGCGAAACGCACGCGCGTGTCGGGCGAGAGTTTCGCCGCGGCATCAAGCACCAACATGGCATGCACCCCCGTATCGACTTCCGGATGATGTTTTTCCGGCTGTGGCACGCCAAACAACGCGTCGATTTCCGGGAACAGACGCGCCAGCGCCCCGCAACCGCGCAATACTTCAAAAAAGTGCGAGGGCTTATCCTCGCCGAGCGCCCGATCCAGCTCCTGCCATACGCGCTCGGGCACCAGGTGATCAACCTCGCCTGAATCGACCATCTCGCGCATGAGCTTGTTGGTGGAATGCGCCACGTGGAAACCCCATCTTCCGTAACGCGCGGCGAGTCGCGCCACCCGCAGGATGCGCACCGGGTCCTCGGAGAAAGCGGACGAGACATGGCGCAGCACGCCGTTGCGCAGGTCTTCTTCGCCCTTGAAGGGATCGATCAGGTTACCTGACTCATCTTCGGCCATGGCGTTGATCGTGAGGTCACGCCGACGCAGGTCGTCTTCCAGCGTCACGTCCGGGGCGGCATACACTTTAAACCCCTTGTAACCGTGGCCGGACTTGCGCTCGGTGCGCGCGAGTGCGTATTCCTCCTTCGTTTCCGGATGGAGAAAAACGGGAAAATCAGCGCCCACGGGCTTGAAGCCGTTGGCTATCATTTCATCCGGGGTGGCCCCGACGACGACGTAATCCCGGTCCTGGACCGGCAGACCCAGAAGCTTATCGCGCACCGCACCGCCGACGAGGTAAATTTTCATGGCATCATGCTAATGTGTGGACAGTCCCGACGCCAAGCAGAATTCATGAAATATTACCTTCTCACACTGGTCCTGTTCCTGCCGCTCGGATTTGTCACCGGCTGCGCCAGTCCGGTTTATTACTTCCATGCAGTTTCGGGACAGTTTGAAATCCTCAACAAGCGCCGTCCGGTGGAAGAGGTTTTGAGCGATCCGGCCACGACCCCGCGGACCCGACAGCAGCTTGAGCTGGTTTTGCGCTTGCGGGAATTTGCCAGTCGCGAGTTGGCGTTGCCGGACAATCGCAGCTACCGGAGCTACGCCGACCTGGAGCGGCCGTTTGTCATCTGGAACGTGTTTGCCACGCCGGAATTATCATTGATACCGAAACAATGGTGCTTCGTGTTCGCCGGCTGCGTGTCCTACCGTGGCTACTTCGCGCGCGGCAAAGCGGACGGATTTGCTGCCGAGATGAAACAGGAGGGGTATGACGTCTACGTCGGGGGCGTGCCGGCCTACTCTACGCTTGGGTGGTTCAACGATCCGTTGCTCAATACCTTCATCCATCGCCCCGAGGCTGATCTTGCCGGGTTGCTATTTCATGAGCTGGCGCACCAGGTGCTGTACGTCGGCAGCGATACTGCCTTCAACGAATCCTTCGCCACCGTGGTCGAACTGGAAGGCGTCAAGCGTTGGTTCGAGCGCCACGGCACGCCGACACAGGCAGATGCCTACCGGCAAAAATTCGAGCGGCGCGGCAAATTTACAACGTTGGTACTGAAACACAAATCGCGGCTTGCGGAAATATATGCCTCGAATTCGAGTGAAGCGGAAAAGCGCAGCGCCAAAGCTAAAATATTCACGGAATTGCGAAGTGATTATGCCGCACTGAAAAAAAACTGGGGGGGTTTCACCGACTTCGACAAATGGTTTACCCAAGACCTCAACAATGCCCACCTCGCAGCGATCGGTCTCTACAACCAGCATGTGGTGGTGTTTCAAAAACTACTGGCGCAACACCGAGGTGATCTCAAGGATTTCTATCGCTCAGCAGAAGAATTGGCAAACTTGCCGAAAACCGAGCGCGAGGCTTTCCTCGGGAGAATTCTCAGCGGTGCAAGTAGCCGGGAGCGATTTCCTCAAGACTTGTCGTCGTGATACCGAACACCTCGGGGAAGCCTTTCTCGCATATGCTGTCGATTTGTAGCGAACGGTAGTTGTCGAGCGAGAACGGCTTGCCGGGGGCGAACTCCAGCATGGCGGCTTGCAAGTACGACAGGCCATCGGGCAGTCCGACGACGCAGACACGCTTGTTAATCAGTTTCACCACGTATTCCACGATTTCGCGGAGCCGATAAATTTTTGGGCCGCAGAGATCGTAGCGTTGCCCGAAGGTCTGGTGGTTGTCGAGAGAATCGGCAAAGACTCGGACGACGTCCTCGATATACACCGGCTGGAAGCGTGCCCCGGGGCAGGCGAGCGGGAACACGCCCGGGGCGAGCCGCAGCAAGCCAGCAAAGCGGTTCAGGAAACCGTCGCCGGGCCCGAAGATGACCGAGGGGCGGAAGCTGGTGACGTGGAAATCCGGGTTTTCGGCACGGTGCACTGCCTCCTCGCCCAGCGCCTTGGTGCGCAGGTAATGGCTCGGCGCCGTGCGTGCGGCGTGCAGTGCACTCATGTGCAACAATCGATGGACACCGGCCTCGCGGCTGGCCTCGATTATTTTCTCTGGCAATTCGGCATGCGCCCGCCGAAACCCTTTTCCCGAACGGCCCTTCTCATTCAGGATTCCGATCAGGTTGATGACAGTATCCCGTCCTTTGAGCTGCTGGCGCAGGAAGTCTGCGTGGTGCACATCACCCTCCACGAGCCGGACCGTGGGGAGCACCAGGAGATCGCGGTGCCGCGTCGCGTAACGCGTGAGAATAACGATGTCGTGCCCGGCTTCGCTCAGGCGCGCGGCCAGCCGTTTGCCGACGAAGCCGGTGCCACCGAGGAGACAGATCTTATGTCGCGCCATGCGTTAATTGTGCGCCGGCACGTCAGGCAAGGCCAGCGGTTCGCGTCTCCGGGGAAAGGGGAGGTCAGGAAGACGCCACGGCGAATCCACCTCGGGGAACAACCGGGGGCGATGACAAACCACGGTTAATCGGGGATCTTCAGGATTTTTGCGTCGTGCGGATGATAGACGGCATACCCTCGGCCACTGCGCTTGGCCGAATACATCGCAATCTCGGCATTTTTGTTAAGCGTTGAAACGTCTTCACCGTGCTGTGGATACACGGAAATGCCGATGCTGCACGCACAACTGATGGTCTTGTCGCCGAGTTTGTACGGCGGTTCCATGACTTTGATCAGCTTCTCGGCCACCATGCCCGCGCCCGCGGCATCCGTCGAGGGCAAAATAATACCAAATTCATCTCCGCCCAACCGGCCCGCGGTATCCGATTGTCGCAGGATCCGGCGCAGACGCATGGCGATGTGCTTCAGCAGACTGTCTCCCACATCATGCCCGTGCTGGTCATTGATAATCCGGAACTGGTTGATGTTGAACACGACGAAAGACAGAACCTTTTTTTCGCGTTTGGCGAGGAGAATTCCCTGCTGCAGGCGGTCCTCGACCAACGACCGGTTCGGAAGATCAGTTTGCATGTCGTGCAGTGCCAGGTGTTCCAGCACCTTCACGGCATCGATCAGCGCGGAGGTGCGCTGGGCAATGCGCCGTTCCAGTTCGGTATTCAGGAATTGCAACTCGCGCTGGTATTCCTCGGCCTCTTTCTTGGATTTGTTCAGTTGATCGAACAGCTGGGCATTTTCTATCGCGTTACTAACCTGGTGGGCGAAAAGCGTGAGCAAATCCAAGTCACGCTGGGAGAAATCCTTGGCGCCGATTTTGTTGATGCCGGAGATCCCACCGAGGAATCGACGCTTGCCGAAGAGCGGCACAAGAATTATGCTTCCCGCCTCCTTCTCCCACTGGTTGCGCTCCCCCTCCTCCAACTCGGCGAGAACACCGTGCCACCAAGGGCGCTTGTGGCGCGCGACCCAGCCGACAAGGCCTTGCTCCAGCGGCAGCGACTGGCCAACAATCGCGTCGGAATTCTTGCCGCATCCGGCCCGGTAGATGTAATGGTCCCGGTTCTCGTTCAGAACCGGGACCAGCACCGTCTCGGCCAGGATAAGCTTGCGCGCGTGTTCGGCCACCAGCTGGAAGACATTCTCGAGATCGAGCTCGCCGCTGACGGCGTTGGCGGTTTCCTTGAGCATGGCGATCTCGAACTCGCGATCACGCAGTTGGCTTTCCAGGAGAAAAATCTGGCTTTCTTTTTTCACGGACAGGCCCCTACCCTGGGATGCCCCCGGGAGGGAGCAGATTGGAAATTGATTACTTAGATAGAGTTTAGATCAAGAAATTGACGCATGTGCCCAAGGATAAAGGCGTAAAATAAGACGTTTAATAAGCTTGCCAGGCGAAACAGGCTATTTTTCCCCGGGGGCGATATCGAGCATGCGTTCCCGCAGGCGCACCGGGCGGCTGCCGAGCCGGTGATCGTACACGGTGGTGTAGGACATGACGTTTTTCACGTAATCACGTGTCTCATTGTAGGGAATCAGCTCCACCCAGATATCGGCATCCATGTTGCTCTCCGGCATCCAGCTACTGACACGATTCGGACCGGCGTTGTAGGAGGCCGTGGCCAGTACCTGATTCCCTTTGTTGCGTCCGAGGACTTCCTTTAGATAGCTCGCGCCAAGGCGCAGGTTGTTCTCGATATTCAGTATGGCGCGGTTGTTTCGAATGGGAATTTTGATTTTGCGTCCCGTGAGCCGGCCGGTGGCCGGCATCAGCTGCATCAACCCGAGCGCGCCAGCCGAGGAACGGGCATCGACCACGAAGGCGGATTCCTGGCGCACGACTCCATACACCCAGCTGGGATCAATACCGAGGTCCGAGGCATTGGTCTCGATCATGTCGCGGTACAGCAGTGGAAAGCGCAGTTCGATGTCATCCTGATGGTCGCTCTTGGCCACCGTCAGGATGGCGCGATCGTGCCAACCCCATTGGCGTGCAATCACCGCCGCCACCGCGAGCTCGCGGTTATTCATGCGCCGCGTGGTCCAGGCCCACTGACGGCGCGCGTCAGCCACCTGCCCCATCTGGTACAGTTCCTGCGCCATCTGGATGCCCGGGCGTGCCAACATCGAACTGACCTCTTCTGGCGTGGCTTCGATGCTAACGTGCTGCATCGAATAATCCGTATCGATCCGATCCGCGGAGAGGAATCCATAATAACTGCGGTCGCGCGCCAGGCCCTGATACAAACTGCGCGCCTCGCTGCGGTTGCCAGTGGCCTCAAAGATGCGCGCACTCCAGTAACGCCAGCGGCTGTCACGTTGTTGTTCATCGCTTAGGCCCGCGATGAATCGTTTCGCGGTCTCCCATTTCCCGGCGCGCAACGCCGTTTTCACTCGCCAAAGGTGCAGAGTTTCATCCTCCGGCGTAGCGGACACTTCTGACAACCATACCAGCGCCTGGGGCAGCTGATCTTGCGCCGCGAGGATGCCGATGTGGCGCATGACGTAATTGTCATCCTCGCCGAAAAATTGGTGCTTCCCCTTCAGGAGGTGCCATTGGATCATCGCTTCCTCGGGATCGCGGTAGGCGAGGCGCACGATGCCATGCATCACCACCATGCGTGCCACCGGCGTCTCGACGGGATAAGACATATTGTGCAGTTCGCGCACCGGGTCGCGATGCATATCCTGCCAGCGGCGGACCCACACGCGCTCGGACGGGTCGAGATGCGCAGCGAGCTCGCCGGCCAGCCGCAGGTTGCGCGCCTCCATCGCCAGGCGTATGCGGGCCCAGACCTTGTCAGCGGTCATGTGGCCGGCCTTGTTCCAGGCGCTGAACACCGGAGCGCAGTCAGGCGGCAATTGCTTGCCCGTCAGCCAGAGCTGTTCCGCTTCGGCCATCAGCACGGCTTGTTGTTCGCTGGTTTTCAGCAGGTACGAAAGACGCATGCATTGCAATTCCGGCTCGTCCTCGATGTCTTGATACTCCTTGATGAACGTGGACCAGTCCCGGCGCTTGGCCAGTACGCGCAGCCATTTCTTGCGGATGTAATCGCTGGTGGGCGCCTGGTTGTTCTCTGCCAGGAAGCGCCGGATCTCCGCCGCCGGGGCGGAGGCCACGCGGTTTTTCAGGGATTCGTATTCCAGATAGCCGTGCAGGATGTAGCCGTCCAGGCGCTCTGAAAGCGTTTTGAAGCGGGATGTCTGACCGGCCTTCAAGGCCTCCAGCGCGGCAAGATAATCGCGGCGGCGATTTTCTTCTTCCTCGGTGAATTCCTGGGCGAATGGGGCACTTACCGCGCCGAACAGGCCGACCAGAAGCATTAAAACTAGAACGTGACGGCGCATGATGCGTTAATTATAGATAACAAAATCTGAAATCGGCGGCGCTGGACGGTATGATAATTCCACAATCATGGAATCGATCAATCCCACCACCGGCGAACGGCTGAAAACCTTCGACATGTGGAGCGACGCTCGGACGGAAACGGCGCTCGCCGCCGCGGCGGCCGCCGCTCCGGCCTGGCAGGCCACCTCATATGCCGAACGTGCGCAGCGGTTCCGCGCTGCTGCCGCCGAATTGCGCAACAATATCGATTATTATGCCAGCCTGATCACGCTGGAAATGGGCAAAATCGCGCGGGAAGCACGCGCCGAAATCGAGAAATGCGCCTTGGGTTGCGAGTTCTACGCCGCGCATGCCGAGGCCTACCTCCGGGACGAAAAAATCGGGACCGAGGCGAGTTCGAGCTATGTCGCCTATCAGCCGCTGGGCACGGTGCTCGCCATCATGCCGTGGAATTTCCCCTTTTGGCAGGTGTTCCGGTTCGCCGCGCCCAACCTCATGGCCGGCAACAATGCCCTGCTGAAGCATGCCTCGAACGTGCCCCAGTGCGCGCTCGCTATCGAGGAAATTTTTCACAAGTCCGGATTCCCCGATGGGGTATTCCAGACGCTTCTGATTTCCGCGGCGCAGGCAGAAAAGATCATCGCCGATCCGCGCATTCAGGCCGTCACCCTGACGGGCAGTGAGGCGGCCGGGAGAAAAGTCGCCGCCGCCGCCGGGGCCGCACTGAAAAAAGCCGTTCTGGAACTCGGCGGGTCGGATGCCTTCATCGTGCTGCCGGATGCTGACCTGAATCAGGCCGTGGAAATCGGCATTGCCTCTCGTTTTCTCAACTGCGGTCAGAGCTGTATCGCCGCCAAACGGTTCATCCTGGTCGAGTCGATCGCCGATACCTTCCTCGAAAAATTCAAACGTCAAGCTCATGCGCTGCGCCGGGGCGACCCGGCGCGGGACGAAACCCAACTAGGACCGATGGCGCGCGCCGATCTGCGCGATACTCTGCACCGGC
>JAOTWF010000128.1 GCA_029863005.1 Gammaproteobacteria bacterium | reverse complement strand
GCTGTCATCATCATATGGCACTCCCTTTTCGGAAAGATTGATGCCTGGGCAAAGCTAACTCTGGTCTTCTGAGCCGGGAATGATGTAAATCAATTCTTTTTAACCGGCGTATTTCAGTTTGCTTGTTCTCTAAACCCTCTGTCTCCTTTAATTAGATCACCTTACCGAAGCGGTTTGGATTGAAGACCCAGTGACGGAGGAGCTTACGCACATATCACCAATTCTGGCCGCAATTGGTAATAACGTCCCGGGAGTGCCAGTCGCGCGGTTATTCATTTCACCCGGAAGACACCTCTGACAAGCCGAATCTGACCCTCCTGAAGACTGCGCCGCGCGTTCCCGGCCTTTTGCGCGAGATTGTCGACGAACACCGCCAAGCTCAACTGTCCCGTCGCGGCGGGTGTGGCGTTTGCGCTAGTCATGCTCAAATGAGCGTCGCTGGTATCCTCGAAGAGTTCAGCGATGAAGCCACTCTCGCCGAGAATCGAGCGCATCTCTTCGGCAGAGATAAGGAAGCTGTCGGCAGGGTCGGTGGCCCACGGCAGCGGAAAATAGGACGTAGCCGTTTCCCCCGCGGCCATCTCCTGGAAGGCGAACCGGCCGTCCGGCTTGAGGACCCGGTAGACCTCCGCGTAGAGCTTGCGCTTGTCCGCGATGTTCATGCCGACATTCTGCATCCAGACGGCATCAAACGAATCGTCGGGGAACGGTAAGTCAAGAGCGCTGCCCTCGTGCACTTCGATTCGGTCGTCCAGGCCGGTCAGCCGATTCAGCAGTACTGCGCCGGCGCAGTAATCGGGCGATAATTCGAGGCAATCGACGCGGCAGCCGAACATGGAAGCGAGCAGCCGGCCGGCCCCGGCCAGCCCGGCGCCAATATCGAGAACGCGATCTTCGGCCCGAATCTGCGCCAGCTCCAGCAACTCGAGTGAAGCGCGGAATCCACCCGTGTGGAAATGATCAAGCGCCCCCAGTTCCTCTGGCGACAGGCGTTGATCGGGATTCAACCCGGCCGCGCGGACGGCCGCCAGGATTCGCGCCTCGATGTCGCGGGCCGAATAGTGTGCTTCCAGGCCAGCCATAAACAACCCCTCCTCAAGATCCGCCGTGTTCGGCACACGCCGATTGCCTGCCACAGACCCAACAGTTGATATACGGTCCAATATCGTCAGTATATCCTCAGAAGCGCAGGCGACTGTAAGAGTGGTCTAACTTCCTGTCGGGGTGTTATCCGGCCCAGAGGTTGCTGTTTACGCCGCGCCGAATACGTGATTGCAGGGCGGGCTCAGTTCCGAGACCAGATCGTTATAGCGCTCAGTTCTCTCCCCTGCCGGCCATAGTTCAAAACTAAACCCCGTCGGCTGGTAGCGGGTTATACACCGATTGGCTTCGCTGAGATGCGCCAGCAAGCAACGACGGATATCATCGGTTTCTCCGATGTAGATCCAAAGTCCTTCGCGAAAAATGGCATAGACACCCGAGGCATTCGGGGCATGCTTGGCAATGGATGTCGCGTTATAAGTAAAGCCTCTGTTTCCCCACGGCATAGTAGTCACCTTTGGGTTGCTGGTTCCGGCTACACTCAATCCTCAAGCTCATCGTTCGCTAGAGCATGGCGCGAAAATAAAACCGAATAGTGTTGCCCATACCGGCTGAGGACCAGACTGTTATTCAATCCGGCGGCTTTGGCCATTTTCTTCAAAGTGGAAAGCGGCTCGGGGTAATCGTAGGCGGCCACGTGTTCACAGGCGGCCTCCAATTGATCCGGGGGGATTTGCGTCCAGTGTTCGCGCATGAGCCTTAAATAACCCTCCATATAATCTTCCCGGCTCTGTTTTTCTTCGCGTACGACATCGACCATCAGCAACCATCCGTTGTCGGTCAGGCAGCGTCCGGCCGCCTGAAAAAACCGCGTTTTCTCATCAAACGTCAGGTGGTGAACGGCGTATCCCGTAAAAATGACATCCCATTTTTTATCGGTGGATTCGGCGGCTTCCAGCAATTCGCCATGCTTAAGCACCACCGGGCAAGGCAGCTTGGCCAGGTAACCGCGCGCTTCTTCCAGGGCGGCTTCGGATAAATCCACCCCTTCGTAGCGGGCGGGAGGAGATTGCATCAGACAGGGCGCCAGAAAACGTGCATTCCCGCAGCCCAGATCCAGCAACCGATATTGGTTTTGCTCTTTGCGCCGCTTCAGGAGATCAGCAATCTTGGCATGTATCTCGCGGTGATACATGTAGTTGTGCTCCGTGATCAGATCATACATAGACCAGAAGCGCGAAAAATATGTGCTCGATTCAGCCGATGTCATCAGGTTGCAGAATAATTAGATAAAGAATAAACCGAGGTCAGATGCCGGTGAATCCTTAATATTAACGAAAACGGTGATCAGACCCCAGTATTCCAAGCATTTTGACGGCCATCAACGACACAACTGCTAATTTCTCTTTAAATATTCCT
>JAOTWF010000127.1 GCA_029863005.1 Gammaproteobacteria bacterium | reverse complement strand
CCGTATGCATTCGTGCGCGAGGCCTATCGGCAGCGACGCCTCAGCCTAATTTACGACGGTAATCCTCCGCTACCCCCGCCGCCCCCGGGCCTGTTCGAAGAAGACGAACCGGCACCCCAAAAACCGTCCGATCTCGTACCGGGCGCACCTCAATCCAGATAATCGTAACCCAGCAGCGTCAGGAACGGCGGCAGCGGTTCCGTACCGATGAATTTCTCGAACAGCGTGGCGGCAAGTTCATATTGGCCGGCGGCGTAAACGCTCTCACCGAGCGATCGTCGAATACGCTTTAGTTCCTCCGGAATCATATTCCGCACCATTTCCAGCGTGACCCGGCGACCATCGGCAAGCACACCTTTCTGGCTGTGTATCCAGTGCCACGTCTGTGAGCAGGAAATTTCAGCGGTCGCGGCGTCTTCCATGAGGTGCTGGATCTGCACGCAGCCGGTCCCGGCCAGCCATGCGCCGAGGTATTCGATGCCGACTTCGATGTTGTGCCGCAATCCGGCTTCCGTGATCGGTGTCTGCGGGCCAAAGGCCAGCAGATCGGCGGCGGTCACGTTTACGTCTTCGCGAAGACGCTGAATCTGGTTCGGCGTTTTCATGTGTTGATCGAAGATTTCCTTCGCCAGCGGCACCAGCCCTGGGTGCGCCACCCAGGTGCCATCATGTCCATCAACTACTTCGCGTTCCTTGTCCTTGCGGACCTTGGCGAGTGCTGTTTCATTGGCCGCCGGATCGTCCTTGATCGGTATCTGCGCCGCCATGCCGCCCATGGCATGGGCATGGCGCCGGTGACAGGTTTTAATAAGGAGCAGTGAATACGAGTGCATGAATGGGGCGGTCATGGTGACTTGCCCACGATTGGCCAGAATGAAATTCGGATCCTGATTGAATTTCTTGATGGTGCTGAAGAGATAATCCCAGCGACCGCAATTGAGCCCGGCCGAGTGTTCGCGCAGCTCATATAATATTTCGTCCATCTCGAAGGCCGCGAGGATGGTTTCAATCAGCACCGTGGCCTTGATGGTGCCACGAGGAATATTCAGCTGTTCTTGTGCCTGCACGAACACCTTGTTCCACAGGCGCGCCTCGAGATGGCTTTCCAGTTTTGGCAGGTAGAAGTAGGGCGCGGTTCCTCGTTCCAACAATGCCTTGGCATTGTGAAAGAAATACAAACCGAAATCGAATAGACTCCCCGAGACCGGCTGGCCGTCCACGAAAACGTGTTTTTCGATCAGATGCCAGCCTCGTGGACGCACGAACAAGACCGCCGTGGTCTTGTTCAGCGCGTAATGTTTTCCCTCCGGACTGTCGAGACTGATCGTGCGCCGGACCGCATGCTGCAGATTAATTTGCCCCTGGATGAGGTTGTCCCAGGTGGGCGTGAGCGAGTCTTCAAGGTCAGCGAGGAATACGTTGGCTCCGGAATTGAGTGCGTTGATGATCATCTTGCGATCGACGGGACCGGTGATCTCGACGCGGCGGTCCTGGATCTCAGCTGGCACGGTAGCTATGGTCCAGTCGGACTCGCGTACGGAACGAGTCTCCGGAAGAAAATCCGGCTTGATTCCCCGGTCAAGTTGTACCTGCCGCGCCATGCGCCGCGCCAGCAGTTGCCGGCGTTCAGGCTCAAAGGCGCGCGCGAGATTGGCGATGAAATCGAGCGCTTCCGGTGTCAGGATACCGGCGTATTCGTCAGGCATCCTGGCCTGAATGGCGACCCCTGTGGGAATCGAAACTGCTCTGTGCATAGGATCCCTCGCGGTATTCATCGAGCAGGTTATTGCACTTTATCAGTCTGCCCGTACTGGATTGCAAGCCTTAACGGATGATTGGACGATATCCGTTGGAAGGCGTTCAAAAGCCAATATTCGCCGCCATCGAGGCCGGGAACTATGGATTCGGCGCAGACTCCTGATTTTCAGTGGAATTTTCCGGCCATGCCCCTTCATTTCCCGCGGTATCGAGGGTAGAATCGCGCCCTTTCTCGAACCTTGTGCGGGCCCTGTCCGGCCGGGCGGGGCTTTTTAACGGAATGAGGTAAATCGAATGGTAACCATACGTCTGGCCCGTGGCGGCGCGAACAAGCGGCCCTACTACCGCATCATTGTCGCCGACCGGCGCCGCGCACTGAACGGAAACAATATCGAGCGTATCGGATTTTACAATCCGCTGGCGACCGAAAAGGAAACCAAGCTGCAGGTGAACTTGGAACGCGTGCAGTACTGGTTGAGCAAAGGCGCCAAGCCGTCGGACCGCGTGGCGGAATTGCTGAAGCGGGCCACCAAATCCTGATTCGTCATGACCAACCCGTCAAACCCTGACGGCTTGGTGTATTTCGGCCGGATCACAGGCCTCTTTGGCATACAGGGCTGGGTCAAGATTTTCTCACATGCTCGGCCACGCGAAGCGATCGTCGAATTTTCGCCCTGGCTTGTGGAAACCCGCGGAGAATGGCGCG
>JAOTWF010000071.1 GCA_029863005.1 Gammaproteobacteria bacterium | reverse complement strand
GACCATCTTCAAGGGCTGCTTCCCGTTCCTCGGCCTGGTATTTGTGACCATGGTTTGCGTGTACGTGTTCCCGCAACTGCTGTTCTGGCTGCCGGACCTCATCTACGGCAAGTAAGCACCATATGGATGCCTTTCGACTCAATTGGCTAAATGCAAGTGATGCGGCACGCTCGGTACGTGACGGCGTAATCAGCTCCGAGCAGCTGGTCGAGGCGTGTTTGGCGCGCGTGCGCGAGATCGAAGAAACGATCCAGGCCTGGCAATTCCTTGACCCCGAGCACGCACTTACTCAGGCGCGCGTGCGCGACCAAGATCGCCGTGAGGGCAAGCCGATTGGGCCGCTGCACGGCGTGCCCGTGGGCATTAAGGACATCATTGATACCGGCGACATGCCGACCGAAGACGGCACGGTACTGCATGCCGGTCGCACACCAGCGTATGACGCCACCGTCGTCGAATTGTTGCGCGCGGCCGGCGCCGTGATCCTGGGCAAGACCGTTACCACCGAGTGCGCGACGTACACGCCCGGCAAGACGCGCAACCCGCACAATCCTGAACATACCCCGGGCGGTTCCTCGAGCGGATCGGCCGCTGCAGTGGCCGCCGGCATGGTGCCACTGGCGCTCGGCAGCCAGACCAACGGTTCTGTGATCCGGCCGGCGGCGTTTTGCGGTATCTACGGCTTCAAGCCGACGCATGGGCTGATTTCGCGCCACGGCGTCCTGCGGCTCTCGCGCACGCTCGACCAAATGGGTGTGTTCGCGCGCACGATCGAAGATATCGCGCTCGGCGCCGAGATCCTCGTGGGCGGCGATCGGCGAGATCCCGATACACGACCGCGCGCCCGCATTCCGTTTCAGGAAATCGCGGTCGAGGAGCCGCCGTTGCCGCCGCTGATTGCGTTTATCAAGACACCGCTGTGGGATCGCACGGAGGTGGATACCCAGGAAGCGTTCGCTGAGCTGATCGAAGTGCTGGGCGACCGTGTCGTGGAAGTGGATTTGCCTGAGATCGCGCTCAACGCGCTCAAACTCCACCAAACGATCATGGAAGCTGAGATGGCGGCGGCGTTCGTGGATGAATTCGAACGGGGCCGGGAGCAATTGAGCGAGTCCTTGCGCACCCAGCTTGAGCGCGGGCGCGCCATCACCGCGTTCGACTATCAGACCGCGCTCGCACGCATTCCGCTGTTGATTGAGGGCTTTGACGAGCTGTTCAACCGCTGTGACGCAATACTGACCCCCGCGGTCGCGGGCACGGCGCCGAAGGGGTTGGCCTCGACAGGCGATCCCTCGTTTTGCACACTTTGGACACTGTGCGGCATGCCCGCGGTATCCCTGCCGCTGATGCAGGGCGTGAATGGCCTGCCGCTCGGCGTTCAGCTTGTCGGCCAGCGCTTCGGAGACGCTCGTTTGCTGCGCACCGCGCGCTGGCTGGTGACGCAGGTTACTGGCGGCGAATTACAAGACGGATAAGGAGACGGTTATGATTTTTAATATTGTTGCCGGATTTGTGGCAGTAATTCTGATGCTGGTATATCTCGGACCCGTAGTGATCAAACTGTGGGATCTGGCACTTGTATTAGTGATACTCATCGGTTTCGTGATGATGTTGATCGACCTTTGGCAATCTCTGCAATCAAAGGAAGACTGACCTTAGCAGGCCAGATGGCACCCAATCGTTTTCGGGTCGACATGGGCCCGCCCGGGTCGACTACATTCGTCCGCGCTCAACTCCGACTCATCCGCCTCTGCTGACTCTTGCCCGGAAGTGGAAAGAACATTATCGTTTTTGTTGTACTTCAGACCAGCAGCCTTAACTTTAAGAGTGCGCTACCATGAAACCCAAAATACTAGTCACCCGCGAAGTCTTTTCTGAAGCGCTAAATTTTCTCGGACAACATTTTGATGTCACGCCGAACCAGGCGGACACGCCCATGAGCCCGGAAGTGCTGGCCACGGCGCTGGCCGACATGGAGGGCGCTCTCACCACGCTGAGCGAGCGCATCGATGAAGCACTGCTCGCCAAATGTCCGAAGCTCAAGGCGGTGTGCAACATTGCCGTGGGCTATAACAACATCGACCTCAAGGCTTGTCACGCGCGCGGTGTCATGGCCACTAACACCCCCGGCGTGCTCGATGACTCAACGGCGGATTTCACCTGGGCGCTGATCCTGGCCACGGCGCGCCGCGTGACCGAGGCGGAACAATATTTGCGCGCGGGAAAGTGGACCGGCTGGAAACTCAAGCAGTTCCTCGGGACCGATGTGCATCATGCCACGCTCGGAATTCTCGGCATGGGTCGTGTTGGCCAAGCCGTGGCGCGTCGTGCCCGGGGTTTCGAGATGACCGTGCTATACCACAATACACGCCGTCTGTCGGCGGAAATTGAGAAAAGTTGCCACGCGGCGTATGTATCCATGGATGAGCTCCTGGCGCGCGCTGACATTCTTACGGTCCACACGCCGTACTCGCCGGCCACGCATCACCTGCTGGGGGCGACACAGATGGCGAAAATGAAATCCACTGCCATTCTTATCAATGCCGCGCGCGGCGGTGTTATTGATGACGCGGCACTCGTCGCGGCGCTGAAGCAAGGTGCGCTCGCAGGCGCGGGCCTGGATGTTTTTGAGAATGAACCGTCGTTGCACCCAGGCTTTCTGAAACTCTCCAACGTCGTGTTGACTCCCCACGTCGCCAGTTCCTCGGAAGCCACGCGCCGCCGCATGGCCATGCTGGCGGCGGAAAACCTGGTAGCGGCGCTGACCACCGGCAAACCACCCAATCTGCTCCACCCCCCCGTTTGAATGGGCAATGGCTTGCATCACCTGGGAGTAAAAGAGGCTCTGCACGGCCTGTCGGAAACCCGTTTCACCAGCGAAGACCTCACGCGTGATTGCCTCATGCAGATCTCCCGCCTGGATCCGAAAATCGAGGCCTGGGCTTGGCTTGAGTCCGAGATGGCATTGGAGCGGGCATGCGAAGCTGACCGCCATCGCCAAGCCGGCAAACAGGGGGCACTACAGGGGATTCCCGTGGGTGTGAAGGACATCATTGATGTCCAAGGTGTACCAACGCGCATGGGCACATGTGTTTTTGAGGATTACCAGCCAACGGTGTCCGCACGCGTGGTGCGCCGTCTGAATGAGGCCGGGGCCGTCATCTTGGGAAAGACCGTGACAGCGGAGCTGGCCTATACCGCACCTGGTAAAACCCACAACCCGTGGAACCTTGCGCACACGCCGGGTGGCTCTTCCAGCGGTTCGGCGGCGGCGGTGGCTGCCCGGTTTGTTCCGGCCGCGATCGGTACCCAGACCAACGGTTCCGTCATCCGTCCCGCGGCGTTCTGTGGTGTGGTGGGGTACAAGCCCAGTGCTGGGATTATTTCGCGTGCTGGCGTGCTCCGTTTCAGTCACACGCTGGATCAAGTGGGGGTGTTTGCGCGCAACGTGCCGGATACGGCGGTGGTGGCGAGCACGCTGATGGGGTATGCGCAGGATGATCCGGACAGCCTTTCGGATTTTGCCATGGTGCCGCAGGAGCTTGACCCTCAGCCGCTGTTCCAGCCGCCACGGCTCGCGGCCGTGCGCACCCCGGCGTGGCCACTCGCCGAGGCCGATCAACAGGAAAATTTCACACAAGTGATTGCGCAGTTGCGCCGCGCGGGCGCGGCCGTCGAAACGGCCATGCTTCCCGATGCCATTAGCCAAGCGCACGATGTCCATCAAACGATCATTCAGTACGAAGGCGCGCGTTCGTTTTCGCATCTGCAATCGCAGCACCGAGAACGCCTGAGCAGCGAAATGAACCGGCTGATCGACGAAGGCCTGCTAATTTCCGATTCCGCGTATCACGCGGCGCTGGAAAGCCGCACTCGACTGCGCGGTGATTTGGGAGAATTTATGAATCGCTTTGATGCGGTGATCACTTTGCCGGCGCGTGGCGAGGCCCCCGCGACTCTCATGCACACGGGCGACCCGGTGTTCTGCACAATCTGGACGTTATGCGGTGTGCCGGCTATCACCTTGCCATCGGGTCTGGGTGCGCATGGGTTGCCGCTTGGCCTGCAGCTGGTCGGCGGTTATCTGGAGGATGCGCGGTTGCTTCAGGTGGCGCAGTGGTGCAGTCTGCAGATCGGCTTCCGACAGAGTCCACCGGAAATCTAGTCGGTGCCGCGGGAGTTTCTTTCCGTTCTTTACACGTCCAGCTTTTCCTTTTTAACTTGTCGTCACGGTCATCCTTCCGTTAACGGAGCAATACAATGTCGATGAAACTTGGATTCATAGGTCTCGGAATCATGGGGCGACCCATGGCGCTCAATCTGCGGAAAGCGAACCACACCCTGTGGGTGCATGGTCGCCGCCCGGTGACGATGGAGGTTCTGGTGGAAGCCGGCGCGCACGCCTGTCACACCGTCGCGGATGTCGCCGCCCACGCTGAGGTCATCTTCATCATGGTATCGGACACGCCCGATGTGGAGAACATTGTTCTCGGTGAGACTGGTTTGATGCCTCGCCTGCGATCAGGCCAGGTGGTGGTGGACATGAGCACCATATCGCCGGCCGCCACCCGCCATCTCGCCCAGACGCTGGAGGCACAGGGAGTCGAGATGCTGGATGCGCCAGTCTCGGGCGGTGAAATTGGCGCGATTAATGCTGCCCTTTCCATCATGGTGGGAGGTAAGGAAAATACTTACAGGCGAGTAAAGCCGTTATTCGATGTGCTCGGTAAAAATGTCGTGTATGTGGGAGATCATGGCGCCGGTCAGGTCGCCAAGGCCTGCAACCAGATCGTCGCGGCGCTTACCATTGAGGCGGTGAGCGAGGCGCTGACATTCGCGCGCCGCAACGGTGTCGATGCCGCCAAGGTCCGCGAGGCCCTGATGGGCGGGTTTGCCGGCAGCAAGATCCTGGAAATCCATGGAAAGCGCATGCTCGACAATGACTTCAGGCCCGGTTTCACGGTGAAACTGCATCAGAAGGATTTGCGTATTGTCATGGAGGATGCGCACAAGCTGGGGGTCGGCCTGCCGGGCGCGGCGTTGGTGGCGCAGCACCTGAACGCACTGATGGGAAGCGGCGACGGCGAACTCGATTCCGCCGCCATCGTCAAGGTGGTGGAAAGAATGTCCGATCCCGGGTCCTAGCACGCATGTTTTTGCATCAGCAGTGTCAACCGTGAAACCAACCCCCCCTGCTTGAAACGCTTTTGGATGATGCTCACGTGGTGGCCGAACGCATTCGGAAAAAGATCAACATCTCCCGCTTTCATCACCTGGGCGAGGAGGTGTCCGTTACGCTGTCGTGTGGTTACGCCGCGCTTGAGGAGGAGGATACGGTGCCGTCCCTGTTCCAGCGCGTTCAGCCGGCGCTGGCGCGCGCCCGCGCTGCTGGCGGTGGCGGTTACAACGCCGGTCAGCCATGGGCCGATTTGCCGTGTTATCAGTTCCCGTGCGCCCAAGACCGGTCGGGGTGATCTCGTCGCCTGGAGTAGTCCCCTGCTAGAATGGCGCGATGACCACGCGCACCGAAATTCTCAGGATGTTGTCCGACGGCGCGTTTCACTCCGGCACGGACCTGGGAAAAAAACTCGGCATCACGCGCGCGGCCGTGTGCAAGAATATCCACCACCTGGCGCAATCCGGCCTTGAAGTTCACCGCGTGACCGGTCGTGGCTACAAGCTTGAAGCACCGTTTACCCTATTGGACCGTGCTCGCCTTTTAAAGCTGCTCGGAAACAGGGCGGTAGAGATACGCGATCGCCTGCATCTGGTGGATGAAGTGGATTCGACCAATCGTTATCTTGACTCTCTGATCACCGGGCGCCCCAATATTGACGGCGCCACCTGTGTGACGGAATGCCAGTCAGGGGGTCGCGGCCGGCGCGGCCGTTCTTGGGTTTCGACGCCCTACTGCAATCTCATGCTGTCCATGGCCTGGCAATTTCCCGGCGGTCCTGGCTTGGTTTCGGGATTGAGTCTCGCGGCCGGTGTCGTCGTAGTCCGCGCCCTTCAGGAATATGGCGTATCCGGTGTCGGTCTCAAGTGGCCGAACGACGTGATATCGGACAATCGTAAACTTGCCGGACTCTTGGTGGATGTTCAGGGCGAAGCCAGTGGGCCAACGCGAGTCATCCTCGGTCTTGGGGTCAATGCACACATCAGTCGCGAAGACGCCAGTCGCATCGATCAGCCATGGATCGATCTGCAGGGCATGACCGGCGAAGCCATTGACCGCAACCGCCTGGCCGCAATCGTTATCCGCCATTTACTCGACATGTTTCAACTTTTTGCTGAACAAGGATTCGGACCGTTTCGCGCAGACTGGCAGAAACTTCACCTGTTTCACGGGCAACGTGTGCGCGTGCTGCAAGGCGAAAAAGTTTTTATCGGAATTGCTGAAGGCGTGGATGAATCCGGCGGCCTGGTCGTTCGTCAGGCGAGAAACAGACAGGTATTCCATTCCGGCGAAGTGAGCCTGAGGCCATCGTGAATCTTTTGGTCGACCTTGGCAACAGCCGTTTGAAGTGGGCGCAAGATGCCTCCGGCCAGTGGCAGGCGGGAGCCGCTTTGCTTGACAGTGAAAAGAATATTGTGGAGCTGTTCGACAAGGCCTGGAAAAAAATGGCTAAGCCCCGGCGGGTCGTCGTTTGCAGCGTTTCTCATCCCGAAAGAATAGCGGCGCTGGGGCAATGGATACGGTCACGCTGGTCCCTCCCGGTGCATATCGTCCGCCCCCAAGCAGAACAACTCGGTGTGAAAAATCTTTATCGTCAACCGGATCAGCTCGGTGCTGATCGCTGGACTGCCCTGATTGGTGCACGCGGCCTGACCCACACGGCGGCTTGCGTGGTGGATGCCGGCACGGCATTGACCGTGGATGCGATGTCCGCCAAGGGAGATTTCCTCGGCGGTGTCATTTTCCCGGGCCTTAAGCTCCTGCACGAAAGTTTGGTGCAAGGCACGGTGGCCATTTCCGCAGAGATTGGAGAAGCGTCGAACTGTCTCGGTCGCTCAACGGAAGACGGCGTCGCTGCCGGAACGCTTTTCGGGCTGGCCGGCGCGGTGGATCGCTTGATAGAGGAAAACCGCCGGACACTGGGTGATTCCATGAAAGTTTTTCTAACCGGCGGTGATGCGCCATTAATTTCTTCACATCTGCGTGTCGCTTACACGCCATCGCCGGACTTGGTGTTGAAAGGCCTGGCACGAATCGCGGATTCGCTGTGAAACTGAAATGGATTTTTGCCGCTCTCGTGCTCGTCAATCTCGGGCTCTGGATGTGGTCCAGCTGGTACAAGGAAACCCCGGTGGAGGAAACCCGCACGGCAAGCGCCCCGGTTTCCCCCGAGAAACTGCGTTTGCTCCATGAGCCGGACACGCAGCGTGCACCACGCAAGGCATCATTATTCGCGAAGATCGGATTGAGGACCGGTACCGGGACAGTCTGTTTCCGTATCGGCCCGTACCCGGATATTGATATCGTGACCCGGACCGAGCGCCGGCTCAATGACCTTGCTCTCAGCTATTCCCGCCGTCAGGAAGAAACCCGGACGATTACCGGATATCTTGTCTATCTCCCGCCCCTGTCCTCCCTCGAGGCGGTAGAGCGCAAGCGTCAGGAACTGACCCGCTTGGGGTTCAGGGATCACGCCTTGATACAGGAGGAGGGCATGCAAAACGCTATCTCGCTGGGCGTATTTACTGTCGAAGCCAATGCCGAAACCCGTGTACGCGAACTGGCCGCCAAGAATGTGCCGGCCAGGATGCAGCCATTTGAACTGTCGCGCAAGCGTTTCTGGTTGGATGTCTCGGTTCCTTTTCCTTCGGATACTTTGACCAAACTCGGGCAGATGGAATGGGGAGTGCCGGTGCAGGAAATGGCTTGCCCGGCCGATACGAATCTGCCCCCCGGAGAATCTCTCGAAGCGCGCGATAATATACCAAGCTGAGTGGTTGCCCCGGTGCAGGGGTATACTTACAATGCCGCGCTTTCGATTGGCCCGTACGGCCATATTTGAAATTATTTTTTATGCCCGCATAGCTCAGTTGGTAGAGCACCTGATTTGTAATCAGGATGTCGGGGGTTCGAGACCCTCTGCGGGCTCCAGAAATTTATTCCAGATAATTTTGTATTGAACATGGAAAAAACTCCGGCAGACGCCGTCGTTATCGTCCGCAACTATTATAAATCCCTGCCTGAACGCATGACGGCAGTTCGCCGGCGCGTGGGCCGCCCGTTGACACTGGCGGAAAAGATTCTGTTTGCACACAAGGCCGATCTCGCCGCGGCTCTGCCCGAGCGTGGCCAGACCACGGTCGGGCTGCATCCGGATCGCGTGGCCATGCAGGATGCGACAGCACAGATGGCGATATTACAATTCATGACCGCGGACAAAAGTGAGACGGCGGTGCCGACCACGATCCACTGTGATCATCTCATTCGCGCCAAAGTGGGCGCCATCAAGGATCTCGAAGTCGCGGAAAACAATAACAAGGAAGTTTATGATTTTCTCGCCTCATCCTCGGCCCGGTACGGCATGGGATTCTGGATGCCGGGTTCTGGCATCATTCACCAGGTTATCCTCGAACATTACGCTTTTCCCGGCGGACTGATCATCGGTACCGATTCGCATACACCCAATGCCGGCGGACTCGGCATGCTCGCCATCGGTGTCGGCGGGGCCGATGCCGTCGATGTAATGGTGGGCTTGCCGTGGGAACTGCTGTGGCCGAAACTCATCGGCGTGCACCTGACGGGCAAGCTTTCGGGCTGGACCAGCGGCAAGGATGTGATTCTCAAGCTTGCCGGCCTGCTGACAGTAGCGGGCGGCACCAACAAAATCATTGAATATTTCGGCGAAGGTACGGAGTCGCTTTCCTGCACCGCCAAGGCCACCGTGACGAACATGGGCGCTGAACTGGGCGCGACGACATCGGTGTTTCCCTTTGACAAGCGCATGGCCAATTATCTGCGCGCCACGGGCCGTGCGGAAATTGCCAGCCTCGCCTCTGGCCTCGTGGCGGAATTGACCGCCGATCCCGAGGTATTGGCCAGCCCCGAGAAGCATTACGATGAAATCGTGGAGATCGATTTGTCGAAGCTCGAACCACACGTCGTCGGTCCGCACACGCCTGATCTCGCGCGACCGGTTTCGCAGATGGCGGCAGACGTGACCTCGCATGATTATCCCGTCGCGCTCAAGGCCACGCTGATTGGCAGCTGCACCAATTCTTCTTATGAAGACATCGGTCGCGCCGCGCACATCGCGCGTCAGGCGAGAAAGGCCGGGCTGAAAGCACGCGTCCCGCTCATGGTCACGCCCGGGTCGGAACAGGTACGTGCCACCATAGAGCGCGACGGTATGCTCGCCGATCTCGAGGCCATTGGCGCCACGGTGCTGGCCAACGCCTGCGGACCGTGTATCGGCCAATGGGAGCGCACCGACATTGCCAAGGGCGAAAAGAACTCGATACTCACCTCGTACAATCGCAATTTCCCGAAACGCAATGACGGCAATGCGAGCACCCATGCCTTCATCGCAAGCCCCGAGGTAGTGGTGGCCTATGCATTGTCCGGACGGCTCGATTCGGATCCGATTCATGATGGCGTGAATCACAATGGCCAGCTGCTCAAGCTCGAGGCGCCAAGTGCTGTCGAGTTGCCGACCAAGGGTTTTGATCCCGGGCGCGCCGGCTACGTAGCTCCGGTGGAGCAGGCGGCCTCAGTCAGCGTTGCGATAAATCCAGAGAGTGAACGCCTCGCGCTGCTCGAGCCGTTTGAGCCGCTTGACAAGATTTCGGGTTATCAGGATCTGCCGGTGTTGCTGAAGGCGCATGGAAAATGTACCACCGATCATATTTCCCCCGCCGGTCCCTGGCTTCGTTTCCGCGGCCATCTTGACCGCATCAGCGACAATATGTTCTCCGGCGCGAATAATGCCTTCTCTGACAAGCCGGGAACCGGCTTTAATGTCCTGAGCGGAGAAACGGGCGAGGAATTGAGTAAAATCGCCCGTGCCTACAAAGCCAAGGGCCTCGGGTGGTTGGCCGTGGGAGATCAGAATTACGGCGAGGGCAGCTCGCGTGAGCACGCGGCCATGTGTCCACGGTATCTCGGCTGCCGTGCGGTGCTGGTGCGCAGTTTTGCCCGGATTCATGAGACCAACCTCAAGAAACAGGGTGTACTCCCCTTAACTTTTGCCGATCCGGCCGACTACGACCGCATTCGGCAGGATGACCGTCTGAGCATTCTTGGGCTCGACAAGCTGGTTGCGGGGCGTAAGGTCGAAGTCCGGATTGCCCATGCCGATGGCAGCCAGGAGAGCCTATTTGCCCTACAGAGCCTGACCCAGGATCAAATTGCCTGGTTCATGGCCGGGTCGGCACTAAACCTGATCCGACTACAGTCCCAAGGGGGTCGCTAGGCCGTCCGGATTCGGGGAGTTTGTTTAAAAAATCAAGGATATCGGTTGACAATGTAGGCCTGCTCCCGCAAAATTTGCGGCTTCATTTTTTCCGGAGGGGTTCCCGAGCGGCCAAAGGGATCAGACTGTAAATCTGACGGCTCTGCCTTCGGTGGTTCGAATCCACCCCCCTCCACCAAGGTTGGGGGGCGAGTGGATTGCGCGGAGAAGAGCGAGGTGGGTTCATCAATAAACAAACATCCAAAGCGGGTGTAGTTCAATGGTAGAACCTCAGCCTTCCAAGCTGATGATGTGGGTTCGATCCCCATCACCCGCTCCAAATTCAGGCTGGGCTGATTTATTGCCCATATAGCTCAGTCGGTAGAGCACTTCCTTGGTAAGGAAGAGGTCATCGGTTCGATTCCGATTATGGGCTCCAGAATTTATTACGAAATCTTTTTTTCAACGTTCACATTCAACTGACAGTGAGATAATAAAAGAGGCCTCCCGTGTCCAAGGAAAAATTCTCCCGCACCAAACCGCACCTGAACGTCGGCACCATCGGTCACGTCGACCATGGCAAGACCACGCTCACGGCGGCCATCACCAAGGTGCTCGCCGCCAAGCACGGCGGCGA
>JAOTWF010000070.1 GCA_029863005.1 Gammaproteobacteria bacterium | reverse complement strand
CCATGCTGCTGTCGCGCGGCGAAGTGTCGATATTCTGGTCCAACGGCCTGGTCGGCAGCATCTGCAGTTTGGCCATGCTGATGCTATTCTGGCCGCTGATCTCGAAGCTGCTGGCGCGCCTGCGCCGTGGCAATAACGACCTGGACGAAGCACGTCCGGTGGAATAGCAAGGAGGAACGCCATGCCGGTGATCGCCATGAATCAGGAGACGGGTTCGCAGGGTAAATTCGTTGCCGAAAAGCTTGCCGAAGAGCTGGGTCTGGATATCGTGCGTCACCAGATCATCGACCACGTGGCCCAGAAGATGCATTTGCGCAAGAGCATGTTGACGCGCTTTCTCCAGGGCAAGGCCGGCCTGATTGAACGCTGGGGCACTGACGAGGCCAGCCTGGCGCTGTTCAAGGTCGAGGAAATCCTGGAGCTGGCGGCCAAGGGCAATGTCATTATCCGTGGTTGGGGCGCCACCCATGTCCTGCGACCCATCCCGCATATTCCGTGCGTGCGCGTCGGCGCGCCGTTCAAGACGCGCGTGAATTGGCTCATGAATTCACTCGGCACCGACGACGAGGACATGGCGGCCGAGGAAATCCGTCACAGCGACGCGGCGCACCGTGCGAACATGCAGCACCAATTCGGCGTGGGTTGGGGCGAGCCCATGCAGTACGACATCACGCTCAACACCGAGCGCCTGTCGGTGGCGACCTGCGTGGAAATGATCAAGGAATTGTTGAAACGCCCCGAATTCAAGGAAACGCCGGATTCCCGTGCCAAGCTGACCAACTTGACGCTCGAGTATCACGCGCGCGCGGCCCTGCGCGCCAGTCCGAAGACCGCTGACGTCAAGGTTTCGATCAGCGCCGATAGCGGTAAACTCACGATGGAGGGAATTGCCGCCAGTTCCGAAGAGCGTCACATCATTGCCGAGATCGTGAAACATGTTCCCGGAGTGAAGAAGGTGAACAACAAGCTGAAAGTCATGAAGTACACCAAGATGTTTCCGAGTTCCAAAACCTAGCACTCCAGTGCTCTCGTTTATGAATCGATTCCTGCGCGTGGGCAACTTGGCAAAATCTGTATTGACTTTACTGTTGTGTGCGGTAAGCCTGGTTCTCCCCGTGAAAGTCATGTCTGATACCCCGAAGATCGGCATCGTCATCATGCATGGCAAAGGGGGTTCGCCGACCAAAACTGTCTCGGAGCTGGCCGGCGCCCTGGAGAAGAAAGGGTATCTCGTCGCGAATCTCGAAATGCCCTGGTCCGGAAACCGTGAATACGACGCCAGCGTCACAGCCGCGGAAGAGCAGGTGGAAGCCGCCTTGTCTTCACTGCGAGGCAAAGGGGCGCAGAAGGTTTTCGTCGCCGGCCACAGTCAGGGAGGTGTTTTCACGCTTCACTTTGCCGGGAAGCATGCCGTGGACGGCATCATCTGCATTGCCCCGGGCGGCAGTGTCGCCAGCCAGGTATTTCGCGAAAAACTGGGTAACTCCGTGGCGCGCGCCCGGCAAATGGTCGCCGAAGGTAAAGGAGATGAAAAAAGCCGGTTTGATGACCACGAGGGCAAGAAGGGGACATTCTCGGTTGTCACCACGGCGGCTGTGTATCTGACTTGGTTTGATCCCGAGGGCGCAATGAATTCAAAGCGGGCCGCCGCCGCGGTGAATCCACAGATTCCTATCCTCTGGATCGTCGCCCAACGCGACTACCCGGGCCTGAGAAAAACGAATATCCCGTTGTTCGATACCTTCCCGAAAAATTCCCAAACGCGGCTGTTCGAGCCGAACGCCGACCACATCGGCGCGCCTTACGCCTCGATTGACGAAATCGCGCGTTGGACGGCGGAAGTCGCCAGCACCGGGCGCTGATCGTCAGGTGATTTTTTCCACCCGCAGTTTCCCTTTTTCTTCGCCCAGTGTTTTCGCGAGCAGTTTGACCAGCGCGTAGACCGAATCGATGTGTGGCGTCGGGGTTTGGGTGAGCTTGCCGAGTTCGATCACGGCACCGACCAGGGCGTCGATTTCGATGGCGCGGCCAATTTCGATATCTTGCAGCATCGAGGTCTTGTGCTTGCCGACCTTCTCGGCACCGGCGATGCGCTTTTCCAGCGACACGCGGAACTGAACCCCGAGCTTGTTGGCGATGGTCTGCGCCTCGGTCATCATGTCGGCCGCGAGGCTCCGTGTGAGTGGGAACTGGCAGATGTCCACCAGCGTGGAATGGGTCAGGGCGCTAATGGGGTTGAAACTTAAATTGCCCCAGAGCTTGAGCCAGATTTCCGAGCGGATGTCCTTCAGCACCGGCGATTTGAAACCGGCCTTGGTGAACGTCGCGGTGATGGTTTTGACGCGCTCGGTTTCGGCACCGTCAAGCTCGCCCACCGGAAAGCGGTTGCCCTCGATCAATTTGATTACACCCGGGGATTCGATCTCCGCCGCGGGATAGACCACGCAGCCGAGCAGGCGCTCGACCTCGATGCTGGCCATGAGGTTGCCATGAGGGTCCACCGTCTCGACCCGCCTTCCCTCGAATTCACCGCCGTGCTTCTGGAAATACCACCAGGGAATGCCATTTTGGGTCGTGACGACGCTGGTCGTGTCGTGGAACAGGACCGGAAGCTCTTTCGCGATGGGCTCGACCTGGTGCGCCTTCAGCGCCAGGATCACGACGTCCTGCTTGCCGGCCTCGCTCAACTTGCTCGTGGCTTTGACGTTCTTCGCCACGTGTTCGGCGCCGTCTTCCTCGATCAGCTTCAGGCCGTTTTTTTGCATGGCCTCGAGGTGCGGGCCGCGCGCGATCAGTGTCACTTCCTCCCCCGCGAGCGCGAGCTTGGCGCCCATCAAACCACCGATGGCGCCGGCGCCGACGATACAGAGCTTCATGGGTAAATCCTCCGGATTACTTGTATTCGTTGGACAGCGTGCCGATGCCGTCGATGACGATTTCAACCTTGCTGCCCGGTTTCATCGAGCCTACACCCACGGACGTGCCGCAGGAGATGATATCTCCCGGGTACAGCGTCATGTCGCGTGAGAGCAAGCTCACGATTTGCACTGGCTTGAAGATCATGTCGCTCACCGGGTAATTCTGGCGCTCCTTCCCGTTCAACAGGGTTTTTACGCTGAGTTCAAGCGGGTCCACGTCGGTGGCGATCACCGGCCCGAACACGCCGAAGGTGTCGAATCCCTTGGCGCGCGCCCACTGGGGAAAGGTTGGGTCCTTCTGGATAATATCGGCGGCGGTGACATCGTTGGTGCAGGTGTAGCCGAAAATGTATTTAGCGGCATCGGCCTCGGAGACGTTCGAAGCCTTCTTGCCGATCACTACCCCGAGCTCGCCTTCGTACACGACCTTGCCGTCGTAGGAGGCCGGCACGCGGATGTCTTGTCCGCCGGCGAGAAACGAATTCGGCGCCTTCAGCAGGTACAGCGGCTCGGGCGGCGCGGTCAGGTTCAGCTTGGCCGCGAGCGCGTAGAAATTGTTCCAAAGCGCGATCATTTTCGTGGGCACACAGGGCGTGAGCAGTGTCACGTCGGAGAGCGGCACGGTCGTGTCCGTGGCGCGACTGTCGCTGAACATGTTCCCTTCGTGGACCCGGATGGTGTCATCGTGCAGTGTGCCGAATTGGATCTGGCCACCGTGCTCGAAACGAATCCAGTGCATGTAATCTCCTCCGCCGTGTTATGGTCTTGGTCCGCGTCGGTGGTGCCCGTGGTGGAAAAATGACAAGCACTGCCTTGGCGCGAGGGACGTATGCTACCTTCTGGCCGCGTGTGTCGCCAGCCGCCGCGTGATTCCGCATGATGAAACGGGCGGCGGACACAGCATCGTAAAACGGTATTTCATTAGACGAAACCATGCGAGACAACCAATATCCCGGCCGTTCGGTCGTCATGAGTACACGCGGCATGATTGCCACCAGCCAGCCGATGGCAACACAAGCGGGGCTCGCGGTGCTGAAGGCCGGCGGCAACGCCATGGACGCCGCCATCGCCGCCAGCGCGGTGTTGTGCGTCACCGAGCCGCAGTCCACCGGCATCGGCGGTGATTGTTTCCTGCTGTATCACGAGGCGAAAACAGGAAAGCTTCATGGATTGAACGGCAGCGGCCGCGCGCCGGCGCGCGCCACGCTGGAGGAATTTGAGCGCCGCAAGCTGATGCAGGTGCCGGAATTCGGGATTCTGTCGGTGATCGTGCCCGGCGCGGTGGACGCGTGGCAGATGGCCCTCGAACGTTTCGGCACGCGCCGCCTCGAAGAACTGCTGCAACCCGCGATCAAGTATGCCGAGGATGGCTATGCGGTGACGCCTGTCGTAGCAAAATCCTGGAAAAATCTTGAGCCGCTGCTCGCGCAGTTTCCCGAAAGCCGGCGGGATTACCTGTTAGACGGCCACGCGCCTGTGACTGGCACGGTGCATCGTCATCCACGATTGGCGAAATCGCTGCGGGAGATCGCGAAGAACGGTAGGGACGCCTTTTACCGCGGTCCCATCGCCGAGGAGATCGTGCGCTTTAGTCGTGCCCACGACGGTCTGCTAGAGCTTGAAGATTTTTCCGATTACCGCTCGGAGTGGGTCGAGCCGATCTTTACCGATTACCGCGGCGTGCGGGTGCATGAGATTCCGCCGAACGGGCAAGGCATCACGGCGCTGATGACGCTCAACATCCTGGAGCAGGCGAAATTAGGTGAAATGACGTTTCTCAGCGCTGATCACCTGCACCTCGTGATTGAGGCCTTCAAACTGGCCGTGGCCGAGCGCGATGAATACGTCGCCGATCCGGCGTGTAACAAGCTGCCGGTGGAAGAAATGCTCTCGAAGGAATTCGCCGCCAAACAATATGCACGCATTGATCCCCGGCAAGCCGCGCGCTATCCCATTGCGCCTGCCGCCCGAGCACAGCGCGACACGGTTTATCTCAGCGTGGTGGATCGCGACCGCAATGCTGTGTCCTTCATCAACAGTCTGTATTACCCGTTTGGCAGCGGAGTGGTGGGCGGCGACACCGGCATCATGCTGCAAAACCGCGGTGCCGGCTTTGTGCTGGAGCCGGGGCATTTCAACTGCATTGCCCCGCGCAAGCGACCGCTGCACACCATCATCCCGGCGATGGCGTATCGCGGCGATGACATCTTGTCCTTCGGCGTCATGGGTGGGGACTACCAGCCCATGGGGCATGTCTATGTGCTCACCAACTTTCTCGACTTCGGGCTGGATTTGCAGGAGGCGATCGATGCGCCGCGGTTTCAACCTGGCGGCGGTGTGGTGGCGCTGGAGCGCCCGGTGCCGCAGGATGTATTGCATGCGCTGCAACAGCGCGGGCACGTGGTCGGTCGCACCGAACTCTCCCTTGGCGGAGCGCAGGCGATTTATATCGATACCAAGAACGGCGTGCTCTCGGCCGGCTCCGACCCACGCAAGGACGGTGGCGCGCTGGGTTATTGAGGCTTAGCCTAAGCCCAGTTTCTGGGCGAGCCCGATGCGCTGCAGCTTGCCGGTCGCGCCCTTGGGGATTTCATCCAGTATTAATATTTTCCGCGGCACCTTGAAATCCGCCAGCCGCTTGGCGGCGAATTCGCGAATCTCCTTCTCATTGGCGCTTTTTCCCTCGCGCAGCACCACGGCCGCGGCCACGTCTTCGCCGAGCTTGGCGTGCGGCATGGCGAAAGTCACGACCTGCTGCACGGACGGGTGGTCCATCAATACCTCGTCCACCTCACGCGGCGAAATCTTCTCGCCGCCGCGATTGATGATCTCCTTCAAGCGGCCGGTGATGCTGAGATAGCCCTCGGCATCGATCACGCCTTGATCGCCGGTGCGAAACCAACCATTAGTGAAATTCTCGGCGTTGGCCTTGGGATTGTTCTCGTAGCCCTGGGTGACGTTGGCCCCGCGAATGACTATTTCTCCGGTGGCGTTCGACCCCAGCAGTTTTCCGTCCTCGCTCATGATCGCCACTTCCGGCCCAGCGGCGATGCCCACGGTCCCGGGCTTGTGCGGGCGCGGTGGCAGCGGGTTGCTGGTCATCTGGTGCGAGGCCTCGGTCATGCCGTAGGACTCGAGCACCGGCGCGTTGAATATTTGCTCAAGCTCGGCCAGCACCTGTGGCGGCAGCGAGGAGGATGACGAGCGGATGAAGCGCAATGGGTGGCGCGCGATGACTTCGCGGTTGTTGGCCGCGCGCGCCAGGATCGCCTGGTGCATGGTCGGCACCGCCGTGTACCACGTCGGCTTGCATTCATCCATCCAGGTGAAGAACTTAAGCGCGTTGAAGCCGGGCGTGCAGTAAACGCTGCCGCCGGCGCAAAGCGTGGACAGCACCGAGCCAATAAGCCCGTGGATGTGAAACAGCGGCATGATGCTAAGGCCGCGGTCGGCGGGCGTGAGGCTCAGGATGTCACGGATGTGGCCGGCTGAGGCGCAGACGTTTTTCTGCGTCAGCGGCACGATCTTGGGGCGCGAAGTAGTGCCGGAGGTGTGCAGCACCAGGGCGACGTTGTCGGCATCGGCATAGCCGCCCGAGGGTGCGGCGGTAGTCTCGGTGCTTTTGACGGGCACCAGCTCGAAGACGCCGGTAGGATCGGAACTCGCGCGCACAATTTCGAGTACAGGAATCATCAGTTTTGCGGCGACGCCGAGCGCAGGCGATGTGCTGCCGCGCTCGACCACCAAGGCCTTGGCCTTGAGATCGGCAAGATAGAATTCAAATTCATCGGCGCGATAAGCCGGGTTGAGCGGCGCCGAGGTGGCGCCGGCGGCGATGGCCACGAAGGCGCTGGCCATCTCGGTGCCATTCGGCAGCACGATGGCCACGCGGTCATTGCGCCAGATCCCGAACCGGTTGAGGCTGGCCACGGTATTCTCAACGTGCTTGCGCAGCCCGCCATAAGTGAGAGACGGACACCCGCTGCCGATAAAAGCGATGGCATCGTCCGGCTTGTCCGCCAGCAATTCGTGGATCGTGGAATAGACGGTCATGGGGAAGTCCTATATTTCTTATCGGAACTGGGCAGGTATCACTAACCCGGATGCAGCATCATGTTAACAGCATGGCATGCGCTGACAATCTGTTTTTCATGATGCGGAATAACATTCGCCGAAACTTGAGGTCCTAAATTGTGACCTCAACCTTAAGGTGCCAGATTAGAACCTCAGCTCGGGGCAGTCACCAAGTACTTGATTATCCCGACCGTGTCAAAGATGCGAATTCGAATTTAACGTCAAGAGGATTTTTCTACCGGTAGGCCCGTGGAACAACAGGTGACTACCGAAGTCGCGAAGGTAGACTGCGATATTCCTTGTAATCCAGGACCGCAGCGATGCTATGAATTCGTCACAGAATGTTGCGCACAGTATTCGTTATTTCTGCCATATTCTTTTTTTATAAGTGAATAACTTTGTTATAAATAAAATTTGTTAATGTTTTTTATCGCACATTTAATAATTTCCAAAGTTGTCGTTGAGAATGGCGCGTTTTCGGCGTAACGCGGGACTTATTGCCGGAAAACTGGTAATATATAAACTTGTTTCAAGAATCAATTCCAACAATTCTCCCGGCTGCAAGGAGGTATACCCCATGATGCACTATCAATGGATTCGATTCCCCGTCGCTGTCTCTGCATTGATCGTAATGACGGCGAGCGGATGTGCGAGCGTCCCGCGGCCGGATGCGGCACTCGCGAAATCCGACGCCGCGGTGAAGCAGGCCATCGAGGTCGGTGCCAGAACGCATGCACCATTATTGCTGCGCGAGGCTGAGAAGAAGCTCAATCAGGCGAGAGTCGAAACCGAGAACAAAGACTACAAAAAGGCCTCGCTGCTGACGGAGCAAGTCCAGCTCGACGCCGAGTTGGCCCAGGTCACCACTCTTGCCACCAAGGCGCAGATGTCAGTCGATGAGCTCAACCAGAGTATCAAGATATTGCGCAAGGAGATGGGCCTTTCACCCTAGGTGCGTAATCCAAATCACGTTCAGGAACAGTCTATCGACCGACCGGCAGTCGAGAGTCAAAAATTCGAAGGAACCGACATGAAAACCAAATTCAATTTTTTCATTATTATTACGATCACCGTGGCGGCGCTAGCGCTCGCCAGCTGTGCCAGCGCGCCTGTCGAGAACAAGAGCCTTGAGGAAGCGAGGGCTGCCTATCAGGCCGCTGCCCGCAATCCCCAAGTCACCAAATATGCGCCCGTGGCATTGAAAGAGGCTGAAGAAAATCTGCGCGCCGTCGAAGCACAGTGGCAAAGTGGGGCAAAGGACATCGATCACCGCGCCTACCTCGCCAAGCAGAAAATCGCCATCGCGGAGCAGCGTGCCAAGCTGAACGCCGCCGAGGACCAGGTCAACATGGCGCGCGCCGAGCGCAACAAAACCATTCTGGAAGCCCGCATCAGCGACGCCGAGAAAGCTCGGCGGATAGCGGAAATCAGGGCGCAAGAGGCGGAGAAGGCGAGAGCCGAGGCGCTCAGTGCCAGAGCCGAAGCCGAATCGTTGGCCATGGAATTATCCGAACTCAAAGCGCGCGGCACCGAGCGTGGCCTGGTTTTGACCCTGGGTGACGTCCTGTTCGGATTCAACCGCGCGGAACTGGCCGAGGGTGGTCAGAGCGTGGTCTCGAAACTCAGCGATTTCCTCAAGCGCTATCCCAAGCGCAATATCATGGTCGAAGGCTTTACCGACAGCGTCGGATCTGAAGACTACAACATCGGGCTGTCAGAACGTCGCGCGAGTGCCGTGCGCATTGCCCTGATCGACCGTGGCATCGATCCCGGCCGCATTCAAATCCGCGGTTATGGCGAATCGTTCCCGGTGGCGACCAACGCGACCGATGCCGGACGCCAGATGAACCGGCGCGTGGAGATCATCATCTCAGACGATCAGGGCCAGATTTCAACGCGCACGAAATGACATCCTCTCACCGTCCGGGTCAAGACGGCGTCAGCGCGGTGAACGTCTCGAGGATTTTTCTGCCAGCAGGCCCGCGAAACAACAGGCGCTTATCGAAGCCGCGAAGGTAGACCGCGATATGGCTTGAAAGCCACGCCCGCTCGGGACGGACGTTCTCCACTTCCGTCCAGGGGATGTAGAGGGGCGGATGCAGCAGGCGGAATATAAAACTTACCGACAAGCCGATACCGGAAGCCCCCACCGTGACAGAAAGCACTCTTCGGTAGCGTGCCGGGAAAAACCCAGTGCCGAGCGACATCGATGCGAACCGGAACGTCTCACCGTGGGGAACGGAGGTCGAGCGGAATTTCTGAGCCAGCCGGTGCCATCCGCCCGTGAGCGAAATCATGGCGCAGGTGCCAATCCAGGCGACGGTAAACAGCAGCAAAAACCACCCGAGGATGCCGCTAATGTCTGAGACAGGAGTCATGTTTGTTCCAGTTCATACTCAGCAAGCGAGATCTTAACAGCGCTTAAGACGCAGACGCTGGTTGGCAGAGTAAGCGTTTCGTTTTTTCAGGCGGCGCTCTGAACAGGGGAGAAAAGTTCGCGGTTCAGCGTGCCGTCGGGATCGAACGCCCGTTTCAAGTTCCGGTGCAGCTCGCTAAGTTGTTTGGGAAGGGGATGGAATTGCGCGCCGTGGCGACTGCTGCGGCGAAATAAGGTGGCATAGCCGTCGACACTTTCTGCTTTCTCCTGGATCTCCTTGGCCGGTGCTTCGCTCTTAAGCCAGCGCTGCGCCCCGCCCCAGTCGTGGAGCCACTTCCCCGGAAGATTGATCGCGGGCGTGGCCGGTGGGACGGACAGGCGCCACAAGGGGGCGGCGTCCTGGAAGAACCGGCTGCGGTGTTCGCGGATGTCGTGCCAGAAGTCATTGCCTTTATCCAACGTCTTGCCGTTGAGCTTGTCGCGCGCGGCCTGCACGCCGAGTTCAGACCCCGAGAGACGTATATACAGTTTGTCGCCTAGGTGGCAGGCGGCGGACAGCGGCAGCGGCTGCGCGCCCAAGGCATTGATGACGTCAATCGCCTTATTGGCCGGCATCTCGAACCAAAGCGTTGTTTCTTTGGCTGGTATCGGCAGAACTTTGAGCGAGACTTCCAGCAGCACGCCGAGACTCCCGAGCGCGCCGACCATCAGGCGCGAGACATCATAGCCCGCAACATTTTTCATCACTTCCCCGCCGAAGTGCAGAATCTCTCCCCGGCCGTTAATGATGCGCGTACCGAGCACGAAATCGCGTGCCGACCCGGCATAGGGCCGCCGCGGACCGGAGAAGCCGCAGGCGATGGTGCCGCCGAGCGTCGCCGCTTCGCCAAACCACGGCGGCTCGAAGGCGAGCATCTGGCCCTTTTCCGCGAGTGCCGCTTCAAGTTCGCGCAGCGTCGTCCCGGCGCGGGCGGTGACGATTAGTTCGGTCGGCTCGTAGGTAACAATGCCGCGATGCCCGGTGACGTCCAGGGCATCGCCCTCGACGTCGCCAGCGTAAAAGCGCTTGGTGCCGCCACCGGTAATGGTCAGGCGCGCGCGATTCTTGACCGCGGTCTTGACGGCCTCGGCCAGTTCGTTCGACTTGTCTTGATCGCCGGTGGCCATGGGATATCAGAAACGTTCGAGATCGGAATGGGCGAGCTTGCCGCTGTGCACGTGCATGCGCCCGAACTCGGCGCAGCGCGAAAGGGTCGGCACCGCCTTGCCGGGGTTGAGCAGGCCGTGGGGGTCAAAGGCGGCTTTGAGCGCGTGAAACTGCTCGATTTCACCCTTGGAGAATTGCAGGCACATCTGGTTGATCTTCTCGATGCCGACACCGTGCTCACCGGTCACTGTGCCGCCAACGGCGATGCAAAATTCCAGGATCTTGCTGCCGAGTGCCTCGGTTTTCTCGAGCTCGCCTTCGTTGTTGGCGTTGTAGAGGATCAGCGGGTGCAGGTTGCCATCGCCGGCGTGAAACACGTTCGCGACCGCAAGCCCATATTCTTTCGATAGCTCGCCAATGCGCGTCAGCACCTTGGCCAGGTGTTTGCGCGGGATGGTGCCGTCCATGCAGTAATAATCCGGCGAAAGCCGCCCGACAGCGGGGAACGCCGCCTTGCGCCCGGCCCACATGCGCAGGCGCTCGGCCTCATCTTTCGCCGTGCGCACCTCAGCAGCGCCCTGCTTCAGCAGCAGTGTGCGGATTTCGGCGATGCCCTCGGAGACTTCCTCGGCGGTACCATCGAGCTCGCACAGCAGAATCGCCTCCGCATCGAGCGGGTAGCCGGCTTTGGCGTATTCCT
>JAOTWF010000016.1 GCA_029863005.1 Gammaproteobacteria bacterium | reverse complement strand
ATGTCCGTTGGCATCGCGCTCAAAGCGAGGCGCTTCACCGGTAAGATCGATCTTATTGAACACTGTGATTTGCGGGATTGAAAGTGCATTGATCTCGGCGAGCACGTTGTTCACCTGCTGAATCTGCTCAAGCCGCTCGGGACTGGCAGCATCCACCACGTGCAGCAGCAGATCCGCCCCCGATACCTCTTCCAGAGTGGATTTGAATGCTTCCACCAGATCGTGCGGCAGTTGACGGATGAAACCAACCGTGTCGCCCAGGATCACCGAGGCCTTGCCTGGAAGCTCGATGCGCCGCATGGTGGGATCGAGCGTGGCAAATAACTGATCGGCCGCATACACGGAAGCGGAAGTCAGCCGGTTGAACAGCGAGGACTTGCCGGCGTTGGTATAGCCGACCAGGGACACGGTGGGAATGGGGACCTTGTGCCGCGCCCTTCTCCGGCTACGGCGCTGGACGTAGACCTGTTTCAGACGTTCGTTGAGCTTCTTGATGCGATCGCGAATCAGGCGTCGGTCAACTTCCAGCTGCGTTTCACCAGGACCGCGCAATCCGATGCCGCCCTTTTGCCTTCCCAAATGGGTCCATCCGCGCACCAGCCGCGTCGACAGGTGCTCGAGCTGGGCCAGTTCGACCTGCAACTTGCCTTCCGCGGAGTGTGCGCGCTGGGCAAAAATATCTAATATCAAACCGGTGCGGTCGAGCACACGGCAACAAGTGATTTTTTCGAGATTGCGTTCCTGGGCCGGAGACAGATCGTGATTGACCAGCACCAGATCGGCCTGTTCGCGCGCCACGGCATCGCGAATTTCACCTGCCTTTCCCTTGCCGACAAAGGTCGCGGCATCCGGTACCTGACGGCTACCGAGCACCGTGCCACAGACTTCAGCACCGGCCGACTCCGCCAGCCGGCGCAATTCATCGAGAGCATCTGGGTCTAACTGCCGTGAAAGACGCAATTGCACCAGCACGGCGCGCTCTCGTTGGCGCGTCCCCGATGTCGAGATGGAGAGTGAATTATTCGTTTCCAGGGCCCTTTGAAGCGTCGGGAACTTCCATCCCTTCGATATGGAATTTCACGGGACGGCTGGGAACCACGGTGGATATAGCATGTTTGTAAATCATCTGGCTCACGGAATTCTTGAGCAGAACCACAAACTGGTCGAAAGACTCGATCTGACCTTGCAATTTGATACCGTTGACCAGAAAGATGGATACGGGGACATGTTCCTTGCGTAAAACGTTAAGGAAAGGGTCTTGTAGGGCTTGCCCTTTTTGTTGGCTCATGACAGTTCTCCTGTTCTTATGTTCGTAGTGCCTTGCGGCATATTGTAAATCCAGCCTGATTCTTGGCCGACAATAAATAGTATAACTCCACGTAACGCTCATTCACGGATGAATTCTCTCAAATACTGCTTGCATTCGTTTATGGGGGTGAAATGAGTGTTTTCAAAGACTCGGATGCCGGGGTAACGGCGTAACCAGGTCATTTGTCGCTTGGCCAATTGGCGCGTGGCCGCCAAGGCTAGCTGCGTCATTTCACTATAGTTGATCTTTTTTATCAAGTATTCCCATATTTGCCGGTAACCCACGGAACGAAGCGATGGCATCGCGGGTTGGAGATCGCCGCGTGCATAAAGTTTCTCCACTTCTGCGATAAATCCCAGCTCAAGCATGGCTTGAAATCGCGATTCAATGCGTGCATGCAAAATACTTCTGTCCTCCGTCCAGAGTGCGATTTTGATCAAACGGTAAGGGAGCGGTGGTTTCGGCTGGGCCGACGCCAAATCACTCAACGACTGGCCAGAAATCTCATAGATTTCCAGTGCGCGTTGGATGCGCTGGGCATCGTTAGGATGTATTCGCCTGGCGGATTCCGGATCAACCGCTTGAAGTCGTTGGTGAAGTGCTCCCCAACCTACGCGTGCAGCTTCCGCTGCGAGACTTTCCCGGATATCGGGATCGGCCGATGGCAGATCGGAAAGTCCGAACTCCAGCGCGTGGAAATAAAACATGGTGCCGCCGACCAGCAACGGAATTTTTCCCTGATTCACAATGGATTCCATTTCGCGCGTCGCGTCGCGACAGAATTCTTCTGCCGAATAGGATTCCGACGGGTCGCGGATATCGATTAGACGGTGCGGTGCGTGTTCCTGTTCCTGAGGCGTAGGTTTGGCCGTGCCGATGTCCATGCCACGATACACCTGCGATGAATCCACGCTGATGATTTCCACCGGGAACGAATCGTGGAGATCAAGGGCGAGCTCCGTCTTCCCGGCCGCCGTCGGGCCCATAAGGAAGATGGCAAACGGTGTCTCAGGCATTCAAACGGGTGGTTTAATATTCTGCGCCAGTATCTTGTGAAGTTATTTTTCCGTGCGCATGTGCGGGAATAACAACACATCACGGATGGACGGCGAATCGGTAAACAACATCACCAGCCGGTCAATCCCGATGCCCTCACCCGCCGTGGGTGGCATGCCGTGCTCCAGCGCGCGGAGATAGTCTTCGTCGAAATGCATGGCTTCCTCGTCGCCGGCTTCCTTCTCTGCCACTTGCTTGCGAAAGCGCTCGGCCTGATCTTCGGCATCGTTTAACTCGGAAAAACCATTGGCGATTTCACGCCCGCCGACGAAAAACTCAAAACGATCGGTAATGGCAGGGTCTTTGTCATTGCGCCGTGCCAACGGTGAAACTTCCGTGGGATAAGAGGTAATGAAGGTCGGGTTTTTGAGCTTACCTTCGACCGTGTTCTCGAATACTTCGAGCAGAAGTTTGCCGGCGCCGTAACCGGGCTTTATTTGAAGATTTAATCGTTCGGCTACTTTGCGCAAAGCTTCCACTGAATCCAGATCTGAAGGTTGCATGTTTGAATTAAATTTCAGGATGGATTCCTTCAAAGTCATCCGCTGGAAACGCTGACTGAAATCATATTGCTCGCCCTGGTAGGTAATGGTTTCGGCCGCTAGCACTTCTCGCGCCAGACCCCGCATCATCTCTTCCGTGATGTTCATCAGATCATGGTAATCGGCATAGGCCTGATAGAACTCAAGCATGGTGAATTCCGGATTGTGGCGCGTGGACAGGCCTTCATTACGGAAATTGCGGTTGATTTCATAGACTTTCTCAAATCCTCCGACGATCAAACGCTTGAGATAAAGCTCCGGCGCCACCCGCAAATAAAGCCCCATGTCGAGCGCATGATGGTGTGTGACAAACGGGCGCGCCGCGGCACCGCCCGGAATCACCTGCATCATCGGGGTTTCGACTTCAAGATAGCCAAGACCATCAAGGTACTGGCGGATATACCGGATGATCGCGGTGCGCGTTCGGAAGGTTTTGCGCGCCACCTCGTTCATGATCAGATCGAGATAGCGTTGGCGATAGCGGGTTTCGGTGTCCGTGAGGCCGTGGAATTTCTCCGGCAGAGGCCGCAATGCCTTGGTCAGCAGTCGCGCCGCATCCACTTTGACCGACAGCTCGCCGGTTTTGGTCTTAAACAGCGTGCCTTCCGCGCCGACGATGTCGCCGAGATCCCATTTCTTGAATTCCTCGTAGGCCGACGGACCGACCTCATCGCGCGTGACGTAGACCTGGATGCGCCCGGACATATCCTGCAAATGGGCGAAACTGGCCTTGCCCATCACGCGCCGGGTCATCATGCGGCCAGCCACCTTCACCCGGACTCGACGGGTCTCAATTTCCGCCGGATCTTTTTCGCCATATTCGGCGTGCAACTCACCGGCAATCACATTGCGCCGGAAATCATTCGGGAAAGGATTGCCCTGTTGGCGCAGTTCGGCGAGTTTGGAACGGCGCTGGGTAATCTGTTCGTTCTCGTCTGGATCTGTTGACATTTATATTTATAAACAGATAGTTATATATTTTAATTCATTTAGTAAATTAACTTGTTTTCAGTCCGCTTTTGAGACTCGCGTCGATAAATTTATCGAGATCGCCATTCAGCACCGCCTCCGGGGTGCCACTCTCCACCCCGGTGCGCAGATCCTTAACCCGTGATTGGTCAAGCACATAGGAGCGGATCTGATGACCCCATTCGATATCAGACTTGCTGTCTTCCAACTTCTGTTTCTCCTGATGGCGCGCGTGTAATTCACGTTCGTAGAGCCTGGATTTCAACATCGCCATGGCGGCCGCCCGATTTCGATGTTGGGAGCGATCAGATTGGCATTGAACCACAATCCCGGTTGGAATGTGCGTGATACGGATCGCGGAATCGGTGCGATTGACGTGCTGGCCGCCGGCGCCACTGGCGCGATACGTATCGATCCGAAGATCTGCGGGATTGACGGCCACTTCTATGGTTTCCTCGATTTCGGGGTAGGCAAAAACCGAGGCAAATGAGGTGTGTCGACGATTTCCCGAGTCGAAGGGCGATTTTCTGACCAGACGGTGCACCCCGGTTTCGGTGCGCAAGTAACCGTAAGCATAGGGACCGATGAATTTGACCGTGGCGCTCTTGATTCCGGCCACCTCACCCTCGGAAATCTCCAAAATTTCGGTTTTGAAACCGCGTCGGTCACCCCACATCAGGTACATGCGCAGCAGCATGTTGGCCCAATCCTGGGCCTCGGTACCGCCTGAACCGGACTGAATGTCCATAAATGCATTATTGGCATCCATCTCGCCCGAGAACATGCGTTGAAACTCAAGGCCTGCCAGCTCTTTTTCCAGTTTTTGAAGATCATTAGCCACGGAAGCGGCAACATCCGCGTCTCCTTCTTCGCGGGCAAGTTCCAGCAATTCGCGGGAGTGGCTTAATTCGGCCTTAAGACGCGATAACGTGCCGACCTCGGTCTCCAATTTGGCGCGCTCGCGCCCCAGTTCCTGGGCGCGCTGGGGGTTGCTCCAGACATCGGGTTGCTCGAGTTCGCGTTGGACTTCGACCAGGCGTTGTTGCTTGGTTTCGAAGTCAAAGATACCCCCGTAAGACCTGTGACCGGTCGCGCAGATCATCAAGTTTATTGAATAACGGATTCAGGTCTTCCATGATGGAATCGCCATTATATTACAATTTATAAACAATATGTTATATACTATTGTTAAACTGATTAGTAACTATTGAAAAAGCCCTGCTTCGCATTTTTTAAGTCACCTTCACGCCCATAATCTCACCGACCGATTTTTTGATGAGCTTCACGGCCTCAGGCCCCTCGATGTCCACGACCTGTTCCAGCACCCATTTACTGTCGGTCTGCTCCATGGCCAAGGAAACCTTCTCGCCCAGGTAGCGTAACACTGAATAGCTTGGATCGTGGCCCTGGAACGCGAGTTCGGAGTAATCGGCGAGACGCGCATTCAAGGTACTGACGAATTCCCCGACATATCGGCCCTCACCGACAAATTCCGCCAGGTTGGTCGAGGTGATCCGCGCCGTGTGTTTGCCGAGCGCATTGATAAAGCGACCTCGTTCTTCCTCGGTCAGTTGTCCGTATACGATACGGTCCGCAATTTGGATCAAGAAAGCAATTAATTCAGTCAACACCGCGGCGACCTGACGGTCACCCCCCAAGGCATAGCCCTCCTTCTCCATGTGACGCGATATCTCCTGCGCGATGCGCCAGATGTTCGCCGCCACCACGCTGGCCCGATCTTCCAGCGTCTTTGGCCCTTTCTTGCGGAATTTTGTCTTCAGCCGGATCGCCATGGCGCGCATTATAGGAGAGATTTCCAGTGCGGCGTAAGCACGCACAGCAAAACCGATGATCAATGCTTTATGCCTTCGCGCGGATGTACCGTCTCTGGCAAAATGCGGTAAATCTTTTGAGGAGACACTCATGCCGGAACCGGACATGAATTTGGCAAGCGGCATCTCCGCTTTCGAAGCCAAGGAATTCGCCAAAGCGTTCAAGTTTCTTTCACCGCTGGCGGAAGCCGGCAATGCCGAAGCGCAATACCGCCTCGCCGTTATGTATCAGAATGGGCTTGGGCACGTGCGCAATGAAATGATGGCGCTCAAGTGGATGCGTGCCGCCGCGGATCAGGGCGATGCATTGGCCCAACATGGCCTGGGCTTCATGTACATGCAGGGAGAATGCGTTGCGAAAGATGAAAAAATCGCGGCGGAATGGTTCCACCGTGCCGCCGAGCAGGGATTGGCCGGGTCACAAATGACTCTCGGAATGCTCTACGAACAAGGTCTGGGCGTCGAGAAAAACGACGCGGAAGCCCGGAAGTGGTACGAGAAAGCGCAGCAGAGTACCTGAATCGAAAATAGGCTGTACACGGCACAGCCTGACGCCTGCGAAGCGTTACTTCTTGGTCCAGGCGCTGAAGCCGTCGGTCTTGCCCGCGTGGCCGTCATCGTAGCCAGCGTTGTAGGCATCGTTCAGGCGCTGCTCTTCGCGCTTGGGATTGTGCAGAAAACCGCACGCCCAACCGTTGATGTACTCCTGGTCCACGCCCTTCTTTTCCATCGTGCTGATGCTGTCGTAGTAAACTTTGTTCATGAAACGTTGCTCCTCGGAGAAATCAGACAATCGGAGTGCATTGAAGCGGCGCTTATATTACCCATTGAATTCGCGTTTTCAAGGACCGATGTCAATTTTTAAAGAAGTTTACCAGGCCAGGTGGGTGGATTGATGCGTATTTTTAGAATGATTGAGGGGCATACGGGCGCCTGAATCGGTCTTAAATGATGGAGGCTTTATCGCGAATTAGGCTCGCGGAGGCAGGGGTTTTTGAGAATGGATGCTGGTTTCCAAGGGAGCCATCGACCTATACTTAATATTTCTTATCGCGTTGGACATTGCTACATGCTGAATCTCGGTCAACTGGTCAACACGGTTCAGAAAAACTGTCACATTTCTGACGCGCGGCACGCGGGCGACTTCACGCTCTGCATCTTTCTCCTGAAAATGCGCGAGTATTTTCGCTGGGAAAACGATATCCCGTTCGCGCGCGAACTGCCTAAGGAAGAAGTCGGCGCCTGGTTGCAGGAACGCGAGGACTTGTGGACCCATCTCGAGGAGAGCCCGTTCGAATCGCTGCCGCTCGAAAACCGTACGATAGACCCCTTTGATGCCGACGCCATCAATCGTGAGCTGATTCCGCAAGGCTATGTCTACAGCGGTGGCTACGGGCGTTTCGCCAAACCGCATTTTTTTCTCGGTTCGCTGCTCAAAAAGGAAAAGCGCGCCGGTTACACCATCTACATTTCCTCGTGCGAATACGCCCGCGATCTCGAAGCCCCGCCGGCGATGTTACTGGGTAAAACGATTTACATCCGCCAGGAATCGGTACGTCGCTTCCTGTGGGAAAAAATCGAGGAGTGGCGCTGGAGCCGAAAAAACGAGGCGATGGAACGAGCGCTCGATTGCTACTCATTCGATCTCGACGTGAACTCGGCGCTCGAGCGCATGACCGACAACGAAACCGAGGCCATGATCCTGCACGAGCTCGGCGAAGGGCTCGCGGGTGAAAAGCTCGGCGACGACTGGCATCGGATGCTCACGAGCCTTTCACGCTCGAAGGCGGAGATCATGGTTCGCGCGGTACGCGACAATCTGGCCGATTGTTTGTCCACCCTGCCCGCCCTCCTGGCCGCGAACAATACTGCGTCGCTGCACTTCTACTTCGCCAACTTCACAGGCATGCGCAAACATCTGTTCCCCGAGGCGGTGGAAACCTATCAGCGCTGGGTCGACGAAAATGACAATCGCCTGCTGTGCAAACTTGTGGACGAGGGACAACGTCGCTGGCTCGGCACGGCGCGCGCCCTGATTTCCCTATATACAGATTTGGGTAAGGAGGCCGGTCCCGCGATCGAGAACTTGCTGGAGCCGTCAACGGATTTCTCGGCCTGCTGCCCACCGAAGACCGCATCTCATTCATGAAACTGAATGTCATTGTCGATGAACGCGCGCTGGCGGTTGACGTGCCGCCGCACATGCTGCACGAGGCGGAGGATTTCTACCGCAAGATGGACAGCGACATGGACCACGGCTGGCAGATGGGGCCCGAGTTCATCGAAAAGCCGGACAAGGTGCAGCGCTGCCAGATCGCCGCGAACAAACTGCTGACCTCACTCAGCGCCGCCAACGAGACCATGATCACGCTCATGGCCGGCTACATTCTGAAACGGGTGCCGGGTGTTACCGGCGTGCGCATCGATACCGGCGGAGAAATGCTCCACACCGAATTGCTCTACGAGAAACCCTTGAGTCCACCGACCACGACGCTGTCGCAAGGTACACCGCGCCTGCAGAAACTCGGCAAGATTGAGGCCATGGAACAGGCCGGCAAGGATGTCACGAAGGTTTATCAAGTCGGCAAAAGTCATCGCTTCGCCGTGCGCGACCTGAAAACCGGAGAATGGCTCGAATCGGGGCCGATGCAGACCGAACAGGAGGCCTATGAAAAAAGAATGCAGGCCTACAAGCGTCGGCTCGACGAACTGACCGGTCAGAAAAACTGATCGTGATGGATCAGGGCATCGCCGCCCAGTAGCGATACAGCGCCACAGACAGATCTGTCTGAGTCACCATTCCCGTCACACATCCGTCCTTGTCCACGATAGGGACATGATGGATGTTGTGCTCAGAAAACATAGGTATCAGCGACACGATATGCGTGTCCTCGCGTGCAGTCATGACCGGCGCCGACATGATCTCCCCGATCACCTCGGGCTTATCGGTAGTCAGCCCGCTGGTGCGGCGGATGAAAGCCCGTAGCCGATCGAAGAAAAGCGGGTGCGGATGCTGCGTCTGGTCCACGCGCTTCAGAAAATCAACAATCGTGACGATGCCGATGACGCGTCGCGCGCGGTCCACGACGGGTGCGCCCTTGAGCTTGCGCTGGCGCAACATCTCCCACACCGTCGCCAATTCATCGCCATATTCGGCCGTGGCCACGTCGCGTGTCATGATGTCGCGGCAGGTCACTTCGCCCATGCGCCGGCGCACGGCGTGCAGCGAGGCGCGGCTGTAAATCTCCTCCAGGTCCTTTTCCGCTACGTCGATGTAGGCATTTATGTCTCTGAGCGCGTTCTTGATATCCTCCTTGCTGAGCTTCATTCGCCCGAATGCCATTGGTGTTACCGATTTTTCTCCTGCCGCGGCCGTTGCCAGCATGGGATAACGTCGCCCCGGAGACAGATTATTAACGAGGAGCGCGATCACCATTAGCACCACGACGTTCAGCCCCACCGGATCCAGCACTGCGCCGTAACCAAGCCGGTGCATTTCCACGCCGCCGATCACCATCGCCAGCGCAGTGGCGCCGCCTGGCGGGTGCAGGCAATTCGTCAGATGCATGGCGAAGATGGCCAAGGCCACGGCCGCGGCGGCGGCGGCGAGCGGCTCGGGTATGAACAAAAAGCAGGTCACGCCAATCACCGCCGAGATCAGATGGCCGCCGACGAAGGGCCAAGGCTGCGCCATGGGGGTGTGCGGCGCGCCGTACAGCAGCACGGATGAGGCGCCCATGGAGGCGATCAGCAGCGGCGCTGCCTCGGCGCCGAAATTCTGGCTGAAGAAGGCCGCGAGGAAAATACCAAGGAACCCGCCAATCGCGGAGATGATTTTTTCCCGCAGACTGACAGGTCCCAAGGGGCGGAACAGCGAGACGATAATCTGCTTGAGCGGCATGCGATCCCAGTTTGACGCGCGCGAAGAGCGCGTACGATAATCGAATTTACCCAGCTTTGCACAATAACCCTGCGAATCTTTCCATGCACGAGGTCAAGTCGTATTCCTTTATATACGAGATCAAGAACGCCCTGCCGGGAGAACTGTGCTGCGACATGATTCGCCGCTTCGAGGCCAACACCGACCAGCAATACGCCGGGCGCATCGGTCAGAATCTGTCCGAGGAGAACAGCATCAAAAAAACCACCGACTTGCGCATCAGCGGGCGCGTCGACTGGCAGGACGTTGACCAGGCACTGATGCAGTCACTGGCAAAGTCCTTCAATGAAATCGGCCAGGCATTTCCATTTTTTGCCGCCAATTCGTTCAAAGACATCGGCTACAACATGCAACGCTATCAACCGGGCGAGTATTACCACTGGCACGTGGACGGCGGACCCGGTGAATTCAGCCAACGGCAGCTGGTGGCCATCTGGTATCTCAACGATGTCGAAGGTCCCGGGGGTGAAACGGAATTCGCATTACAGGAAGTCTCGATCAAGCCCGAAGAAGGCAAGTTGATTCTGTTTCCGCCATTCTGGACGCATATCCATCGCGCCGTGCCGATGGAACAAGGCGTGAAATACATAGCAACAACCTGGGTTAGCTTCGCGTAGCGAATTTGCCGACTACAAACGCTCGAAGTATTCGAGCATGCGTCGGCGCGTGGCAGCGTCGGGCAAACGACCAAAGACGGCGCCCATGTTCTCCAGCATGTGATCCACTTTGGACGTGGCCGGGATGGCACAGGTCACGGCCGGATGCGAGACGATGAACTTCAGGAAATACTGCGCCCAGTTCCTGCAGTCAAACTCAGAGGCCCACAGCGGCAGCGGCTTGCTGCGAACACGATGAAATAAACTCCCACCATTAAATGGCCGGTTGATCAGTACTGCCATGCCCCGCTCCTGTGCCAACGGCAGCAGGCGCTGCTCCACATCACGATCTTCCAGATTATAAGTGAACTGCACAAAATCGAAGGGTGTTTTGACCATGGCCTTCGCCAGCGCCTCGTGGCGGCTGCCGTGCGAGGTGGTGATGCCGATGTAACGAATCCGGCCTTCGGCCTTCCATTCCTTCAGCGTTTCCCAGTGGGTTTCCCAGTCGAGCATGTTGTGGATCTGCATCAAATCGAAACGCGGCACGCCCCAGAATTTTTGTGAATTTTCCATCTGCTGGATACCGGATTTTTTTCCGAGTATCCAGACTTTGGTCGCGGCAAACAGGTTGATCTTATTCTTTATTGACTTCAGGCCCTCGCCGATAACTTCCTCGGAAGATCCGTACATGGGGGATGAATCAATCAGCGTTCCACCGTTATCAAAAAAAGCCTGCAACACCTTGGCACGGTCAGCTCGTTCGTCGGCGTTGCTTCCAACATCAAAGGTAAGCCATGACCCCATACCAATGACCGGCAATGGTTCACCCGTCGAGGGGATAAGTTTGGTAATGTTCGGACGTTCTGCCGAATTCGGCGCTCGGGGATTGAGTAACAGTGCAGCAATCAAACCGCTCGATTGACGGAGAAACCTCCGGCGTGAGATTGCCCGACTGTCGTAATCCATCACAAGCCTCCTGCGCCGTGCCCAGCTTGACTCAAGATGCAAAAAACACAAACATGCTGCGATCAATAAGGAAATGATATCGCGGTTATGTGCCCGGATTGAGCATCACACAACTAATTCAATAATTTCTCATCACTTCAGGCGACACGACAAAAACAATGTCCGCCCTTATTATCCTCATAATCGTCTGCGCCCTCACCTATACGTTTGAAATCGTCTTTGGCCTCGCCGGTACGATATTAATGATACCGTTGTTGAGTTTTCTTTTCCCGGTCAAAACGCTCGTTGTCTACTCCGTATTGCCGCAAATACTGGTAGCGGTCATCGGGCTGGTGCGTTCGCCAAAAAAGATCGATCGAAATTTCATGACTGGAATGCTGCTGTTCGCTTTCATGGGCGCGGTCGTGGGTTTCACACTCTTCTATAACGTTTCATCAGGAACTTTCCAGATACTGCTGGCCGCGGCAATCACGGCGGCCGGGCTGTTCCTGGTGATCGCACCTCATCGTGCGCGGTTCAACCCGGCGGGATTGCGCGTGATGGACACGCTCGCAGGCACGTCGCAGGCGCTGTTCGGCATCAGCGGGCCCATCGCCATGACGCGACTCCTCGCGACCTTCCCGGACAAGAACACGGTGCGCCATAACGCCTTCGCATTTTTTCTCTCGATGAACATCCTGCGCGCCAGCGAATACGCCGTCCACGGTACTTACACCAATGAAATACTGTGGATGATTCTGGTCAGCGGTCCATTCCTCGCGGTGACGCTGTGGTTCAGCAACCAGCTTCACCTGCATATTAACGAGCGGGTGTTCCGGAAAGTCGTGGCGTGGATGATCCTGATCGGTGGACTCTCGCTTTTTTACCGCTGAGGCGGCATGATAGAAAATATCGGAATGCCGGCCATTTCACCATGATGCTGCACCTCCCTTCCGTCCTTGAATCGAACCAGCTCGAGGCCGTGCAGCAACTGCTGGCCGATGCGAAATTCGTGGACGGGAAACTTTCTGCCGGGACGGCGGCCCAACGCGTAAAGCACAACCAGGAATTGGACAAGCGAGCCAAACAGGTGGACATATTGAACAACCTGGTGATGAGCGCCCTGGTGCAGCATCCGGTTTACCGCGCCGGCGCGCTGCCTCTGCGCGTGGCTGCGCCCTACTACGCGCGCTACAAACCGGGCATGGCCTACGGCGATCATCTGGACGATCCCATCATGGGCGCTGACGGGGAGTTGTACCGTTCGGATATCGCTCTCACGGTATTCCTGAACGGGCCGGACCAGTATGACGGCGGAGAACTGATCATCCGCACCGCCTTCGGTGACAATGCCGTGAAATTGGCGGCGGGCGACGCCGTGATGTATCCCGCCTCCAGCCGACATCACGTGAACCAGGTCACGCGAGGCGAACGCCTTGTGGCCGTGACCTGGGTGCAGAGCCTGGTGCGCGATCCGATGCGGCGCGAGCTATTGTATGAATTGCATCTGGCGCGGGAAAAATTGCTGAAGATCTCACCGGAGGCGGAGGAAACCGCCCAGGTGAACACGGCCTATATGAATCTGATCCGCATGTGGAGCGACATCTAGGCCAAGGAGACGATGCCATGAAATACAAGGTCTTCAAAAACGACGAGGAATGGAAAAAAATCCTCTCACCGGAACAATATAAAGTCACGCGTCAGAAAGGTACCGAGCCTGCCTTCACCGGGGCTTATCACGCCTGCAAGGATCAGGGCGTTTACAAATGCATCTGTTGCGGCGCCGAACTGTTCAATTCCGACACCAAGTTTGACTCCGGTACCGGCTGGCCCAGCTTCCACTCCCCGATGAAATCCGAAAACGTCGCCGAGGAGGAAGATGTCAGCTTTTTCATGAAACGCACCGAAGTGCACTGCTCCCAGTGCGGCGCGCATCTGGGGCACGTTTTTCCCGACGGGCCGAACCCGACGGGTCTGCGCTATTGCATCAATTCGGCGTCGCTCAAACTGGAAAAGAAAGAATAATGTTGACGCCTTTCCACCTCGCCATTCCGGTGCACGACCTCGCGGCGGCGCGGGCTTTTTACGGCAGCCTGCTCGGGTGCGGCGAGGGAAGATCCAGCGACACATGGGTGGACTTCGATCTTTACGGACATCAGCTGGTAGCCCATCTCTCACCAAATTCACCTGGAATCACGGCCCGCAATGCCGTCGATGGGCATGACGTGCCAGTGCCGCATTTTGGTGTTGTGCTAACCATGCCGGCATGGCAGTCCCTCGCCGAACGGCTGCGCCGGGCCGGCACACAGTTTGTCATCGAACCTTACATCCGTTTCCAGGGCCAACCCGGGGAACAAGCCACCTTGTTTCTGCTTGATCCCAGCGGTAACGCGCTTGAGTTCAAGGCCTTCGCTGACATGCATCAACTATTCGCCAAATAGCGCCGCCACTGATGGGTTGCGTCGCCGAAGGCACCAAAGTCCATTACACCGACAAGAAGCACGAAAAGTAAAAAAGCGCCGCTTATGGCGGCGCTGCATCAAGGAGAAACTGACTCGAGGGCGCACTCATGGCGCAAAACGGATTCTTGCCCCTCGCGCTTGCCGACTGGCGCGCGACCCGAGATACCCTGCACCGTTACACCCGGGTGCTCGGCGCGGTGCGCGCGGCGCTCACCCCGAAACAGAAACACTGGTGGCACATCAGCCTGCGCGTGGCGCCCGACGGACTCACGACCACGGAAATTCCGGCCGGTAAATCACGCTTTACACTGCGTCTCGATCTGACAGCCCATCGTCTGGTCATTCAGACCGGTCACACCCAACCCGCTCATATCCCGCTCGGCGGACAATCTTCCGCCAAGCTCAGCGCGCAAATCATGACTGTGCTCGAGCATCTCGGAATCAAGCCTGACATCGACAAAGCCAAGGTGGGCGACGCCACGCCCGCGCATTACGATCGCGTAGCGGTCGAGCGCTTCTGGCGCGCGCTGCAACGTATCGATGCCACCGTGAATAGATTTCATGAAAAGCTCGGAGCGAATACAAGCCCGGTGCAGCTCTGGCCGCATCATTTCGATCTTGCCATGAACTGGTTCAGCGGGCGGAAAGTGCCTGGCGCGGATCCCGCGGACGAGGAGGCCTTCGAGGAGCAAATGAATTTCGGTTTTTCCACCGGCGATGACAGCATCCCCGATCCCTACTTCTATATCACCGCTTACCCGCTGCCGGCAGAGCTGGTGAAAACACTGCTGCCGCCCGATGCTTCCTGGCACACCCAAGGCTGGACCGGCGCGATCCTGCCGTATGCGAGCCTGACAACAGCGGAACGACCGGAGGAAAAACTGCTCGGCTTCTTGCAACAAGTTCATGAGGCGGGCAGCCGTTTGATGAAATAACCTTGAACTCAGGAGGTTCGCGATGTCAGACATCTACAACGATAATCACCGAGAGCTTCAGGACCGCTACGATACTCGGCATTTGGCCGACCGGCTCGATGAAGCCAGCGTGCAGGACAGCATCGCGCCTAGCGACAAGGACTTCATTGAGCGCCTGGACATGTTTTTTATCGCTACCGTGGACGATCGCGGCCGCGTGAATTGTTCCTACAAGGCCGGTGAACCCGGCTTCGTGCGTGTGGTGGACGATCACACACTCGCCTTCCCCAACTATGACGGCAACGGCATGTACCTCACGATGGGAAATATTCTCAGAACGCGCCAAGTGGGGATGCTGTTCATCGATTTCGAGAATCAGAAACGCATGCGCCTGAATGGCGAGGCGACGATTCATCCGAACGATTCGCTGATGCCACACTACCCCGAAGCGCAGTTTATCGTGCGCGTGCGCTCGCGCGAAGTGTTCGCCAATTGCCCACGCTACCTCCACAAGATGAAACTGGTGCAGCGTTCTCGCTTCGTCCCGAAAAAGGAATGTCCCACCCCGGTGCCCGGCTGGAAAAAAGGCGACTGGGTTGCCGATACCCTGCCTGCCAACGATCCCGCGCATGACAAAACACGCGAGGTCATTGACCGCTGAGGGAAATCTTCAAACTAAATCAGGTAGCGGGCAAAACAATCTGGTGATCGGTGCTATAGAGGTAATCCTTGAACACGTCTTCCGCGCGCAGGAGCTGGTAGTTACCGTCCGGCAACTGTCGCGACGTGTCCTTGAGTCGATAGGTGTAGTGCCCACAGGTCCAGCAGTCGAAGTTGCGCATGTGGGTACAAAGACAGGTCTTGTCCATGACCGAAATATTTTCCTCGTCCGGGTGCTTATCCAGTTCGCGGTTGTAGGCCTCAATATAGGCGCAGTTGCCTGACGCATCGAGCAGATAGCCATACGCCTCGCAGTTGGGACGGATACCCGCGCCAATCGCCGGACTGTTCTTCAGCATACGCATCGGATATCCCGTGGGCGAAATCAGATTCACCTCGATGTCTTCCTCGCTGGCCTTGAAGTACTCCTGCTTGACCTTGTTCGGCAGACCGCATTCCTTCGTCACGGTGAAGCGCGTCGCCACCTGCACCGCCGCGGCACCGGCTTCGAGGAATTCCACCGCGTCGCTGCCGGTGAAAATGCCGCCCGCGGGAATGAGGGGAATATTCAGATTTTCCTGTTTGAGAAACCGCTGAATCTCGTTGACGATGGTCTTTAGGTCATATTGCACCCAATCCATGCCGAAACCGAGATGCCCGCCGGCCAACGGGCCTTCCACGATGATGTAATCCGGCAGACGGTTGAGGCGCGCGCTCTTGCGCAGGAACAACAACAGTGCGCGCAGGGAGGATACGATAATCCCGAACTTCACATCGCGGAAACGCGGATGGTCCTGCACCAGCGCGAGCGAGCCCAGGTGCAACCCGGCACTCAGCGTGACGCCATCTATGCCGGCATCCATGGCCGCGGTAATGCGTACGCGCAGGGTCTCGCGCGGGCTGTTCATGGTGAGCTTTTCCATGGTGTTGATGAAGATTAGGCCATCGCCCTGCTTGGCTTCCATGGTCCGGCCCACGTGCAGCTTGGTGGCCTCGGCCAGACGTTCGAGATTGAAATGCACGTCCGACTTGTCGCGGTTGGCGACATTATATTTGTACTTCTTCTGCTTTTCCTTCACGAAGCCGGTTTTGAAGCGTCGGTCGGAAACGGTAGGGACCATGGCATCCGAGATATGGCCGATACCGCCGAGCCGCGCTGCGACCAGCGACAGTTCTGCGGTCGAGATGTCCACGCCCATGCCGCCGGTCATGATCGGCACCAACTCTTTCTTGCCCAGTTTCAGACGATAATCATCAACGCGCTTCATGGATCGATAGGACTTCTATTGAAATTATTACTCGCCTTTTACCACCGGGCGTTTCGGGTCGGCGACCCATTCGCTCCAGCTGCCGGCGTACAATTTTGCGCCTGAAAGCCCGGCGTGTTCCATTGCGAGAATGCTATGGCAGGCGGTCACGCCCGATCCACACATGTGCACGACCTTGTCCGGTGGCACCTTATCCAAAAGCGCCAGATAATGCTCGCGCAGGGCCTCATCAGACATGAATTCGCCAGTGAAGTCGAGATTGTCTTCGTACGGCAAGTTATTGGCGCCAGGGATATGGCCCGCCACTTTGTCCAGCGGCTCAACCTCGCCACGAAAACGCTCTTCCGAGCGCGCGTCGATCAGAATCCCTTCCTTTGCACGTGTCATTTCCATCACATGATCGGCATCCACCCACATCGAGTGATTAATGGTCGGATGAAATTGCGTAGGCTGAATTTCCGGCAGGTCGGTCGTGACCGGTCGTTTCTCGCGCAGCCATTTCGGATACCCCGCATCCAGCAGCGCGACCGCTTCATGCCCGAGCCAACGCAGCAGCCACCACAGACGCGACGCCATGGCACCGAATGAATCGTCATAAACGACGACCTGGCTGTTTTTATCGATACCGAAGCCACCGAGTTTTTCCGCCAGCGTATTGGGGAATGGAAGTGGATGCCGGCCGCTGGTGGATGTAATGGGAGATGAAAGATCCTCGTTTAAATGCGCGTAGCGGGCCCCGGGAATATGTCCTTGCAGGTACGCGCGCCTTCCGGCTTCCGGATCGGTCAAAATAAACCGGCAATCCACGATAACCCAGCGTGGATCGTTAAGGTGCCGGGAGAGGGTTTCTGTGTCAATGAGGGTGGTAAGCATGGCTGTCAGCATTCATCCATTAGGGAGCCCGCCGGGGGGCTTCATGCCAAAAGCTGACAGCCGGAATGTACGTTTGCTTAATAGCCGCCCTTGCGGCGCGATTCTGGCAGGCCGGCAATGCGTCCGCCCTGTTTGCTCGGGTCCTTCGGGAACAGATCGTAGACATCCTTCTGGATGACGTTCGTGCCCCACTTGTCCGACATCGCCTTCACGATGTGGCGGGTGTTGGGCTGCTCGTTATTGTGATTAAAGTACATATCCCGTAAATACTCGATGAGGTCCCAATGCTTTTGCGTCAGCGAAATTCCCTCCAGCTGGGCAATATGTTCAGCCAGTTCCTTGCTCCAGTCTTCGGGGCTGGTGAGGAATCCGTTGGCATCGGTTTCGATGGTCTTGCCATTAAACTCATAACTCATGTTAAGTTCCCCTCGAATTTCAGGCAGATGTTTTTTTGCGGCGTAAAAAAAAAACGAATAATACAAAGCGTTGGAGCTTAATCCAAGACGGGTCGGACTTCCTTGATGTCCTTATGCGGAAGGAACAGTCCGCAACCCAGCGTTCGCCCTGGGCCCAAACCCCGCTGCTGGAGGCTAATCGACTGCTCCACGGGCAGTTCTGCCAGCATCAGGCTGTGCGTATGGATTTCTCGTTCAGGCGTGGCGATGACCCGCTCTATCCCGCAGAGCATCTTTTTTGGCCGAATTCCCATGTCGGCCAGCAGCGTCTGCGCCTCGCACATAAAGGCCGTTTCGTCCAATCCTTCACTGGCAACGACATAGCGTGAGAAAAGTGTCGTAATCGCGCTGAGGGGTTTAACCGCGGCCCTTCCCACCTGCATGGTGTTGCCACCGATATCCAGCGTCTGCCCCATCAGTTTGCCGGCGTCCTCGAGGCGTTGCCTGGGCAGGCGCAGCATGAGCTTGGTGCGGCGCGACAAATGCAGCAGGGCGTGGGGATCATCCGGGCGCATCCAGCCGTTACCGGATTCCGCCACATGAATGGTATGCAGACCAACGTGCTCTTCGTCTGCAAACCAGGGCAGCGCCCGGGAAACAGCTTGCGATAGCAAATAGGAATGATCCACCGGAAGTGTACGGCACTGGATGCCAAACATCACATCCACGATATCGTCCGGGACGATATAACCTTCATTCTCTTTAGTTTCTTGCCAGAACATATCGTGTGTCGTCAGTTGACCGGGAGTTTCTCGCGTATGGCGTCGCGGTCGATCCACCAATGTTCCTGCACCAACACGTCCACCACGTTACGCAGTCGCGGGAGGAATTTCGCCGGATCGTCGAGCTCGAGTTTCTTGAACCACTGGCTGAACGCCACCTGGTTGTGCACGTCGCTGTGGCGCCGTGCCACCGTCGCCAGCAATTGATTGGTGTAGAACATCAGGTCTTCGCGGCTGCGCCCTTCAGCGCGCAGGTCCACGAGATAATGCGCCACCGTCGCGGCAACCGCGGCACCATCCGATTCCGCCGGGGTTTCGTCCACCACGTGCTGCAGCATGGCCACCGACAGTTCAGGGTCCATCGGAAAGGTAACCGTCAGCCAGATGCCCTGGCCGAGCGCTGCGAGTGATTCCGGTTGCTCCGATAGGAACATGATGTCGCAGGCTTGCACAGCGCCCTCCCAGGCGTCACGCGCCACGTATATATCAAACGCCTCGCGGCCAGCGTCCCAGGCATCCTCGTTTTTTTCCAGCCGGATGAGTGTGCGGCCGATCTGCAATAGCAAGTCGGCACGCGCCATCGGGTCGTAATTAGGCGGCAGCTCAAGCATCTGGCGCCTGAATTCCGCTAATTGGGCTTCCAGCAGAACAGAGGACTCCTGAGTGTCTTCTGCGCTGTCCATGTCCGTCGTGAATGTTTCGTCTTTGAGATATTTCATAAAATCATTTTGTCACTGAATGGATGCCGACAAAGGCGCCTTCCAGCTGGTCTTCCCAATTAGCGGGCGTGTCTGGATAAGGCGGCTTGATGTCGATCCGAAAAAACATTTCCGTTTGTGCGCGGCTCCGCACCACCTCCAGAAGCTGTTCGAACGTCGCGATGTCGTGATGCTGAAGCATTATTTCGCTCAGATGTAGCATGGCTCAGCCGTATATCTCGTTAAACTGCGTGCCGCGGATGCGGTCATGATAACGCGCCCGGTAGACCAGCCTAGCCAATGCAGTGTCGGTATCGTCCGTAAATGCCGTACGGTTATGCAGTACATTGTTACACAGCAGCCCCTGGTTGGCGCTAAGCATATGGCGAAAAATGTATGGTGATTCGCCGGCCAAAAGATTTTCAAGAAACTTGACAGCTTCCTGCGTGGCCGCATCCTGCTTCCAGGTGATGGAGCGCGTACGGGCGGTATAGCGCATATGCAGGTTACCGCCAACTGGATCGATGTAAAAAACCGGACCGGTAACCGCCGCACGTGTTTCCGTACCGGCTTCAGTGTTGGCCGGGATGGTCATGGCTTCCGGCATCATCAATGCCCGGACATGATCCGAATTGGCGTCACGCATCAGAATGTATGCTATTTCATGGTCCAGCAGGCTATTTTGCCCGCCTTCAGCCGCCGGGGAGACGCAGTGCAAGACGAAAGCGTCGATGCGTTCCTCGACATCGTGATAATAACCATCCGTGTGCCACAACAGGCGTTTGTTAGTATACGGAATGTAGCCGCGCGCCGACTTGCCCGGCACTACCTGCAAGGACGTGATTCCGTCATCGTCGGCCAGCATATTGCTGTCGAGACGGTGCATGCCAAAACGATCTCCCACGGCGCGCGGGATCTCCTTGTCTTCCTGGCCTGTCCGGCCCGCGTAGATGACCATGTTGGTTTTGCGGCAGACGTTCAACATGGCGTCGACTTCGGCTTCGGTCAGTGCCAGGGGATTGCCGACTTCCACCACCAGATCCTCCACGGAGACGGGATAGGCGCTTAACTTCGCTTCGCGCCAGCGCTGATAGGCAGCATCGTTGTGCAAGCTGAAGGGGCTGCCCTGCGGCGGATCGCTGACGCGAGCAACTTGGAATGGATTTTTCAATAGTATCAAGTCCAAAATTATCCAAACATCATGATGGGGTTCGTGAGCTGTATTGAAAGCCCGGTGTTCCAAATTCTTGGGCAAAATGGTTGAGAGCAATACTAAAGATTAGTATTTTAAATCAAATACATGTATAGTACGCGCTTTTTTATGGGTGTTCTTTGCCACCCTGCCTATCTCTTTCGGGAGGGCTAATCCAGCAAAGGCTCTCTCTAACGTGTGATTTTTTTATTGAAGGTCCTGATTAGACTGAGCCTTTGGAACAATTCGTTTGGCAAAAAAAGCGGATCTTTCAGCGAATACTTCGTCCGGAAGACCGATTTGATATCCTTCTACGCGCAGGAGGTAGTTTAAATGGCCCAGAAGCAACCGAAGAATCCGGATAAACATTCAACCTTCATTCCGAAGGAAAAGAAATCCACTAAGCCGTTTCACAAGACACCCATGCTGGATCAGCTGGAGAGCGGCCCGTGGCCCAGCTTCGTCACCGGCCTTAAACGCTTGGCCCACGACAACAACATGATGGTCGACCTGTTGGGTCAGCTGGAACATTCCTACACCACCCGCAAGGGCTACTGGAAAGGCGGAACAGTATCCGTATTCGGTTACGGCGGCGGCATCATTCCCCGCTTCACCGAACTCATGGGCACCGACGGCAAACCCATGTTCCCCGAAGCCAAAGAATTTCACACCCTGCGCGTTCAGCCGCCTGCCGGCAATCACTACACCACCAAAATGCTGCGTCAGCTCTCCGATTCCTGGAAGAAGTTTGGCTCGGGCTTGATTGCCTTCCACGGCCAGACTGGCAACATCATGTTCATCGGCTCGACCAGTGAGAACACACAGCACTTCTTTGACGAGATCAACAAGTACGGCTTCGACCTCGGCGGCGCTGGTCCCTGCGTTCGTACCGCCATGTCCTGCGTGGGCGCGGCGCGCTGCGAACAGTCCTGCGCCAACGAGCAGAAAATTCACCGCGTTCTGGTGAACAACTTTATTGACGATATGCATCGTCCGGCCCTGCCCTACAAGTTCAAGTTCAAGGTTTCCGGTTGCCCGAATGACTGCATGAACTCGATTCAGCGCGCAGACTTTTCCGTCATCGGTACTTGGCGAGACGACATGAAGGTGAACCAGAAGGAAGTCAAAGCTTTCATCAAAAGTAAGAGCCGCAAATACGTCATCGACAATGTCGTAAACCGCTGCCCCACCAAGGCGTTGTCGCTGAACGACGATGACACGCTGGACGTGGACAACCGCAACTGTGTGCGTTGCATGCACTGCATCAACGTCATGACCAAGGCGCTCAAACCTGGCGATGACAAGGGGATCACCCTGCTCATCGGCGGTAAGCGCACGCTGAAGATCGGCGACACCTTCGGCACCGTCATCGTTCCGTTCATGAAGCTCGAGACCGACGAGGACTACGAGCGCATCCGCGAGATCGCGGCCAACACCATCGACTTCTGGGCGGAAAACGGCTTGGAGCACGAACGCTGCGGCGAGATGATCGAGCGCATCGGCCTCGTGAACTTCCTCGAAGGCATCGGCCTCGAGGTGGATCCGAACATGATCAACCACCCGCGCACCAGCTCTTACGTCCGCCTGGATGAGTGGGACCAGGAAGCCGAGAAGTGGAAAAACCGCAAGCAACAGGCAGCGGGCTGATCCGGCCTTGAGTCTAAACCGGGTCCCCCCGCGTTGGGGCGGGCCCATCTTCATCTGAACGCAGACAGCTACAGATTCTGGAGAGACATAAAGATGGCGCAAGCAACCACCGAAAAACCAGCAACCCCGCGCTCACCGATCGAGTCCGGATGCCCCGACGGCTTTCAGTACATGCATCCGCTGATGATTAAAAACTACGGCAACTGGGCGTATCACGATCGCCCGCGACCGGGCGTATTGCACCACGTCGCCAAGAGCGGCGATGAGATCTGGACCGTGCGCGTCGGCACCCAGCGCCAGCTTGGTCCCTATGAGATCGGCCTGCTGTGCGACATTATCGACAAGTACGGCGAGGGATATGTCCGCTTCACCATCCGTTCGAATATGGAAATATCTCTCTCCAGCGCCGACAAGGTTGAGCCGCTGATTAAGGCCTTTGAAGAAGCCGGCTATCCCGTGGGCGGCACCGGCAACTCGGTGACCATGATTTCCCATACCCAGGGCTGGCTGCACTGTGACATCCCCGGCACTGACGCCTCAGGTGTGGTAAAAGCGCTGATGGACGATCTGTATGACGAATTCATCAAGGAAGACATGCCGAACCGTGTACACATCACCACGTCCTGCTGCCAGATCAACTGCGGCGGCCAGGGCGATATCGCCATCAACGTTCAGCACACCAAACCCCCCAAGATCAATCACGATCTCGTGGCGAACGTCTGCGAGCGTCCATCCGTCGTGGCGCGCTGCCCGGTGGCGGCGATCCGCCCGGCAATGGTTAACGGCAAGCCCTCACTCGAAGTAGACGAAAAGAAATGTATCTGCTGCGGCGCCTGCTTCCCGCCCTGCCCGCCGATGCAGATCAACGATCCCGAGCACTCAAAACTCGCGATTTGGGTTGGTGGCAAGAACTCCAATGCACGCTCCAAGCCGATGTTCCACAAGCTCGTGGCCGCCGGAGTTCCGAACAATCCGCCGCGCTGGCCGGAAGCCGGCGCCATCGTCAAGAAGATCCTGCGCGTCTATAAACAGGATGCCAAGGATTGGGAACGCGTCGGTGACTGGGTTGAGCGCATCGGTTGGCCGCGGTTCTTTGAACTGACGGAATTGCCGTTCACCAAGTTTCATATCGACAACTGGCGTGGATCGCGGCACATGCTGAATCAGTCGGCACATATCCGTTTCTAGTTTCAGAGCACGCCGCTGTTGTCACTTCGACGCCGGGTTATCCCGGCGTTGGTATGTAAATCGTCGGGGTTAGCATTTGACAAATATCAAGGGGTGCGATGATGAAGCTGGGTATCTTGATTAATGAGGGACCGTACACACATCAAGCGTCAGATACGGCTTACCTGTTTACCAAAGCCGCGATCGAGAAAGGACACAAGATTCACCGCGTGTTCTTTTATAACGACGGCGTCTACAACGCGAGCCGGCTCACCGAGCCGCCGCAGGATGACCGGCATATCGTCAATCGCTGGCAGAAGCTGGCCAAGGACCACCACATTGATCTGGTCGTCTGCGTGGCGGCCGCACTGCGCCGGGGCATCAAGGATGAAAACCTGCAGGAAGGTTTCCGCATCTCCGGCCTGGGGCAATTGGTTGAAACGGGGATCCAGTCTGACCGACTGGTGACATTTGGCGATTAACCCGGGGCTAACGGGGGGGGTAGAATGACGGAAGCAACAGGCGGCATCGAAATGGAAGAAGACGCTGGCGGCAAGGTAAAAAAGTTTCTGTACATCAACCGTAAAGCACCCTACGGGACGATTTACGCCCTGGAGTCGCTGGAAGTGGTGTTGATCTCGGCGGCGTTCGATCAGGACGTGAGCCTGGCATTCTTGGACGACGGTGTGTATCAGATCGTCAAGGGTCAGCACACCAAACCAATCGACGTCAAAAACTTTTCACCGACCTATCGCGCGCTGGAAGGTTACGATATCGAGAAACTCTATGTGGAAAAGGAATCCATGGAGGCCCGGGGCCTGAAAGAGGAAGACTTCATTGTCCCCGTGAAAGTCATCGACACGGCTGATATGGCGGAACTTATGGAATCTCAAGATGTAATTATGAGCTTTTAGAGGGAATGACCATGCTGCATACCGTCAACAAATCTCCCACAGAACGCAACGCTCTCGAGAGCTGCCTGAAGCACCTGAAAAAAGGAAGCGCGGTCCTGCTGATCGAGGATGGTGTCTATGGCGCTCTGAGAGGAACCGCGAGCACCAAGATGGTCGAGCAGGCGCTCAAGATACATCCGATCTACGCCCTTTCTCCCGATATCGAAGCGCGCGGGATGCAGGATCGGGTCATCGAAGGTATAAAATTGGTCGACTATAACGGGTTTGTAGACCTGGCGGTGGAATACCCCGGCGTGCAAGCCTGGCTTTAACTATTATTATTCTTCAACTGACGAGGAGTGTTCACATGTCAATCACCGTAGCGGGTAAAACCATCGAAACCGACGAGGAAGGATATCTCGCCAACCGTACCGACTGGAGCGAGGAAGTCGCCAAGGAAATGGCCAAAGCCGACAACTGCGATCTATCACAGAACCACTGGGAAGTACTCAATTTCCTACGTGAATATTATGACGAGTACCAGATCGCGCCCGCCGTGCGTGTTTTGACCAAGGCCATCGGCAAGAAACTCGGTCCCGACAAGGGCAACAGCAAGTACTTGTATGAGCTGTTCCCGTACGGCCCGGCGAAACAGGCGTGTAAATACGCCGGCTTGCCGAAACCAACCGGTTGCGTTTAGTCAATCACCGGCCTGCCCAGGAGGGATTAGAATCCCGACTAGCATGAACCAGCGGGGGCATCGATGTCGGCTGTGACAGTGATTTATGCGCTGCTCTTTTACGTGGCGACGGCTATCCTCGTCATCGGCGTTGCGCGCAAGATTTACATCTACGCGCGCGCACCGCAGCCGTTGAAAATCCCGACCACGCCGGCACCGACCACCCGTCTCGGGGTGGCCGCGCGCATGGTGCGCGAAGTCACCGTGTTCGAAAGCCTGTTTAAGGCCAACAAGTGGACCTGGCTGTTCGGCTGGATATTCCATTTCTGCCTGTTCGTGGAACTGATCTGGCACCTGCGCTATTTCACCGAACCGGTGCTGGCGTTCCTTCCGTGGATGCAATGGTTCATCAACTTCACGGGCTACGGCATGGTGCTCGGTCTGCTCGGACTGTGGGGGCGACGCTTTCTGGTGGACCGGGTGCGCTACATCAGTGGCCCATCCGATCATCTGATGCTGGCCCTTCTGGTCGCCATCGGCGCGAGCGGCCTGGCCATGAAGTTCCTGGTGCACACGGATATTGTCGCCCTCAAAGCATTTTTCATCGGGCTGATGACACTCAATTGGCAGCGCATGCCGGCTGATCCGTTGTTGCTGATTCACCTGACACTTGTCGCCCTGCTCATGATCATCTTCCCCGTCAGTAAGCTGCTGCATGCGCCGGGTGTGTTCTTCAGCCCTACCCGCAACCAGGTGGACAACCCGCGCGAGCAACGCTGGGTCGCCGGCTGGACTGCGAAACTCGACAACACCAAGGCTGCGGGGAACTAAGCGATGGCTGATATCGAAGCACCGGTCCTTGGCGAATACCAGATTATTCCAAAAATAAAACTGGGCACGATGGCCGGCTCCATGCCGTACATCGCGAAACCTGACATCCAGGCCGGCGTGGGTTTCCCGAAGGAGCTGGTGCCGGACTGGGAAAATGTTGCCGTCAAGAAGCTGGGTGAAATGGTCTCGGAATCTCGCGCACTCCAGGTGTTTCTCGATTCCTGCGTGAAATGCGGCGCCTGCACCGACAAGTGCCATTATTATCTCGGCACTTCCGATCCAAAAAACATGCCGGTGGCGCGTCAGGATTTGCTGCGCTCCGTTTATCGTCGTTACTACACTTTCGCCGGAAAGCACTTCCCGAAACTTGTCGGCGCACGCGACATGACCAAGGACGTGCTCGACGAATGGTATAACTACTTTCACCAATGCTCGCAGTGCCGCCGCTGCTCGGTGTTCTGCCCCTATGGCATCGATACCGCCGAGATTTCGATGGCGGCGCGCGAAATCATGGACACCGTTGGCCAGGGCCAGAAGTATTGCAACGAAGTCCTCATCAAGCTGCACTCGATTGGCAACAACCTCGGCCTGCCGGGCCCGGCGCTCGCCAACACGCTGGAGGGGCTCGAAGAAGATGTCAAAGATGACACGGGCGTGGACGTGAAGTATCCGGTCGACGTCAAGGGTGCGGAGGTACTGTTGGTCACGCCATCGGCCGACTTCTTTGCCGAACCGCATGTCGACGGACTCATCGGCTACGGCAAGGTGTTCCATGCCGCCGGCACCTCCTGGACGCTTTCCTCGCATGCGTCCGAGGCCGGAAATTTCGGCATGTTTATCGGCTCGAACAAAGACCTGCACAAGGTCGCCAGACGCATACGCGAGGCGGCGCTGGAGCTGGGCGTCAAGCGCATCATCGTCGGCGAGTGCGGTCATGCCTGGCGCGTGGCCTACAGCTTCTGGAACTCGATCATCGGTCCGTTCGATTTCCTCGACCAGCGCTACCCGATACCGCAGCATATCTGCGAGTTCACCTATGACCTGATTCAACGTAAAGCGCTCAAATTCGACAAGAGTGCGAACGACGACAAGGTCGTCACTTTTCACGACTCATGCAACGTGGCGCGCGCCTCGCGCATGGGCAATATGCCGGGGGGTCAATTCATTATCCCGCGCGCCGTGGTCAGGGCCTCGGTCAACAAGTTCTTCGACATGGCGCCCGAGACTATCTATGAGAGCACTTACTGCTGCGGTGGTGGCGGCGGACTGCTCACCGACGAGCTTCTGGATCTGCGTATCAAGGGCACGGCCCCGCGCATGCAGGCATTCAAGGAGGTCGTAGAAGAGCATGGCGTCACGCACATTGCCGCGATTTGCGCCATCTGCAAGGCGCAATTCACCAAGGTCCTGCCCTACTACAAGTTCCCCATGGACACGATTCAGAGCGTTCACGGGCTGGTCAGCAAGGCAATACGGCTCGGCGCGGTAAACGAATAGTTATTCATCAGCAAGCAATATCTAGAGACAGGAGATTCGCAATGGCAACTCCCGCAGACAAGGCAAAAGGTGGCAAGGAAGGTTTCACGTTCCGCAAATTCAAGGACGATGACCAGGAATGGCCTTCCTTTCAGGCCCGCATCTTCACGGCCGATGAATCCGACAAGTGTCCAACTTATGTTCACAAGACACCGCCCTGTCAGGCCAGCTGTCCCTCGGGCGAAGATATCCGCGGCTGGCTCAACATCGTGCGCGGCATCGAGAAACCCGCAAAGGACACGACCATGCAGGAGTATGCCTTCCGCCGCCTGACGGAAGCCAACCCTTTTCCATCCATGATGGGCCGCGTCTGCCCCGCTCCGTGCCAGACGGGATGCAATCGCAACGTGGTGGAAGACTACGTCGGCATTAACGCCGTCGAACAATACATTGGCGACACCGCGCTGGCTAACAAATTCACGTTTAAACCCGCCGAAAAAGAATCTGGCAAGAAGGTCGCTATCATCGGCGGCGGACCGGCCGGCCTGGCGGCGGCCTACCAGCTTCGCCGCATGGGACACGCGGTCACCTTATTCGATGACCACGACCAACTCGGCGGCATGGCGAAGTACGGCGTGCCGGGCTATCGCCTCCCGCGCGAGTCGCTGGACGGCGAGATCAATCGCATCATTGACATGGGCGTTGAGGTCAAACTCAAGACCCGGGTCGGCGTCGACGTGCCGCTCACGGACCTTGAGAAGAATTATGATGCCGTGTTGTTTGCCATCGGCTGCAAGTCCGGCCGTGCTTTGCCGGTTCCCGGCGCGGAGGCCGCCAACTGCATCACCGGTGTCGCCTTCCTCGAGGCATTCAACCAAGGTCGCCTCAAAGCCGTTTCCGGCCGCGTCGTCGTGATCGGCGGTGGTGACACTTCCATCGACGTGGTTTCGGTGGCACGTCGCCTAGGCTACATCCAGGAAATGTCGGAAACCGAACGTCCAGAATACGTCGTCATGGGACACACGGCCCACGATGTCGCCAAGACCGCCGTCAAGGAAGGCGCGGAGGTCATGCTGATCTCGCGCCAGCCGGTGGAAAAAATGAATGCCGCCAAGCACGAGATCGAGGATGCCCAGCGCGAAGGCGTGAACATTCGCGGGGCGCTGCAACCGGTGAAAGTTATTCTCGATGACAAGGGTCGCGCCAAAGCATTGCGGGTCGTTGAGCTCGATTTTTCGGGGGGCGGCAAGCCCGTGGAGAAGCCCGGCACCGAAACGGATCTGGAGGCCGACCTTATCGTCTCCGCCATCGGCCAGATGGGCGACTTCCGCGGCATGGAAGAATTTAAAAACGATAAGGGACTGATCAACGCCGATAAATTCTACCAAGTGCCCAACAAACCCGGCTTTTTCGTGTGCGGCGATATCATCCGTCCGCACCTGCTCACCACCGTGATCGGCCAGGGTTCGATCGCGGCCGAGAGCATCGATCACTACCTGAAGAAGCAGGAGATGAGCAAGCGTCCGAAGGTGGACGTGCATCATTTCAACCTGTTGGAGAAATTACAGGAAGTTGGCCTTACGCCGCAGGCTTTCAAGCCGGACGGCCCGGAAAACGAGCGTCCGATTGACCGCGGGCGCTGGGGTACCTCGGAGCAGGGAAAATCCGTCGGCGGCTTCGCCATCCACAACTACGAAGATCGCTCGGAAGCCGAAGTCTGTCAGTCGGATGAACTGTTTCTCGGACACTTCCAATATGCACCGCGTCTGAAACGCACCGAGATGGTGCCTGACGCCAAAGAGGTGCTGGGTCATTTCAAGGAGCGCATGCTTGGCCTGGACGAGAAACAGGCCGTGGAAGAGTCCAAGCGCTGCATGAGCTGCGGCATGTGCTTCGAGTGCGACAACTGCGTGATCTACTGCCCGCAAATCGCGGTCAAGCGCACGCCTAAGTCGGAATCGACCATGGGGCGCTATGTGTACACCGATTACGACCTTTGCATCGGTTGTCACATCTGCGCCGACGTCTGTCCGACCGGCTACATCAAGATGGGTATGGGTGACCACTGAAAACGACTGATCCAGAAATGGTAAAGATCAGACAAATCGTGGTTGGCGGAGTTGCCGTCGTGGCTGCGGGACTCTTTGCTGTCACGCTGGCACAGGCGGCCGATGTCTCCGGTGCCAAATCCAAGGGTATTGGTCCGACGGTGAAAATTCACCGGGGTGAGCAATGCGTGGAACCGACAGAGGACATGCGGCGCAACCACATGAAGTACATCCTGCACCAGCGCGACAAGACCATGCACCAGGGAATTCGCACGGCGAAGCACAGCTTCAAAAACTGCGTCGACTGCCATGCCGATCCCAAAACCAACAGCGTGCAGGGCCAAGACGGTTTCTGTTCCTCCTGTCATGAGTATGCCTCCGTCAAGATCGATTGTTTCAGCTGTCATACCGACAAGCGTGACAAGAACGCCGTCGCGGTAGCGCCTTTCAAAGGCACCGCCGCCAAGGGGGCGCCTCCATGAGTCTCAACCGCCGTGAATTCATCGGCATCGGCGGCGCCGCGGTTGCCGGCATGGCGCTGGCACCTGGTTTGCGTCTGATCGATCTGGCGCAGGCGCGCTCACCGGATGAGACCGTTACCAGCCTGAAGCGCTGGGGACTGCTGATCGATATCGACAAATGCCAAGACTGCAACGTCTGCGTGACCGCGTGTCACGAGGAAAACGGGGTTGTCGGGCACGGGCGCCCCGCCACCGATCCGCAGTGGATACGCAAGGTCACGATCAAGGACAAGCAGACCGGCTATGTCCAGACCCTCCCGCTCATGTGCCAGCACTGCGAGTCACCGCCGTGCGTGGACGTCTGCCCTACCGGTGCCTCGTTCAAGCGCGCCGACGGGATCGTGTTGGTGGATAAACATATCTGTATCGGCTGCCGTTACTGCATGATGGCCTGTCCGTACAAGGCACGCTCTTTCGTGCACGAGGACACCACCGATCAGAAACCCCATGCCCCGCGCGGCAAGGGCACGGTCGAATCCTGCACCTTGTGCGTGCACCGCGTCGATGCCGGGAAGATTCCGGCCTGCGTAGAAGCCTGCACCCAGGACGGCAACCAGGCCATGGTGTTCGGTGACCTCAAGGATCGGAACAGCGACGTCAGCAAGAACTTGGCCTCCGGACTCTCCGTCCAGCTGCGTCCGGACCTGAACTTGAACACCGGCGTGCGCTACCGGGGGATCTGACGCATGGCACAAGCACATTTCGACACCATTGAGGGTCGCGGTCCGGGCTTCTATTTATTGCTCGCTATTCTCGGCGCATTCATCGTGGCCGGCGTACTGGCGGCCCTGTACATGGAGCACAACGGCCACTGGGTGACCGGCATGTCTAACCAGATCGTGTGGGGCACGCCGCACGTGTTCGCTGTGTTTCTCATAGTAGCTGCCTCGGGTGCACTCAACGTGGCCTCCATCGCCTCGGTCTTCGGCCGGCAACTTTACAAGCCGCTCACCCGGCTTTCAGGCCTGCTGTCTATCACCTTGCTCGCCGGTGGCCTGATCGTGTTGGTGCTGGATCTCGGGCGGCCGGACCGGCTGATCGAAGCCATGACCTATTACAACTTCAAATCCATTTTTGCGCTGAACATCATCCTGTATGTCGGCTTTTTCGCCGTTGTCGCGGTTTATCTGTGGATGATGATGGAACGGCGCATGAACGATTACACCAAGCCGGTTGGCATGTTTGCTTTTATCTGGCGCCTGACCCTCACCACTGGTACCGGTTCAATCTTTGGTTTCCTCGTGGCGCGCGACGCCTATGACACGGCCGTGCTCGCCCCCATGTTCATCATCATGTCCTTCTCCTACGGCCTGGCGATTTTCATGGTCGTATTGATGGCGGCCATGCGCTGGACCGGCCGGGAACTGGGCGACGCGGTGTTCGGAAGGCTGCGCAATCTGCTCGGAGTGTTCGTGGCCGCCGTGCTTTATTTCGTTGTCGTCCATCACCTGACGAACCTCTACATCACCCAGCGCCACGGCATCGAGGGTTTCATCCTGCTCCACGGGGGTCAATTCACGCAGATGTTCTGGATCGGTCAGATCATCCTGGGCAGCGTGATTCCACTCGTCATCCTTTTCTCGCGCCTCGGCAAGTCGCGCGCCATGGTGATGCTGGCCTCGTTGCTCGTGACCATGGGGGGCGTGGCACAGATGTATGTCACCATCATCGGCGGACAGGCTTATCCCATGCCGCTCGTGCCGGGCAAGGAAGCGAGCAGCAGCTTCTTCGACGGCGTAGTCGCCTCCTACGCGCCCAGCCTGCCCGAGATCGGTCTGGGACTCGGCGGGATCGCCCTGGCGCTGGCGATGACAGTCGTGGCCCTGAAGGTGCTCCCGTTTCTGCCGAAAAGCCTGTCCGACGCCGACGCTGACCCGCACTTCAAGGCCGAACCGGCCAAATCGGAACCCGCGGCGGCCTAATTCGTCTAGCGCCCCAGGGATCACAGGGCGGCAGGAGAATCGCCGTTGCCATCCCTCCCGTGAGCGTCGTATCCAACAATTTCCGGTAACGGCCGCATGAACCGACTGCTAATCTCCGCCGCACACAAGTCCTCGGGCAAAACCACGCTCGCGATCGGACTGTGTGCGGCCCTGCGCCAACGCGGCCTCACGGTTCAACCTTTCAAAAAAGGTCCCGATTTCATCGATCCCATGTGGCTGTCGCTGGCCACTTCTCGCGATTGCCATAATCTCGATTTCTTTCTCATGGGCCGGGAAGAAATTATTGATACTTTCTCCGCACGCGCCAACGGCGCGAACATATCGTTGATCGAGGGCAACAAGGGGTTGTACGACGGCCTGAGTCTTGACGGCAGCAACAGCAACGCGGCATTGGCCACGTTACTCCAAACTCCCGTGGTATTGGTCATCGATGCCCGCGGGATGACACGTGGTATCGCTCCACTGATTTTGGGCTACCAGGCCTTCGACAAGGATATTCGCCTTGCCGGGGTCATTCTCAATCAACTCGGCGGTTCTCGGCACGAGGCCAAGCTGCGCGCGGTCATCGAGCATTATACAGACGTTCCCGTGCTCGGGGCCGTGCATCATGATGACCACCTCACCATTGTCGAACGGCATCTCGGCCTGATTCCCAGCAATGAAGCAGTGGCAGCGCAAGTTAAAATTAGCGCCATCGCCTCGCGAGTCATGGAATCCGTGGATCTCGACCGGTTGCTGGCCATTGCGGCGAATGTGCCGGCACTTTCGCCCGTCGGCCACGGCGATTTGTCGACCATTGCCATGGCACCTCTCGATGTGCGGATTGGAATTGCGCGGGATGCTGCCTTTGCTTTCTATTACCCGGGTGACCTTGAAGCCTTGCGTGCCGCGGGTGCAGAACTCGTGCCGATTAACATGCTGACAGATTCAGAATTGCCGGAGGTGGATGCCCTGCTGATTGGTGGTGGGTTTCCGGAGATTTTCATGGAAAAGATTGAAGCCAATGAATCTCTGCGCCATCAGATCCGGCAGGCCATCGAGGCGGGAATGCCGGCGTATGCCGAATGCGGTGGGCTGATGTACCTGGCGCGCAGCCTTTCCTGGCGTGGTAATCGCTGTGAGATGGTGGGGGTCATCCCGGGCGATGTGGTGATGCATGACCGGCCCAAGGGGCGTGGCTATGTCGTGCTGCGCGAAACCGGCCGGGGACCATGGCCGGGGACGGCAACGGGGAAACCGCCGTCTGAGATCCGTGCGCACGAATTCCATTACTCCAGTCTGGAGAACCTCGCGACGGATACGGTATATGCCTACGAAGTGCTGCGCGGATCCGGTGTCGACGGCAAACACGATGGCATTGTCTACAAGAATCTGCTTGCCTGTTATGCGCACCTGCGCGATCTGGAAAACAATCACTGGGCGGCCCGCTTCGTCGATTTCGTGCGCCGCCAGCGCGCCGGCGCGAAACAGAGACTCGCTCATTGATTACCAGACAGAAGTCTGAACTACATCAGGGGTTTACCATGATTAAAATTACTCCGGAAGCCGCCAATCAGGTCCGTCGTTCGGCGGAACACAACAAGATAGAAAACATGTACCTGCGCGTCGCCGTACGGCGTGAGGATGATGGCAGTTTTGTCTATGGCATGGGATTTGACGAACAGGGTGAAGACGACACCCATTTCGTCTCTGAAGGGATCGACGTGCTTGTCTCCAATGCCAACAAGAATCTCCTCGAGGGCGCTACGATTGATTTCGTTGAAATCAATCCGGGAGAGCATCAATTTATTTTTATCAATCCCAACGATCCGGCGCATAATGTTTCACCGCCAACCGGCGATAAGTGATGAGGGTTATCGACACTGTCAAGGAATGAACGTTGCGTTGCGCTGCACTTGGCACACCGCTCGGAGTTCACCACGCTTCCCACGGAATGTACGGGAATAGCTCTCTCCGGCTGGACGCCAATCGGCACGACAGCTAATCTAGCCAGTTAATGTTCATTGGATTTCCGCCGCTTCCGGATGCGGCAAGCACATGAGCACTACTCCCGAACCGGCAGGCTCCCGCATTGCCCAGCCGCCAACATTGACGATATCTCCCGCCGCTGACTGGCGGCGCAAGACCCGCACGATATTACTAAAGCGCCTGGCGCTTCCGCTCCTGGGGTTGGCGCTGATTTTCACCGGAATTGGTGGGGGGTCAATCGCAACCATCACTTTCCCCCAATATACCGAGATGCTCTATCCGGTTCTGGTCCTGCTGGGACTGGCCAGCGCGGGGATCGTCTGGCTGATCATCGCGCGCATACGCCGGGACCTGATGGAGCCCCTGTCGCATCTGCGGAACTGGTCGCTGCGCATGCGCGGCGGGAATCTATCGGCCCGTATTCCGGTCCCGGAGCGGGGTGAATTCCGCGAACTGGCACAGGACATTAACCGTCTCAGCGATGAGCTGAAATCGCTGACCATGGATATGGATACGAACGTCCGCGCTCAAACCGTGCGCCTGGCACGCAAGACCCAATCACTGGACATTCTTTACGATGTTGCTTCGAGTCTCAGCCAGCCGGGCGATCTCGACAAGCTGCTCGAAAGTTTTCTGGATACCTTTATTGAATTGGTGGATGCCCGCGCTGCCACCGTACGCATGCTCACCGACGACGGTCATACCCGCCTCGTTGCCAGCCGCGGCCTGGCGGCCGACGTGGTAGAAAAAGACCGCCTGATGGACACCAGCCTTTGCCAATGCGGATGGGCTTCCAAGCAAGGCGGCATCCGAACTCAGCGCGGGACGCACCCGTGCGCCAAGCTTCTGGGCGTGCCGATGCTCAAACGTGATTGCCAAGAGTTCGTCGTCGTCCCGGTCACCTACCAGGACCGGATTGTCGGCGTTTACAACCTGTTTCTGGACCGTCCCATGTCGGCCCTGGGCGAAGACATCCATGACCTGCTCAACAGCGTCGGAAAACATTTGGGACTCGCGCTCGAGAAATCCAGACTCGACAATCAGGCGCGACAGATTGCCATCATGGAAGAGCGCAACATCATCGGCAATGAATTGCACGACTCACTGGCGCAGGTCCTGGTCAGCATGCGTTTGCAGGTAAAAATGCTTGGCGAATCCCTGCACAAGAAGGAGCTGCGCACGGCCCAGAGCGAGGTGCGCCATCTTAGAACCGCGATCGACGAGGCGCATGTCAGTTTGCGCGAATTGCTGGCCACTTACCGGTTGAAAATCGACGAGCGCGGGCTGATACCGGCGGTGGCCGGCATGGTGGAACGTTTCACCCAGGAAACTGGCGTCAACGTCTATTTCCAGAATGAATGCCAGAAATTCACCCTGACGCCGCTGCAGGAGAGCCAGGTTTTCCATATTGTCAAAGAAGCCTTGTCGAACATCCGCAAACACAGTCACGCCTGCAATGCACGTATCCTGTTCTCAAATGACAGCCACGGAAATTATACTTTGATGATCGAGGATGATGGCGAGGGCATTGCACCCGTCTCCGGGTCGCTGCCCGGCGAGCACATTGGACTTTCTGTGATGCGCGAGCGGGCGGAACGATTGCCGGGCGAACTCACCATCGAAAGCGAACCCGGCGAGGGTACCCGCATTGTGCTATCGTTCTCGGTTGCGCCGCATCAAAGCACGGCAGCCAAATAACTGAATTTAAGGAGCCCGGATTGCGCGTAATTTTGATTGATGATCACGCCCTGGTCCGCAAGGGTCTTGAAGAATTACTTCGCAGCCGAGGGGTGGAAGTCGTAGCCTCGGTAGGCAGCGGCGAGGAAGGCATCAAACAAACCATTGCGCTTAAACCCGACGTGGTGCTGCTGGATATCAAAATGCCCGGAATGAACGGCATCGAGACACTTGAAAAACTGCAAGCCAGCAACATCACGATTCCGATCCTCATGCTCACCATGAGCCGAGACGATGCCGATCTTCGCGCTGCCTTGCGCGGCGGCGCCGAAGGATATCTGCTCAAGGACATGAACCCCGAAGATCTGGTGCCGGCCTTGGAGGCCGTCCTGCGAGGGGACAATGTCGTCGCCAAGGAAATGGTCGGGACCCTGGCGCGCATCGTGCAGGGCCAGACCAACGAACCGCCTCACCGTTCCGCGGCGCCGCTGTCCGAGCTTACCCCGCGCGAACTGGAAATTCTGAGTCACGTTGCCGAAGGACAAAGCAACAAGATGATCGCCCGCGACCTCAGTATCACGGACGGCACCGTGAAACTCCACGTTAAGGCCATTCTGCGCAAACTCGGGGTACATTCCCGTGTCGAGGCCGCGGTCATCGCGGTCGAACAGGGGCTCGGCCGGAAAAGGAAGCAGGAGAGCGACGCCTAATTGGCGGCGGTCGGCTCAAACCAACGCAGCCGGCCATGCAGCTCGACCACGTCTCCCACGATGATCAGCGTCGGCGCTTTCACTTTCGCCTTGGCCACAATACCCGGCAATGACTCAATGGTGCCTATCAGGACGCGTTGGTTTCGCGTCGTGCCCTGCTGCACCAGTGCCGCCAGGGTGGTCGGGCGCATACCATGGTGAATCAGCTCGCGGCAGATGGTCTCGATGCCGTGCAGTCCCATGTAGAAAACGATGGTCTGATCCGGCTGGACCAGCGCTTTCCAATTCAGGTTCACGGTACCGTCCTGCAAATGCCCGGTCACGAAAACAACAGATTGGGCATAGTCGCGGTGCGTGAGCGGGATACCGGCATAGGAAGCACACCCGGCGGCGGCTGTAATCCCAGGAACAACTTGGAACGGAATTCCCTCGGCGGCCAATGTGTCAATTTCCTCACCACCGCGACCGAAGATGAAAGGGTCACCGCCCTTGAGCCGTACGACACGTTTGCCCTTTTTCGCCAACCGCACCAGCAGATGATTGATGTCTTCCTGCGGCAGCGCATGGTTGTCGCGCTCCTTGCCGGCGTAAATTCGCTCGGCATCGCGCCGCACCAGTTCCAGCACCGCCGGAGATACCAGCCGGTCATAGACAACTACGTCCGCCTCCTGCATGAGGCGCAAGGCGCGGAACGTGAGTAAATCGGGTTCGCCTGGCCCACCGCCAACCAGATATACCTCGCCGACCGTGGGCTTGTTTCCATCGGCCGTATCAAGTCGCTCCTGCAATGCCTTTTCCGCCGCCTTGTCTTGCCCGGAATAGGCCAGTTCGGCAATGCGGCCTTGCAACACCTCTTCCCAGAACGCTCGGCGCCGGGGTGGATGTTTGAACTTTTGTTTGACCTTGCCCCGAAATGCCTCCACCAGTTTGGCCAGACTCCCATAGCCGGCAGGAATAAGCGTCTCCAACCGGGCACGGATCAGTCGCGCCAGGACAGGAGAACGTCCGCCGGTGGATACCGCGATCGTCACAGGTGAACGATCAATGATGGAGGGCATGATGAATGTGCACAAATCAGGCTGATCCACAACATTCACCGGGATACCAAGCGTCTTGGCGGTATCGGATACCTGGCGATTTACCGCCATATCATTCGTCGCCGCGATAACCAGCGCACACTCCTTCAACATTTCCGGTCGGAATTCTTGCGCAATGTGTTTGATCTTCCCCTCGTCAACCCATCGCCGGAGTGTCTCGCCCAGTGCCGGAGAATACACCGTGATATCGGCTCCGACTTTCAGCAGGAGGGAAATCTTGCGCGAGGCCACTTCTCCCCCGCCAATGACGGCACATTTCCGGTGCTTGAGATTCAGGAATATAGGAAGAAAATCCATGTGCTGAATTATACCTGCAATCCGCTCAGGCAAGACCGCTAACGACTATCCCGTCTCGGATATCCGTAAAGAGGTAGAAAAGTAAATCCAAAGAATCTGGCGGAGGGGGTGAGATTCGAACTCACGAGGAGCGTAAGCCCCTGCCAGTTTTCAAGACTGGTGCCTTAAACCGCTCGGCCACCCCTCCGGGGATCATGGTGACCAAAAGAATACCCTAAAGCAGTAAATCGGACTATCAGTTATTCACCTGCCAGAGCTGGTCTTCTCGATGACAGGAAGTTCATGTTTGTCGAAATGAAGATATGTCACGCGACTCGTAATAAGTTTCTGAATGGTAACCAGAGACAGTTGCATGGCCTCCGCCATTTGCTCTTTCGTGACATGCGATGGCCTGACGTTCCGGCGGTTACGCTCGCCATAGCGTCGCAGGTTCCAAGTCACCCAAAGGGTCAGCAACAGCCACATCACGAAGACAGCCAAGCCGTAATTGACCAGTTGTTCGGCAAAGGTTTCGTAACCGCCAAGGGTAATCATGCGATCGATAAAGAGTGTGATGCCGAGATACCACAGCCCCAGACTGAGCAATGGAGTAACCAGATAGGTCCACAGCCCCCAAAAGACTACCGTGATCATCAGCTCCGCCACGCGCCGCGAAAACACAATAATGGGATGATCGAGAAATAGATGGCGCTGATTGGCATCCGGCCGAGCCCAGACAAACAGGTCGCGCAAACGTCTCTTGGGGCTGCGCCAGATGGCAAAGCTGGTTTTGCCGTACTTGTAGATTCCTTTTGGCACGGCCACGACGGTGGACGCGGCGCTGATAATCCAGTAAATCGCCGGGTACCAGATGGCCCAGAAAAGATAGCGTAACAATCCGCGTTTTTCATAGAAATTATCTAGTATAAGACCGATGGTGAACTGACACAGGCAGGTGAATGCCAGAATGACGCCTGTCCAGCCGGGAATGAGAGTCTCCACGGCGAGCGTGTCAGGCCAGTATTCGGGAAAATAGTTTGTGCCGATCCAGCAGAAAACAGTAAAGGTAAACGCGTAACACCACGCCACGGCAATCCAGTAATCAATGTATACCGTCCACATCCGGCGGCTGTTCCAGCGGAATATTCTTTTTGCATATTTCAACGCGGCTTCCACGCCACCTTGAGCCCAACGAACCCGCTGCCGCCAAAGCGGGCGCAGGCTTTCTGGGACCAGGATCCACGTCAGCGCGTGCGGTTCATAACGTATGTCCCAATGATTGAGTTGCAGCTTCCAGCTGATGTCGATGTCTTCCGTAACTGTATCCGGGGACCAATAACCCACCGAATGCAACGCGGCGCGACGGAAGCATGTATTCACCCCGGAAATCGTAAAAATACGCCCTAACTTGCGCTGCGTGCGCTTGATCATGCCGACAATGGCGGAGAATTCTCCTATCTGAATACGCGCGAGCAGGCTGGCGCGGTTGACGACACGGGGGTTTCCTGAAGAATTCGGATGAACTCACCGCGATGAATTTCCAGGTGTCGCGTAATTCGTGTCCTTCGTGGCGGCGCCACCGCGATTGCTATGTTGCAAATCCGCCGAAAACTCCTGATCGATAGACCATTGTTCATTGAACCGATAACGGACGCCGAAACCAACGCGATCGAGATTGCCATCGTTGAATTCCGCTCTATCCGCTCGGGTGACGAGATAACGGCCATATATTCTCGTGCGCTCGGCCACGTAACTGCTGAACTCGGTTCGTCCCACCCATTCGTTCAAACCTTGGTCGTCGGAGTCGGTGGCGATACGAAACTCCAGCGCATTCCGCTCATCTAGGTAATTGTCATATATCTTCAGTTCCAGCGTGGCCTTTTGCATGGCATGAATCAAGGAAGGATTGTCAGGATGGCGTTTCAGTGCGGAGCGTGACAGCGTCAGTGCCTCCCTCGGACGATCGCGCTCCAACATACAGTCGGACACGGAGATCACCAAGTAAGGTTCCAACTCGGTCGTGCCCCGGATCTTTTCGAATTCTTCAAGCGCTGACACACAATCGCCTTTCCAGGCCGTGATAATGACGAGGTCACGCTGATATGGATAGTTATTGGGATTGGCTTGAGTCAGGCGATTAAGAATATTGAGTGCTTCGTCGTAGCGCCCTTCCCGACCCAAGTTGACGGCGCGCAAATGCTCCTTGTCAGAAGCCGGTGTCCCACTTTGCATCGACTCGGCCTGGCTGGGACTTAGAAACGTCAAGATCAGAAGGCAAGCGGGCACCAGAAGTTTGTTATTAGCGCTGCGCCACATTTTTCCCCCCGGAGTTTCCGGCGACTTCGTATTGATATTCTTATTAATATAGCAATAACGGATTTCACCCCATCAAGAGGCCATTTCTCGATATGGCCTTCAGAATCAATTCCGGATAACGCGTAAATCGCTCATATACGGTGCGAGTGCTTTCGGGATAGCAATGCTCCCATCCGCCTGCTGATAATTCTCCATGATCGCCACAAGCGTGCGTCCTACAGCGAGAGCGGATCCATTGAGCGTGTGCACGAGCTCTGGCTTGCCGGTCTCAGGGTTGCGCCAACGCGCTTGCATTCGCCGCGCCTGGAAATCCTCGAAGTTGCTGCATGAGGAGATTTCGCGATATTTTCCCTGCCCGGGGAGCCACACCTCGATATCATAGGTTTTGGCTGCCGCGAAACCCATGTCGCCAGTGCACAACGTTACAACACGGTAGGGAAGCTCAAGTAGCTGCAAAACAGACTCGGCATGTGTCGTCAGTTCCTCCAATGCTTGGTACGAATCCTGGGGACGCACGACCTGCACCAGTTCGACTTTTTCAAACTGATGTTGACGGATCAGCCCGCGCGTGTCCTTCCCGTAGGAACCCGCTTCACTGCGAAAACACGGGGTATGGCAGACATACTTTCTCGGCATATAACCGGCGTCGATAATAACGTCACGGACAATATTGGACACGGGCACTTCCGCCGTGGGAATCAGGTAATAGCGCGGCTCACCGTTGAGAGCAAACAGATCCTGTTCGAATTTCGGAAGCTGACCTGTGCCACGGAGGCTTTCGGCATTGACCATATAGGGGACATAGGTTTCCGTGTAACCGTGCTCACGCGTGTGCAGATCCAGCATGAACTGGATGAGGACTCGGTGCAGGCGTGCGAGCGCACCGTTCATGACGGCGAAGCGCGCGCCCGCAATTTTGGCGGCGGTGTCTAAATCGAGCATATCCAGCTTCTCGCCCAGTTCGATGTGCTCTTTCGGCGTGAATTCAAATTGACGAGGCTCGCCCCAGTGACGGATTTCCTTGTTCTCGGTTTCGTCCTTTCCATCTGGCACGCTGTCATGCGGGATGTTCGGGATGCCCAGCGCGATTTCATTGATGTCATTCTGGATCTGCGCAAGTTCATTCTCCGACTGCGTGAGTGCCGCGCCGATATTTGCCACTTCCTGCATCAGGCGGGAAGTGTCCTCCCCTTTGGACTTGGCGACACCGACCATTTTGGATTTGGCATTGCGCTCGGCCTGAAACTGCTGGGCGACTACCTGAACGCGTTTGCGTTTATCTTCAAGGTCTGCCAACACGGTGGTATCAAGTTTATAACCGCGCCGCGCGAGTTTGCGGGCAGACTCATCAAGGTGGGACCGTAGCTGTTTGGGATCTAACATGTGGGAAGGGATGATTAATTCTTGTATGCTTTAAAAATCAGTGTTCATTTATCTGCGCATTCCACGATACAACATGGCCTGGCGGCAGCAATTTCTTGAGATGCGACAGGATTCGCTTGACCTTTTCCGGTTTGTCGAAAAACTCGATAACCAGCGGAAGGTCGAGCGATAGATCAAGGAGCGACGAGGAATGCACTACGCCGGAACGCCCGAAACCGGAAACCCCACGAAATACCGTTACCCCCCTGACCTTTTCTTCATCATGTAACTTGGCAAGGAGCGTTTTTTGCAAATCACTGGCTTCGGTCAGATATATCCGCACCATGGTTATTTCGCTATGCGTCATAGTTGCCTTCCCAGCACGACGCCGATCCAGGTGGCACCGACACACAACACCAGGCTGGCGCCCATGTTCACCATGGCCTTGGCCCAGGAACCTTGTTCGATGAGGTTAAATGTCTCGATGGAAAACGATGAAAACGTGGTGAACCCCCCCAGTACGCCGATGAGAATCCCGGCACGTAACACCGGATTGTCAGTCAGACGGTCAATGAATAATACGAACAAAAAGCCCATGATCAGGCATCCCAGCACATTTACCACCAGCGTGCCATAGGGAAACGAACGTCCGGCCGCGAAGTGCACCCAGTTCGACATCCAGAAACGCAGCAGACTGCCCACCGCTCCGCCCGCCGCTATTGCCAGCAGCTGTCTCATGCGAATAGATATTTCACCAGCAGAATATGTTTTGTTTGTTCATGAACCGGACCCGGCTTTATCGTACCAGTACTTTGCCCGCTCCGGGTCCGCTTTCAATCCCAGCCGGCCTTCTTCATAAGCCTGTGCCAGGACTTTCTGTGCACGCTTCTGACCATGATTCGCGGCACGGCGCAACCACGAAAGCCCCTCGGCCTCATCGCGCGCAACACCCAATCCATAGGCGTAACCGACAGCAATGCGGTATTCGCTGTCGGCATGTCCGCGTTCTGCCGCCTTGCGGTACCAGCTTATCGCTGTTTCAAAATTGCGCTCCACACCCCTCCCTTTCTCATACAATCGACCAATCGCATATTGGGCCCGGATATCGCCGTTTTCGGCCAGGGGCAGCCACAGATCGCGCGCACGATCATATTGGTCAGCCTCATAGGCCTTCTTTCCAAGTTTAAATTTATCGACGGCGACCGGTGTGGGATTATCACTGGTGGCGGGAGCGGGTTTGTCTGCCATGACCGGAAACGAATAAAGGCAACAGACAAGACCTAGTGTGATTAGATTTGGTTTAGTCGTCATAAGCTTGTTTACAAGTTCACTTGGTCTTATTTCCCGGTTTTTTTTTGACGTCGGCGGTTGATTTATTGGCCTGGTTATCGAGTTTGCGCAAATGCGCCAAACGTTCGGCAATTTTAACCTCTAATCCCTGCCCGGTGGGGAAATAATAGCGGCGTCTGCCGAGCTCTTCAGGCAAATAATTCTCGCC
>JAOTWF010000126.1 GCA_029863005.1 Gammaproteobacteria bacterium | reverse complement strand
TGGCCGGGTGGGGTGATTACGCGCGTGGCCGCGAGCTTTGTGCGGGTGGGGACGTTCGAGTATTTCGCTGCGCGCGGGGATGTCGCGGCCGTGAAAAAGCTCGCGGACTATGTCATCGCGCGCAACTACCCGGAGCTGGCCGCGGCGGAACAGCCCTACGTGGCCTTGCTCGCGGCGGTGATCGCGCGCCAGGCACGGTTGATCGCGCGCTGGATGCAGCTCGGGTTTATTCACGGGGTGATGAATACCGACAACATGTCCATCGCCGGTGAGACCATCGATTACGGGCCCTGTGCCTTTATGGATGGGTATCGTCACCAGCGCGTATTCAGTTCGATCGATCGCCACGGGCGCTACGCCTACAACAGCCAGCCGGGCATCGGCCTGTGGAACTTGGTGCGCCTGGCCGAAACGCTGGTGCCGTTATTGGCGGAGTCGACGGACGCGGTGGTGAAAATCGCGCAGATGCATCTCGAAACCTGCCAGGGCCAGTACGAAGCGGCGTGGCTGGCGGGCATGCGCGCGAAGCTGGGCCTCACGGCGGGTGTGGACTCCGACGCGCGGGACAAGGCACTGATCGAGGCCTTGCTCGACGCGATGGACGCCAACGAGGCGGACTTTACGCTGACGTTTTATCACCTGTCGCGCCTCGGCGCCGGCACACCCGCGCAGGATCATGCCATTCGCGGCTTGTTTGCCCGGCCTGCGGCGTTTGATGACTGGGCCGCGCAGTGGCGTGAGCGCCTCAAGCGCGAGCCGCAGGGTGATGCGGCGCGGCAGGCCGGCATGCAGGCGGTGAACCCGGTGTATATCCCGCGCAATCATCAAATCGAGGTGGCCATCCGCGCCGCGGAAGACCGGGGAGATTTTTCGGTGTTTCACGCGCTGCACGCCGTGTTGCAGAACCCGTATGCGGACCAGGCCGGGAAAGAGCGTTATCTGCTGCCACCGAAGCCGGAAGAAGTGGTGCCCCAAACCTTTTGCGGCACCTAGCCGAAATAAAGACCGGGATCAGATCACAGTTACCTCAAATTCCGAAGATCTGAGTCAGCTTTTCCCTGGCATCGGTCGCCCCGGTCGAGGGATGCGATAATCTTTGACCCACGTCAATTCCCTCAGCCCGGGTCGGGGTAGCATTTATATTTGTCGTTTCAGGAGAACGACATGGCAAGGTGGATTGCGACGATCCTTCTGGGAGCGACGCTCGCCACCATCGCGTGCAACGTGCCGGCGCGCACGGAACAACACTCGCCGGTTGTGCACATCGCAATCGTGATGGACGGTCCATCGGAACGTGCCGCGCCCTTACGAGGGCTGTTCCTCGAGGAGATGCGCGCGGTCAATCGCGGCGAGTTCAGCCTCCTGTCACCCCCCGATCTGGTTTTCGAGGCGGATCGCACCTTGTCCGGCGTGCGGACGGCGCTCGAACGGGCGTTGGCGGATCCGCGCACTGACCTCGTGATCACCCTCGGCGTACTCGGATCGCACGCGGCCGCTCAGTACGAGCGCTTGCCAAAACCCGTCCTGGCTCCGTTCATTCCCGATCCCCAATTGCAAGGCTTGCCCTACAAGGACGGCACCAGCGGCAGGAAGAACCTCAGCTACGTCAATCTGGACGTAAACATCGGCCGCGACCTCAAGGCGTTTCGCGAGATCGTCCCGTTTACGCGGCTCGCTTTCCTGCTCGACGGCGCGATGGTCGACGCGATTCCCGGCATTCGAGAGGAAGTGATGCGTGTGGCGCGTGAGCACGGCATTACCGTTACGCCGGTGGCAGTGGCGGACGCGGCAGCACCGGCGCTTGCCGCGATTCCGAAAGATACGCAAGCGGTTTATGTCGGCCCTTTGCTACGCCTGTCGTCCGAGGAGTATCAGCGGTTGATTGCAGGCTTGATCGAACGGCGACTCCCGAGCTTCGCTTTCTCCGGTAAATCCGATGTTGAGCTTGGCCTGCTGGTCGGTATTGCGCCCGCGCTCGACATGGAACGCCTGGCGCGGCGCGTGGCGCTCAATGCGCGACGTATCCTGCTCGGCGAGGACGCCGCTACTCTGCCCGTGGCCTTCGCCCGCCAAGAGGGAATTACCCTCAACATGCGTACGGCGCGTGCCATCGGTTATTCGCCCAGTTGGCAACTTCTGACTCGCGCCGAACTTTTATACGATGAACTGGAGCCCGCGGGGTCACCGCTGTCGTTTGCTGCAGCCGTACGCGAAGCCGTCGAGGTCAACCTCACGATTCGAATCGCCCAGGCGAACGTAGCCGCCGGCAAAGAGAACATCCGTCAAGCGCGCTCCGCGCTGTTGCCTCAGATCGGGCTCACCGGCCGGCACACGAGAATCGAGGAGGACGATGCCGCCGCCATTCCCGGCCGTGCCGAGCGCACCTCCACGGGCTCGGTAACGCTCGACCAGAGCCTGTACTCTGAACCGGCATGGGCCAATCTCGAAGTCCAAAAACAGTTGCAGGCGGCGCGCGAGAGCGAGCGCGAGCAGGTACGCCTTGACATCGTACTTGAGACAGCGCGGACATATCTCGATGTGCTGCGTGCCAAAACCAACGAGCGCGTACAGAAGAACAACCTGCGACTGAC
>JAOTWF010000125.1 GCA_029863005.1 Gammaproteobacteria bacterium | reverse complement strand
AAACCATGAAGAAATTCATCGCCCCACTGATCCTGTTCATTTTCCTGGGGCTGTTGCTTGCGTATGGATTGAAACTCGATCCACGCAAGATTCCCTCGCCCCTGATCGGAAAATCCTTGCCGGCGTTCTCGCAGCCGACGGTGGCCGACCCCGCGCGGCGGGTCAGCCGCGACGATCTGCGGGGGCGCGTGTATCTGCTGAATGTCTGGGCCTCATGGTGTGTCGCCTGTCGCCAGGAACATCCGCTTCTCAACGAGCTTTCACGCAACAAAACCATCCCCATCATCGGTCTTAATTACAAAGACAAGCGTGAGGATGCGCTCGGCTGGCTTGGCAGCCTTGGCGATCCTTATGAACTGAGTCTCGCCGACCCGGACGGGCGGCTTGGCATAGACCTTGGCGTCTACGGCGTTCCGGAAACTTTCGTGATCGACAAGGAAGGGGTCATCCGCTACAAATTCATCGGCCCGATCACGCCGCAAGCCTGGGAGCAACACTTGGCACCGTTGATTAAGGAATTGTCGTAATCCCGTTGTCTCGGGAAAGGAATCATGCTGTTCCGTATTTCGTTTCTACCATCACCCCAATCTCCTTCAGGAACGGTGTTGGCAACACGCCGCCGGCGCTGACGATGACGGCATCGTTTTTGATATCGATCATCATTCCGACGTGATCGAGCGTGACCTTGTCTGGTTCAATTCTCTTCACGTTCGATTGCAACAATACTTTTATCCGGCCTGCTTTCTCCACTTCCTGCAGGCGTTGTCGATTCTTCTCCTTCACGCGCCCGAAGGCCTCCCCACGATAGGAGAGCGTCACGGTGGTACCGGGTTCACCGGCCAGTGCCAGTGCGGCTTCCAGTGCGCTGTCTCCTCCGCCCACCACCAATACTTTCTGATTACGGTATTGTTCCGGGTCGATGAGTCGGTAAACCACCTTCGGCAATTCCTCTCCCGGCACTCCAAGCTTGCGCGGCGTACCACGCCGGCCGATCGCGAGCAACACAGCTTTGGTGTGATATGTACTGCGCGAGGTTTTCACCGAGAAGCCGTTGCTATTTTTTGCGATCGTCTCCATGCGTTCGCAGAAATTTATCTTGAGCCCGGTCTTTCGGACCGCGCCCAGCCAGAACTCCAGCAGCGCTTCTTTGCTGATCGCGCTCATCTTCACCTTGCCGATAATAGGTAACTGCATCGGCGCGGTCATGACAAGCTTGTTTCGCGGGTAGTGATAGATCGCGCCGCCAAGAGAGTCTTCCTGCTCGACGGTGACACAGCGCAACTTGTGCTCCATGGCACCGAGCGTGGCGGCCAGGCCGGCTGGCCCCGCGCCAACGATGACCACGTCAAGCGGAAAATTCTTGTCCTTCAATTTGCTAATGGATTCCATTGCCTGACGGCCTTGTTCCACCGCTTTGCGGGTGAGTCCCATGCCGCCGAGTTCCCCGGCGATGAAGATTCCCGGCACGTTGGTTTCAAAATTTGGATTGACTTGGGGAATATCCATGCCACGCTTGGCGGTGCCGAACACGAGTGAAATGGCATCGTGTGGGCAGGAAGCCATACAGGCGCCGTGACCGATACATACGGTAGGTTTCACCAGATGCCCTTTGCCTTTTATAAGGCCGATGGCCTGCTCCGGACAAGCGGTGACACAAGCGCCGGAACCGACACAGCGAAAGGGATCGAACACCGGATGCAGCGAGGCTGGCTCCGTCAGCCCGGCCTCCACTGACTTTCTCATCTGCGTTGCGTGGTGTTGCTCCTTTTTCTTGTGTCTGCGCAGGTAATAGATCAGCACCAAGACCAGTGGAAGGAGATAAATCAGATATTCAGTTAAATTCTTTTCCATGAATGGTTATGAGCGCCCTTTGACCATTGCAATAATAATGAGTCAATTAACAGCCATGACGCAGCCATAAAATATCCATTAGTCTGCCAAATCATGCATTTCATACTGACTGCCGTGGTATTTGGGGCAGTAATACACTTTACTAGGATTCACGGACCTATGATCCTGCGGCCATTGCTTTCCGTGCCGTCGGGGCCATGTTTTCAAGAATACATCATTAACAATAATTGTCCCGCCTCCAGGCGGAAGTAGTTTCTGGGGAGACTTATGGGTAATGAACAGGCGATCATCCGCGCCGCCAAGATATCGGTGCGGCCAACCGAAAAACCTGTAGTGCGCCGCGGCTTGTCGCGGCTAGCTACCGTTCTACCAGCAACGGTGCTGTTGTTGCTCTCCGCCTGGGCGGTGCGCGAAGGCCACTATTACGAACCGGGCGACGATTTCGGTTACTACCTCGGGGTTGTCGGTGGCGTGGTTATGCTCGTGCTGTTGCTCTATCCCTTGCGCAAGTATGTCCGCTTCATGCGCAACTGGGGCGCAACCAAGGACTGGTTCCGCATGCACATGATATTAGGCATAGCCGGACCAATGCTAATTCTGTTTCATTCCACGTTCCGGGTCGGGTCACTGAACGCCACCGTGGCTCTCTCATGCATGATTCTGGTCGCAAGCAGCGGTGTCGTGGGCCGCATTATCTATCGCAAAATACATCACGGATTATACGGTCGAAGCGCCAATTTGCATGAGGTTCAATC
>JAOTWF010000069.1 GCA_029863005.1 Gammaproteobacteria bacterium | reverse complement strand
AAAGGCAAATCGCGTTTTGGCGCGAGTATTTATTACGACAGCTATCGTTTCAGCACTTCCGACGCCAAAACGGTAACCGCGGGTGGAACCTTATTTAGCGTCCGCCAACCCGAGAGCCGTATGGACGTATTAGGGGCAAGTCTCGAATATTTTTTCTAGACTGGATTCCGCCGTACGTCAGAACGCCGGATACACCTTCATCTCGCTCAGAAACTTTTCCTCCGTTTGCACAAACACTTGTGTCGGCGCTGTCGTCTCTAGCGGGACAGGCTCAATATTAATAATTTCCTGTTCGGAAACAACGGCCGGAGGGTTGATGTCAGCCTGATTGACCTCGGGCTTTTCCTGCGCGGCGAGAGAGTGTGTAAAGCTGGCGATAGCAACCGCCGTGACGATGGTGGCGAATGGATTCATGTTCATGATTTTTCTCTATCCCTGTTATTAAATTTGTTATACCGCTTGAATCTACAGATACCTTATATATTAGTGTCCATGGCCCCCGCGGGACAGGGGGTCCCGTGACAAAGCTGATGGTATTACCGACTGGCGGACAGGTTCGTGGTGGCAGATCGTCTGGCTCGGGGAGTTCAGCCGGTCTATTGCTCGAAGAGAGCCGCTGCCTGACTGCCTATATTTTTAGCACCGTCAGGCTGTTTTATCCAAAAATCATCAAACAGTCCGCCATATCCCGGGATCAAGCACCATGCACCGAATATTCATCAATAGCGTGCACGGGGATATTCCAAAGCTATCTGGACGAACCCGTCGTGCGCAGGCGGCGACGAGTGAACGCCAGGGTGTCGATCACCAACTCTGTCAGCGCATTGAATCTTGCCACCCGCAGCATCAGGCCCGCCGCGGTCATCCGGCGGACATCGCGCACTTCGCGTAATACCGGGGCCAGCAACAGGGCCACGATGCCCCGCGCGAGGCTCGAGACCACCAGCACGCCCCACAGACTGCTGGACCAGTGCCATGTTTCGCCGAATAGCATAAAGCTCTCCGGAATCACCAGGCTCAGAAAGCCACCGAACAGGGCGCCGGCAAATATGGCAATACTGGCGAACACGTTGTGTGCCGCGCTATACGCCGCGCGGCGCTCCGGGCTGACGGAATCATAAAGATAATTGCTCGCGCTCAGGCTGAAGCCTGCCCAGAACAACCCGCCGAGCATTTGCAAAGCCACGACATAGGCAAAATGGGGCGAAACCAGCCACAACACCGGAAAAATCGGGATCACAGCACCGGTGACGGTCAGGATCACGCGGTTACCGAAGATGTCGCCGAGTCGCCCCCACATGCGCAGACTTCCGAACTGCGCTAGGACCGCGAGCGCCGTGGCCGACATGTACTGGAGATAGGAAAAGCCGAGATCGCGCAGCATATAGACCACGAAGAAGGGTGCAGCGATGGCAGCCGCAAATTGCATGGCGCCGAAAAAAAAAGTGAAACGTATGGAATCCGACCCGCGCATTCTTTGCCACAAGCCGGGCAACGTCGGCCAGTCGATGGGGGCTGGCACATGCTCGGGGTCGTGCATACGTGCAAGTTGCATGGCGGAATAGAGCCGCGCCAGTGCCGCGAGGGTAAAAACCAGCATGAACCCCAGTTGCACCTTTTCTTCGGATTCGAACGCATGCAATAGCAGGCCGGCGCTGACAATAGCCAGAAAATTCATCATGCTCATGATCCGGGTGCGGCGCGCAAAGAAACGCCCACGCTTCCGTGCGGGCACAAGATCGCCCATGAGGCTGTTCCACACTGGCGTGGACAAGTGATTGCCGGCGAAATAAAACGCCACGCACACGATGAGAATTGAAACGGCGTGTGCGGGAAAGAAAAAAGGCAGCCAGATCATCGGCAACCACATGAGGGTTTGCAGCGCCACACCGAACAGGATGATACCCTTGCGCCTTCCAATGCGGCTCGCCAGCCAGGCTGAGAACAGCTGGGCGAGTGAGCCGACCAGTGAGGGGAAGGCCACGAGCCAGGAGATTTGTGCGGCGCTGGCTTTCAGGAACAGGGCGTATGCCGAGATGTAATGTTCGCCGGCACCGACCATGACGGAATAGGCCACGCCATCACGCACCGAATGTCGGAGCGACTGCTCGGTACGCGGGTCCTTGGAAAAACGGGGAAAGCTCACGCTATACAGCTCACGGCGGCAGAATCGAGCCGTGTCTGCCTTTCACGGTATTTGTAGATGATTATAGCGTGCACTCGAGCCGGTATATCCAGTCGGGAAGCCGGGCCGACAAACCGCCGGGAACGACCGACCAATCGCCGGTCCGGACGCGAGCGCGTTGCCCGGGTTTGGCCCGGCGACTAGAATGGCATGCTCACCGGAAGGAGGGGGATTTTTCATGGAAATATTCATTGAGCACGACCCGTCACCCATGAAGCTGGAGGTCATCGGCGTTTATGATTGGCCGATCTGGACCCGGGATGTCTCCAAGTTCCCCTGGACCTACGATGAGAAGGAGACCTGTTACATCCTGGAAGGAGAGGTCATCGTGACGCCCGATGGGGGGGAACCGGTAAAAATAGTTGAAAATGACCTGGTATCGTTTCCTGCCGGCCTGTCCTGCACCTGGGAAATCCTGAGCCCGGTCAAAAAGCATTACAACTTTGGTTGAATTCAGAAATTCCACTCCCAGAATATCTGACTGATGGAAGAAATTACTCGCGACAATCCCTCCGGTCAGACCGAGGGGGCAATGCGTTTGCACGCCACCATCCGGGCCCTGTTGAGCCCGGGCATTTGGTTTGTTCTGGCGGCGCAGATGGCCCTGCTGTTTTCACTGCAATGGCGCGTGCCGGCCGAGGCCGCACCGCTGCAATCATTGCTGGCAGTATTTCTGACGGCCACCGCTCTGATGGCATTTTTTTACCTGCAGGCCGGTGCTTTTCATGCATTGACGCAAGGCCGTAGCACCCTGTCAGTGATGGAAATCGTCCGCGCGGGGAAACCAGTTTTTATCAGCTTTGTGTGGCTGACGCTCAAGGCAGGATTACTGTTTGCCCTGACCATGAATGTGCTGGTCCTGGTGGTTTTGATGCTCACGGGATCAGATTTCAAAGACCTGATGCAACTGCTGGCGTCGACATTCGGTCCGATGACAGCTCTGTTGGGTTTTGTGTTCGTTTACTGGCTCCCGGTTGTTTTTGTGCAGCGTGATTTCCGTCTGTTGCCCAGCCTGAAAGTCTCGTTGCAGGTCGCCTGGACCCGGATTGCTCACGCCATGTTTCTGGCGCTGCTGGTGCTGGTGCCGGCGCTGGTGACCGGTCTTCTTCCCGCGGAGAGCCCCTTGCTGGTAAACGCGCTGGCAAACCTCGCCAGTGGCTTCCTGGGCTGGATAGCATACATTTATTGCGTTGATATCCTGCAGCAGCGCCAATTGGTCATATCGGGCGAAGCGCTGCCCTAATATTTTCGAGTTGTCAGCACATTTCCTTCCAAAGCGCTGATCAGATCAAGTTAAGTCCCTGTTTTTTCCTTGAATTAACCCGGGCTGGCCGTTAGACTTCGCGTCCTGTTGCGGGGTGGAGCAGTCTGGCAGCTCGTCGGGCTCATAACCCGAAGGTCGCAGGTTCAAATCCTGCCCCCGCTACCATTCATTTTTAAGTTGGTTCCTTCCACAGGCCAGCTTAAGCAGGCACATACCGCTCTTGGCGATTTCGGCGAAGGAATATTTGTTAGGATACGCTGGGCCAACACTTTAAGAATAATCTTCGAAATCGGCAATAAGTCCTTGAAGCGCTTAGAATGACGTGACCTAGAGTTCACGTTCATTGTTATTTGTAAAATGGACGAGTAGATTCAAATGTTACCTGCCAAATACGGACCTCTGGCTTTATAAAAAATATCAGTTTCTGCGGCCTTTCCACAGGGATGCGTTGTTTGTGCCGTGCAGTAATTTAGTCGGGGCACGGTCAGTGAGTAAGGCTAAGTTGTCCGAACCTCTGGTATCAGTAATTGTTCCTGCATTTAACGCGGAATCATTCATCCTGCAGGCGATAGAATCAGCTTGCTCCCAAACTTATAAAAATATCGAAATTTTGGTGGTCGACGACGGTTCTCATGATCGAACCGCAGAAATTGTACACGCTATATCGCTGCGGGATCGTCGCGTTAGGCTGTTTCAGCAATCCCACCGTGGAATTGCAGCTGCTCGTAACAGGGCGATTTCAGAATCTCAAGGCGAGTTTATTGCGCCTCTCGATGCAGACGATATTTGGTACCCCCGCAAAATAGAATTGCAAATACGCTGCTTGATGGAAGTGGAACCATGCGTAGGTTTGGTCTATGCGTGGGCTGTTTACATTGATCAAAGCGGATGTTTAACAGGTGGTCATTATGCTTTTGACTTGCCAAATAATATTTATGCCGCACTGATATTTAGAAACTTTATAGGCTCCGCGAGCGTGCCATTGATTCGTCGGTCATGTTTCGAGCATGTTGGTGGATATACCACTGCACATTTAAAGCACAATGTTCAAGGGTGTGAGGATCTCGATCTCTACCTCCGTCTTGCTGAAAAATACGAATTTCGCGTTGTTAAGGAATTTCTGATTGGATATAGACAATCCGATTCCACTCTGTCGTCGCAGCATAGTTCAATGGCACGAGCGTTTTATTTGACTATGATCGATTGCAAGCAACGACGACCTATAATTCCCTGGGTTATATTCCGGTGGTCCCTTGGCAGGCAATATTTTTATTTGCAGGCAAGGGCCAGAAGTAATGGTCAATCTTTGAAAAGCATGAAACTTTTGTTTCAAGCAGCATTCTTTGACCCTCGTCATCTCATAATGTGGCATTTTTATCGGAATTTACTAATTAGTGTTTTGAAACCGTTCAAGATGATCATGGTGAAGGATCAGGCCGATAAATACGAAAATATAAAACTGGGTACTGTTAGCGAGCAGCTAATTATTAAGAATATTGCTGCAAGTAGAGAACATCAGTCTCCTAAATTGTTTGATATCTACGAGAACATGTATCAACGTCGATTGAGTTATACAGAATCGCTGCTTGATAAGATTTATAAAAATGACAATATCATTTGGTAATTTCCTATGAAACACGCTGAGTTAATTCAGCTTAGAGACCTTTTGCGCGAATTAGTCATGCGCGATATGAAGATCCGCTATGAAGGAACGGTTCTTGGATTCGCATGGACTCTTGTAAACCCACTTTTGTTTGTCGGCGTCTTCTATTTCCTCTTTAATGTCGTGCTTGATGTAGGCACCTCCAGATTTACGTCCTATACCTTGATAGGGATGCTGGTCTACATGTGGTTCCAATCGTCCGTGGTGGAAGCATGTTCCATAGCCCGTAGCAATCGCGATTTAGTCAGGCGGCCACAGTTCAAGCTTGCTGTGCTCCCGCTAGTGTCCGTGATGGGCAATTTAATCCACCTCCTGCTGGCCTTTCCGATCCTTGCAGTGATATTGTTGTTTGATGGCAGCCAGCCAAGCGTGGCCTTATTGGCTTTGCCTATAGTCATAATCGTCCAGTTCGTCCTTACCGTCGGACTTGCGTATTTCGGGGCCGCTGTCAGCGTCCTCTACCGCGACGTAGGTTATATAATCGATGTTCTCCTAAAGGTGTTCTTCTTCTTGACACCTATTTTTTATGAAGTCAGTAAGGTTCCCCCACAATTCCAGACACTCTATAGCTTAAACCCACTCGTTCCGTTACTCGATGCCTTTCGAAATCCGCTCATTCATGGCTTGCCACCAAGCTGGAATTCTCTTTTGAGCCTTGGGCTGATCGCATTGTTACTAGTCATTGCCGGTTATAAGTTATTTGTAAAGATTAGTCACCGCTTCGCTGAGGAACTCTAGATGACTGGAAACATTATTGTTCACGGCCTTGGGAAAAAATTCCGCTTGTACCATCCTGACCGGCCTTCAAAGCTAAAACAAGTTTTCGCGCGAAAATTTCGCAACATGGAACCAGCGGGAGAATTTTGGGCTATACGACAAGTAAGCCTTGAAGTTACCCCCGGACATATGGTCGGCTTAATTGGACACAACGGAGCAGGAAAATCTACCCTCCTGCGACTTATCGGAGGAGTCGGAATACCCGATGAAGGCAGTGTAAACACACGTGGCAGAATCAGTGCATTACTCGATCTTGGCGCTGAGTGCCACCCGGACCTGACCGGCCGAGACAACGTTTTCTTGAGTGGTGTCATATCGGGTCTGACGAGACGCGAAGTGGTACGCAGTTTCGACTCAATTGTCACCTATGCCGAACTTGAGGAGTTTATCGATAACCCCTTCAGGACATACAGCAGCGGCATGAAATTGCGACTTGCATTTTCCGTGGCTATTCATACAGGCCCCGACATCTTGTTAATCGATGAAGTCCTGTCGGTCGGAGATGCGGCGTTTCAAAAAAAATGTCTTCAGTCTATTGAGGAATTTAAAGCGAACGGTTGTGCTATTTTGCTTGTCTCGCACGAAATGGATCCAATCCAGCGGTTCTGTGACGAAGTTCTTTGGTTTCAATACGGCCAAATATTGGCCCACGGACCACCGGATACAATTTGTGCTCAATATCAAAAAGTGATGACGGGAGAGGCAAGCAAGAGCGATCCCTGAAACAATGTCTATGCCAGGGGAGCCTAAGAAAGCATTCCATATCACGGAATGACCCGATTAACGAGGCCAGTGTGAATAAATTTTAAAGCAGGGCTCTTGTTGTTTTTCCTGAGTGAGTAGGAATAAGTTATGAGAAAACGCTTCTTGACTTATCATCGATCAACCTTATGAGGCATCTAATTTTTTGTCCGGAATATCCTCCCGCACTAATCCCGCCGGGGGGAATTGGTACCTATGTGTACCATATTTCGCGCCTGCTGGCTGACGCCGGGGAATTCGTGCATGTCATCGCGCCGTTATGGAGTGGCGCCGCTGACCGGACCGTTGAGTCTTGCAGCGGTCGGTTGATAGTTCATCGCATTCCAATGAATGAGAGGCTCCCAATCGCTAATGGAAGAGGAGATCCTGCGTCGTCAGTCAAAGTGCTCCAAGGACTAGCGCAGTCTGACTTTCCCTCGCAGCGCTTTTCGTGGCAGGCCGGTCTATATGCAGAAACTCTGGTCGAACAGGAAGGAATCGACATCATTGAGTCGCAAGAATGGGCCGCTCCGCTCTACTACTTCCAGTTGCGACGCGCCCTTGGGCTCGGACCGCAAAGGCGCCCTCCATGTGTCGTTTTCCTGCATTCCCCGACCGAGTTCATTTTCCGCTACAACGAATGGGACATAGCTCGCCCTGATTACTTCCCCCGGAAGCGCATGGAGGATTACAGCATCGCTGCAGCCGATGCGCTGTTTTGCCCTAGCCACTATCTCGCCCGGCAGGTGGAGGAACATTATGGTCTACAACCCAGATCCATCACCGTTCTCCGTTATCCCGTTGGAGACACACAATTGCTCGAGCGGAGTAATCAGGTATGGAGGGATGGGACAATTCTCTATGTTGGCCGGCTCGAGCCCCGCAAAGGGATCGTTGAGTGGGTAGATGCTGCCGTAGCGGTGTCGGATGAATACCCGTCGGTTCGATTTGAATTTGTCGGCGCTGATCTCCCCTATACCGCTACCCTCTCGGTCCTGGAGTTCATCAACATGCGCATCCCTGATTGCATGAAGAATAGATTTAGTTTTCATCCCTCGTGTGGGCGGGCAGAGCTCTCGCGATTCTTGGTTCAGGCACGCGCTGCAGTCGTCCCGTCCCGCTGGGAGAATTTCCCCAACACATGCATCGAGGCGATGGCATCAGGGCTGCCGGTGATCGCCTCGCGGGATGGCGGGATGGCGGAGATGATCGAAGATGGCCAAACAGGCTGGCTTGCATCCGAATCTGGCAGAGAAGGTTTGGCCACGGCACTGGAACGCGCGCTGAAGACGCCACCAGACGCCTTGGCGTCTATAGGACACGCGGCTTCGCAGGCTATCCGCGAACTTCTTAACAACAAAAAAATCGCAGAGGAACACATAGCGGCGCGAGTGCATATTGCGCGGCAGGGGCCCACAAGCTCATTAAGTTTGCCTGTTAACCTCCCTTGGACAGGCCGGCCGCTCAAAGAAAAGTCAGTTGAGCGTTCCCCGAACGCTACGTCAGCAAACGGCATAGCTATTGTTGTCACTTGCCATGAGCATGGCGAACTGTTGGACGATTGCCTGACATCGATCAGACAACAGACGCGCCAGCCGGTTGCGGTAGTCCTGTTGGTGAACATGCAGGATGACAGACCAAGTCGTGCAATGCAGCAAGCCAAAGCCACGGGCTGGCAGGTTTGGGAGATGTCCGAGCGTTCGCCTTCAGAGGCGAAGAACTTATGTATTGAGATGGTGTTGACTGCCGGCACGAATCCTGTCGCATTTGTGTTCCTAGATTCTGCAGACAGGCTGCAACCTAGCTGGGTCGAGACTTGTGAGTCGGTCATGCAGCGCTGTCCGAGCGTCGGGATAGTGTCGTCGTGGATGCAATTTATCGGCGGCAACAACCGTTTCGTCGCCAGGCCTTGCCCCGCCTTTCCATACCAACTGCTGACCAATGAGACAGTCCCCGCTACCGCGATCCGAACAGAAGCAATCGAGGAGGCGAAGCGGTTTCGTAGCAATTTATTCGGTGGATATGAAACTCATGACTTGGTCAATACGATCATGGCAGTCGGATGGATCGCCGTCACCTTTCCAGCACTGATGAGTGAGCGGATAGAAGGGAGCAGCTCGTTACCAAATCCTTCTGGAACCATCGGTCACGACCGTATGCGCCAGGAATTACTCGCGAGGATACCGGAAGCCGTTTCCCGTGACGCACAGCAGCTTGTTCTAGTTCTCGAATCCCGCCTTCGGGCCTGTCTCCGGACGGAAGCATCGAGTGTCAGAAAATTCGGAGACATTCTTATGCAATCGTTCGTCGAGAATCTCCGGTTGATTGGCAAGGCGCTGCATAATCCACGGCGTGCCACGCAATTTTTGCTATCGCACACAAAAAAAAATGTGGCACGAGGCGCAGCATTTCTGATTGGGCGTTTCAGGGGACATATATGACGACATACACGCCGTCAACACTTTCACGCAATGAGGATGTTCTCCAGAAGCAATTATCAATCGCTTTTTTGAGTAGCACGATATAACGCGTCCGATGAAAATCGCCCTCATGTCATTCGAGTATCCGCCCGAGACCGGTTTCGGCGGTATCGGCACGTATACGTGGTACCAGGCGCGTGCGCTGGTCAAATTGGGACATGAAGTACATGTACTTGCGGGAGCGACCGTATCCACGCGTCTTCGATCTGATGAGCACGATGGTGTAAGGGTTTACCGCTTTCGAAGCGATAGTTTTTTAATGCGAAGTTTTCAGCGGCTCGGGAAATACCAGCTTTGGTGGACAAAAAATCGGCTTGAAAACGCATTATCAATGTTCCAAGGCATCAAGACTTTAAGACGCGAGCACAACTACGATTTAATAGAAATGCCTGAATGTGGAGCCGAAGGCTTGCTGATTAATAACTTTTCGCATGCAAGAACGCTCGTCAAATTCCACTCACCGGCGCGCCTAATCATGCCGTTCTACGATGTAAAACGTGCAGATATCCGCCTCTGTTCGTTCGTGGAGAAGCTTGGCATTTTGAAGGCTAAGATGTACAGCACTTGCTCAAGGTTTCTTGCAGACGAGGCTCGGGGAAAGCTAGGTATCCGGAGACTTATTCGTGTAATACCCAACGGTATCGATCTCGAACTGTTTGATAAGACCGAGCGAGTGGATGTCCGCCGCAAGTTCGAGCTGCCTTCCAATCGACTGATGATTTTTTTCTCTGGTCGCATGGAACAGCGTAAAGGCATACATCTTTGCAAAGAGATTTCTGCCTCAATCTTGGAGCGGTACGAAGTCGCCTTTGTGTTCGCGGGACAGGACTTATTCAATTATATGGCCAACATCCTGCTTCCGTATCTGAAGGGAAAGAAGTTAAGAGGTTCGGTGCATTACTTGGGCAAACTAAGCCTTATGGAAATACGCTCGTGCTTGCGCGCCGCTGATATTTTTGTGCTCCCCAGCCTATGGGAGAACTGCCCGTATTCTTGCCTGGAGGCGATGGCCGCTGGCCGAGCCATCGTCAGCTCCAACCAAGGCGGGATGCCCGAACTCATTCGTGACGGTGAGAATGGACTGCTCGCCAGGAGCGGGGATCCCGGGTCGTATGTTGCCAGCCTCGCGCGCTTGATCGAAGACAAGGCTCTGCGTGAAAGGCTTGGGGTGGCTGCCCGCCGTACGATCGAGGAGTCATTTACCGATACCCATATCGCCCAGATGTCGATCGAATATTACCGCGAGTGCCTCAATTCAGGAGGCTGAGTTGAGTTAGGAGCGATTCGATACTGTTGAAAAGAGATTTCGATAACAATTTCCATAGGCAAGAATTCAGCAATCGAATCCTCTTCGTCTCCTTTATGGTTTTAGTTTGCATCGAAGTAAATGACTGATTTGTAAATTTTGGGAGCCTATATCGTGAATGTGTCTGTGGTCATACCAGCTTACAACGCGTCTAAAACGATCGCGGAGACGCTCGATTCACTGTTGGCTCAAACCAGTCCGAACTGGGAGGCGATTGTGGTGGATGACGGCTCGAGCGATCGAACGGCCATCGTCGCGGGGAAATTTATCAAGAAAGATTCCCGTATCCGCTTGACTCGCCGGCCCAACGGCGGCGAGAGCGCTGCCCGGAACACCGGGATCGCTAAGGCTCGGTACGATTGGCTCCTGTTTCTCGACGCCGATGACTGGATCGCTCCTGTATATCTCGAACGTATGACGAGCGAGCTCATTGCTCACCCGGAATTGGATGCCGTTCATTGTGGATCAGCCCGAGTTGCTCCTGATGGCACACGCGTTGTTGAGAAGTACTCTCCGCCCACCGGAGATCTGTTTCCGATTTTGGCGCGCCGCGCTGCGTTTAATGTCCATGCCTGTATTGTCCGCAAGTCGCTCGTGGAGGCGGTCGGAGGTTTCGATACTTCGATCCAGAGATTGCCGGATTGGCTTCTCTGGCAGCGGATAGCACGCACAGGTGCACATTTCGGTGCGGTTCGAGAGGTCCTCGCCTTCTACCGCATGAGTCCCACCTCGGTTTCACTTGACGCCTATCAGGTGCTGAGGGACGGGCTTCGCGTTCTCAAACAAGGTCACTCCTCCGACCCTCGTGTGCCAAACCCGCATCCGGACCATGCTAACGGGTTGCCACCGGAAGGGGTTCGTACCGAGGAGTTTTATTTTCTGTCCTGGTGCGCCGGCCTGTTGCTCGGCAGTGGCAAGGATGCGCGGCCTCTGGTTAAAGCACTCAAGGCGGATCACTACCCGGAACTCTATCCGGACGCTGTCGCTGAATGTATTTTTGGCGCCGCCCCACTGCCCACTTGTCAACCCCCGCATGCATGGGAACAGCTATGGCCTAAAATCCAAAAACAGGTCAACGCGTTTCTCGTCACTCTCGAAGCGCAGTCGAGGGCACCAAACTTGGCAATTCGCGCACGCGTCAGCTTGCAAAAAAAGATCCTAAATCATTCCCCGATGTGGCAGCCCATGATAGAAGATTTTGAGCGGACCATCGAAAGCCAGAAAACTTGGCTGGAAAAACATGCCCAGACGATTGAACAACAAACGGGATTCATTGAACAGCTGAAGAAAGACAAGCTGTTGTTGGAAGAAGCGCAAAATAATCAGCGCCACGA
>JAOTWF010000124.1 GCA_029863005.1 Gammaproteobacteria bacterium | reverse complement strand
ATCAAACCCCTTGGGATTGGCAATCGAGAGACCCTTGATCGTGCCGGCGGCCTCGCTCAAGACGATTTTGACGCTGTCCACGCGCACCGCCGTTTGCGTGGTTTGCGAGCCGGCCTTTTCAATGGCGGCCTTTACAATGGCGTCCAGGTTGGTGAAGAGGTAGTAAAGTCCGGCGCCGATCGCAGCGACCAGCACTAAAACGAAGATAAGAATAATTTTTTTCACGCGTTCCCTCGTATTGGCGATCCTGTATTCCTGCTAATTATAAGAGTTAACGTGAAAAGAGAGAAAAAATCCGGGTTAGACTAATAAAAGGGGACGGAGGGATTAAAAAATACGGTCTGGTGCTGACGGTACTTGAAACGTGATCCACATTCCCTTTGAAAATCGATTCCTTAGGCGTAATAACGAGGTGGGGCGAAATAAATGAGGAATTAAAGGGAGGCAGGCTCGATAACTGGATTATCCAGTTAAATAACTGCCACGAGATATAATGGCCCAACCAACTCCGTCCCGCCCACGTCTCTATTGAGGATTAATCATGTCACTCCTGTTTTCTGAAACGGTTCTGGGTCCGCTGAAACTGCAGAATCGCCTCGTCATGTGCCCGCTGACGCGCAACCGCGCCATCGATAACATTCCCAACGCACTCATGGCGCAGTACTACGCCCAGCGGGCTTCCGTCGGTCTCATCATCACCGAAGGCACGTCGCCGTCGCCGAACGGGCTGGGTTACCCGCGGATTCCGGGGATCTTCTCCCCGGCGCAGGTGGCGGGGTGGAAGCCCGTTACCGAGGGAGTACACGCCAAGGGCGCGAAAATATTCATGCAGCTCATGCACTGCGGGCGCATTGCGCATCCGCTCAACCTGCCCGCGGGCGCGCGCGTGCTGGCGCCATCGGCCGTGGCCGCTGCCGGCGAGATGTACACCGATGCCGAGAGCCTGAAGCCGCATCCCGTGCCGCAGGCGATGACCGAGGCGGACATCCAGGCCGCCATCGCCGAATATGTGCAGGCCGCGAAAAACGCCGTGGCGGCGGGATTCGACGGCATCGAGCTGCACAGCGCCAACGGCTATCTGCTGGAGCAGTTCATCCGCCCGAACTCGAATCAGCGCACGGATCGCTACGGTGGTCCGATCGAGAACCGCGCGCGCTTCGTGCTCGAGGTGGCCGAGGCAGTGATCGGTGCCATCGGCAAGGACCGGGTCGGCATACGGCTCTCGCCGTTTGGCGTGTTCAACGACATGCCGCTGTACCCGGCGATGGAAGCGGAGTACACCTGGCTGGCGCAGCAGCTCAACGCCCGCGGGCTGGTTTATATCCATCTCGTGGATCACTCGCCCCAGGGTGCGCCGCCGGTGCCGGCTTCCATGAAGGCGACTTTCCGGAAAGAGTTCAAACGCACGCTGATCCTCTCCGGCGGCTACGATGCCGCGCGTGCCGAGAGCGACCTGGCCGCGGGCAAGTGCGATCTGATCGCCGTCGGGCGGCCGATCCTCGCCAATCCGGACCTCGTGTGGCGGTGGAAAACCGGCGCGGCGCTGAACACCCCGGACGGGGCGACGTTCTACACGCCGGGGCCCAAGGGATATACCGATTACCCGGTGCTGGCGGGGTAGGGAGCGAAGATAAAAGGGGACAGAGGGATTAAAAAATACGGTCTGGTGCTGACGGTACTTGAAACGTGATCCACATTCCTTTTGAAAATCGATTCATTGATCTGGGCGATGACTTCTTTGCCAAGGCGCACCCCGCGCCGGTGAAACAGCCGACGCTGATCCAGTTCAATCACGCGCTGGCCCGGGAGCTGGGCATGGTGGTGGAGGACGACAGCGAGGCGGAACTGGCGCAGCTCTTCTCCGGTAACGCGCTGCCGCCCGGGGCCGCGCCGGTGGCGATGGCGTATGCGGGCCATCAATTCGGCAGCTTTGTTCCGCAGCTCGGCGACGGGCGGGCGATCTGGCTTGGCGAGATCCGCACGGCGGACGGGGCCTGGTTTGATATTCAGATGAAGGGCAGCGGGCGCACGGCCTTTTCCCGTGGCGGCGACGGCCGCGCGGCGCTGGGGCCGGTGCTGCGCGAATACCTGGTGAGCGAGGCGATGCATCGGCTCGGTGTGCCGACCACGCGGGCGCTGGCCGCGGTCGCCACGGGCGAATCGGTGGCGCGCGAGCGCGAGCTTCCGGGCGGGGTGATTACGCGCGTGGCCGCGAGCTTTGTGCGGGTGGGGACGTTCGAGTATTTCGCTGCGCGCGGGGATGTCGCGGCCGTGAAAAAGCTCGCGGACTATGTCATCGCGCGCAACTACCCGGAGCTGGCCGCGGCGCAACAGCCCTGCGTGGCCTTGCTCGCGGCGGTGATCGCGCGCCAGGCACGGTTGATCGCGCGCTGGATGCAGTTCGGGTTTATTCACGGGGTGATGAATACCGACAACATGTCCATCGCCGGCGAGACCATCGATTACGGCCCCTGTGCCTTTATGGACGGGTACGCGCACGAGCGCGTATTCAGTTCGATCGATCGCCACGGGCGCTACGCCTATAACAGCCAGCCGGGCATCGGCTTGTGGAACCTGGTGTGCCTGGCCGAAACGCTGGTGCCGTTATTGGCGGAATCGACGGAAGACGCGGTGAAGATCGCGCAGACGCATCTCGAAACCTACCAGGGC
>JAOTWF010000123.1 GCA_029863005.1 Gammaproteobacteria bacterium | reverse complement strand
CCGCACCGGCAATGATCGGATTGAGCAACAGCCCCGTGAACGGGAACAGCGCACCGGCCGCGACCGGAATTCCGAGGGTGTTGTAAATGAAAGCACCGAACAGGTTCTGCTTGATGTTACGCACGGTGGCGAGCGAAATGGCAATGGCGTCGGCCACGCCGTGCAACGAACCCCGCATGAGGGCGACATCAGCGGATTCGATGGCAATGTCGGTGCCCGTGCCGATGGCGAAACCCACGTCGGCCTGGGCCAGCGCCGGCGCATCGTTGATGCCGTCCCCCACCATGCCGACGATCTCGCCGCGCTGCTGCAACCCTGACACCTTGTCGGCCTTGTCGCCCGGCAACACTTCGGCCAAGACCTCGTCCACGCCCACCTCGTGCGCCACGGCCTCGGCGGTGGCGCGGTTGTCGCCGGTGATCATGACCACCTTGAGCCCGATTGCATGCAGGCGCGCGATCGCAGTCTTGGAATCCGGTTTGATGGGATCCGCCACGGAGACGATTCCGGCCATAACACCGTCGACCGCGAGAAACATCGGCGTCTGAGCGCGCACCGCCAGTTCCTCGGCGCGCCCTCTCAGACTTTCCGTATTAATATTATTTTTTTTCATGAGCCGTAAATTACCGAACAACACCTGCTTGCCATCCACCGTCGCCGACACGCCGTGCCCCGCTATCGCCTCAAAATGATTAGCGGGGGGAAACGATAGGCCCTTGGCCTTCGCATTCGCGACAATGGCCTCGGCCAAGGGATGCTCCGAACCCGTCTCGATGCTCGCCGCCAAAGTAAGCAATCGGGTTTCGTCCCACTCCGGCGCAGGCACGAGGGCCGTCACGGTCGGTCGTCCCTCGGTGATCGTTCCGGTCTTGTCCAGAACCACGGTCGTGAGCTTGCCGGCCTGCTGCAGGGCTTCGCCGTTGCGGATGAGAATGCCGTACTCGGCGGCCTTGCCGACACCAACCATGATCGAGATCGGCGTGGCCAAGCCCAGCGCACAGGGGCAAGCAATAATGAGCACCGTCATGGTCGCGACCAGCATGTAAGAGAGTTTCGGCTCAGGCCCAAGATTGAACCATGCCAGGAAGGTGAATACCGCAATGATCAGCACTACCGGCACGAACACGGCGGAGATTTTGTCGGCGAGACGTCCGATAGCGGGCTTGGTGCTCTGCGCGCGCCGCACCATTTCGATGATCCGCGCCAGCGCGGTATCGGCGCCGATGCGCTTGGCCTGGAACAGGAAGCTGCCGGATTTGTTCAGAGTCCCGCCGGTGACCTCGTCACCGGCTTTTTTCTCGACCGGCATCGGCTCGCCGGTGAGCATGGACTCGTCCACGCTGGAGTGGCCTTCGATGATCACGCCGTCCACAGGAATCTTTTCACCGGGGCGTACCCGCAGGGTTTCATCCAGGCCGACTTCCGAAATAGGGATGTCCAATTCTTTGCCATCACGCACGACGCGTGCCGTCTTCGGTTGCAGCCCGATCAGGCGCTTGATCGCCTCAGAAGTCTTGCCGCGGGCGCGCATCTCCAGTGCCTGGCCAAGATTAATCAACGCAATAATGATGGCCGCCGCCTCGAAATAGGCATGACGCGCAAGGCTGGGAATCAGATCAGGGAAAATAACCACCAGGATGGAATAGACCCAAGCCGCGCCGGTGCCAAGCGCGATGAGCGTGTCCATGTTGGCATTGTGGGCGCGGAAGGCCTTCCACGCGCCGCGAAAGAAATGACCCCCGGCATAGATGAGCACGCCGAGGGTGATTGCGCCGATCGCCAGCCAAAACAGCCGGCCGGAGGCGGTATCGAGCATGGGCATGAGACCGAGCGGTTCGGCCAGCATGAGGGGGAAGCCCACCACCGCGGCGACAATGAACTTGCGCAGCAACGCGCGGTAATGCACAAGCTCCGCCGCCTCCTTTTCCGATTCATCCTCGGCGCCGCGCAGCTCCGTGGCACCGTAACCGGAGGCCGTGACCGCGTCCACCAGTGCACGGGCATCGACGCTGCCGCTCACCGTCGCAGTGTGCTCGCCAAAATTGATGGTGGCCTCGGTCACGCCCGGGACACTTTTCAGCGCATTTTCGACCGTGGCGACACAACCGGCGCAGCTCATGCCGGAAATGGAGAGCCGGTGGGTGGCTACCGGCGCCGGATCCGATGCGGTCATGTCGGGCCTCGTTGCGCCAGTGCGTCAGCCATTAACGACTTCCGCGGGGTAACCGGCCTGGTTCAGCGCTTGGACCACGGCCTGCGGGTCGACGCTGCCTGTTACCACGGCGGTTGCGGTCTTGAGGTCGAATGCGCACGCCTGGTAACCGGGCAGTTTCGACACTGCCTCGGTGGCTTTCGCCACGCAGCCGCCGCACTTCATGCCTTTCACGGAAAAGCGGGTTTCGCTTATTTCCATAAGAATCTCCTGGCTGGAATCCGGTAATACCTTAGACCTTCCAACCGTGGGAAGGTCAAATACTTTGTGGCACCCATTATAACTTCATAGCGGGAACAAGGAGTTAATAACACCAGGTAATGGTACTGCGTGCTTGTTGAAGACGAGACTTCAAATGCAATCTAGCTCCGCTTGCTCGAAACACCAGCTCAACCCGCGAATCGCATTGCCGGCGCTATGCCTCATACCGTAGATCCCGTTTTTTCCGGTGGCGGCACCGTGCAGAAATCCTGCGC